>JBIJBT010000136.1:0-4603 GCA_044345055.1 Bdellovibrionota bacterium
TATCCGCGACCACTCGAGCGCACGTCTCATCAACCCCGCATCCGCTATCGGCTCACCATCATCAGAGAACGCAACACATCCAGCCCCCACTAATTCCGATAGCGGCGCCATCTCCGTTCCGAGCAATCCAATTGACACGGCACCGATCGGAAACACCCGTGAGAGGCCCGCCTCGAGCGCCTTCCCTTTGATGTACGACGTAACCTCAGCGCTATCATTTCGCGGTGTCGTATTTGGCATACAACACACCGAGGTAAACCCGCCACAAACCGCCGCCTCACTTCCCGATGCAATCGTTTCCTTCCACTCCTGTCCAGGCTCACGAAGATGAGTGTGGATATCGATCAATCCCGGAACAACCCACCGACCAGTTGCATCGATTACCTCATCATCTTTTGCTGGCACCACCGTACCGCGCGGCACAACCGATTCAATCTTTCCCTCATCAATAAAAAGATCGAACTCACCTTCACCGTGCCCAGCTGGATCAATCAAAAATCCGCCAACTATCGCCCTCATACTGCACCTCCCTCGACCGTTCCCTTCGTCGCCGCGAGGGTCACCAATATCGCCATCCGAACCGCAAGCCCACTCCCAACCTGAAGCGTCACCAAAGAACGTGCGCCGTCAGCGACATCAGAATCTATCTCCACACCCCGATTCATCGGACCAGGATGAAGCACCACTGCATCGGGAGCATGCTGCCGCAACAATCGCTCTGAAACACCGTAGTGGCGCGAATATTCCTCAAGCGAAGGTATGTAAAATCGACTCATCCGCTCGCGCTGAAGACGCAGACACATCACAACATCCGCCCCCTCGATCCCCTCTCGCAACGAGTGATGTATCGAAACTCGATGACCAAAACAGCGAGGATGCCCCAATGAAGCGGGCACCAGAGTCGGCGGCCCCACTAGCCGAACCCGATTACCAAGCAGCGAGAGCGCCAAAATATTGCTCCGCGCGACCCGAGAGTGGAGAACATCTCCGACAATAGCAACAGTTTTTCCCCGCGGAATCTCACCGAAATGGCGCATCAATGTGAGACAATCAAGCAACGCCTGACTTGGATGTTCATGAAGGCCATCACCTGCGTTCACCACACAGGTGGAGGAGAGATATTTGGCGAGCAGATGGGGCGCACCACTTGCGCTGTGTCGCACCACCAAAATATCGGGCGACATCGATTCAAGAGTAATCGCCGTATCAAGAAGCGATTCCCCCTTTTTTGTCGAGCTCGCCGATTCACTTATATTAACCACATCAGCGGAGAGCCTCTTTCCCGCAAGCTCAAAGCTCGTTCGAGTTCTCGTGCTCGGCTCCATGAAAAGATTAATAACCGTTCTGCCCCGCAGAGTCGGCACCTTTTTTATGACCCGCTCCGAGACCTCAAGCATCGTTGCAGAGTTTTCCAGCAACGTCTGAAGATCTTCAACCCGCATCCCCTCGATGCCAAGCAGATGTGCTCTCATGATGTCGTCCTTACCTCTTGTTTCGGGCGCGATTTATGAGTGCTCAATTTCTGACAACTCTCGCCGCGCCCCTGAGAATCCAACTATTGGCTCCGATATCAACGTTACCGGTCGCCTCCCCGATGAACGAGATACACGCCATCTTCGTATCCCATCTCCATGACCCGCAACCGAACCATATCGCTCTTCGAGGTAGGCACGTTTTTGCCGACATAATCGGGCCGAATTGGCAGCTCACGATGACCACGATCAACAAGTACCGCAAGCTCAACCGAGTGCGGCCTTCCAAAATCCATAATCGCATCGAGCGCAGCGCGAATCGTTCGACCGGTGTACAACACATCATCAACAAGGATGATTCGCGACCCCGTTACTCGAAACGGAAGATCAGTATCCTTAATAGTCGGATAGGTCTCTGAAACCCCAATATCATCCCGATAAAGAGTGATATCAATTACCCCAAACGGCACCAGCGTCCCCTCGATAGCCTGAATTCGTTGCTGGATTCGCTTTCCCAACACCTCACCACCGGTTTTGATTCCCACAATCGCCAGCTCCGAGATATCCCCCTCTTTTTCAAGAATCTCGTAACTCATCCGCGAAATGCATCGCGAAATAGTCTCCGTATCCAGCATCGTCCGCCATTCACGTGGTACCGATTTTGGTTGAGTCATAGGGTTGCTCCTGTGGTGGGGTTGGTAGTCGGTGGGTCGTTTTTATGAAGAGTAACTGGGTCTTTGCTCCCAAAAGAGCCAAAACCCGCGGGTATCACGAGTGGGCAAAGGAAAACTTCTTTTAGGTGAGAAATCGCCAAGAAGAGGCAGGAAAGGAGGAGGGCGAAACTTTTGATTGTGGGGCACGGTCTCTGTCAAACTGCACGCCAAAAGACACCGCAGTTTTCGCGCAAAGGGCCCAAAAAGTACCAACAAGTTCCACCACCGCCCTTTGCAAATTCACGGATTCACACTTAAAGAGCTTTAGGTCAGGAGATGGTACCGGGTATTCGGGAGGATACGCAAGGTTGGAAAGGAGGGGGATGGGATAAGAAAAAAAAACCGAGGGCTGAACCGATCTGGGAAGATCGGAACAGCCGCTCGGGTGTGAGAGCCGTGGGCTCTCGGGGGTCAGCGGAACCGGAAGCAGTCCACCCACATTGTGAAATATTCCTGGTTTGATAACCTCGCCTTTGCACTGTAGCAAAGGGCCTTCGAAGCAAAGGGAGAAGATTCGAAAGAATTGACCCCCCCATCGAACCGCATTGCAGTCACGACTCCCAGGAGTCTCCACTCCTCCTGTTTTGTTTGCGCTTGCGTAGGAAGCGCAAAGGAGAGAGCCAAAAAGGCAACAAAAAAAATCCGATTCATGAAAAACCTGTCGACCCAAGAAGCTTACCTGATTTTCACCCAAAAATCAACACCGCTGTCAGTGCCCCCAGGGCCATCGCACCAAATCCAACCTAGCGTTCTATCGAAAATAATCTAACGTTCGAATACCTCTCTTTTTTTTGATGTGATAAGGAGGCATCTACCCACCGACTTACCCCCAAACCTCTATACCTCAGAGACGTAGTGCAACTCCGAACCTCCTACACACTCCGGAGGGGCTCGGCTCGAAGAATTTCTGAATTTCAATGCTATAATTTCGGTGTACAGGTCGTTCATACCGGCTGAAATGGAGATTTTTGAACGGAAAATCGGATTTCGAACGCACCAGTTCGAAGGCGTCGGGATGGCGCCGGGATTTTTTGGTATTGAAGGTTCAGCGATGATGCGGAGAGAGGTATTTTGGGCTGTCCTCTGCCCCACCGACTTACCTCAGAGACGTAGAGGTACGTACTCCGCTGCTGGGGAAGCACTCCTGCCTGAGTTACGAGCAAATAGCAAATTTAATAATCCACCAAGGTCGCTTTCTGGCTTAGAATTGCACGATTTTACAGATTATCGCCCAACAACCTTTATTTGATCGCAACACGGCAAAGGCGGCCGATGGTCGCGATTTGGAATGGGTATAATGTGATATTTCCCGGGTGGTATACTGCTCTTCTAGACCGCTACATACGGGCGATAAGTGCCGATTGGAAACTCTGCCATTAGCTCGCCTCTCCGATATCTTTCCGAGACATACTTGAAGTGAAATAAGATACCGAAGTACCAATCCCTCATCTCGGCCCATTTTTCCTTACAAAGGGACAAGACCCGTGGACGGTGAGAGAACGCGGTAGAGGTTTTGGTAGTTTTTGGAAAAGAACCAGGCAGGACCTGCTTGAGGCGAAAACGTCCTACAAAGCTTTTCTTACCATGAGCACGGCGATATCGAAGTATCTCTTGGCGACGCTCCTCCAGCTTTTGGTGCATCAATGTGGCATACTCTTTTTGGGTTAGATGCTCATAGCCGGGAAGACGTGCATAGGTTAGCGTAAACTCCTCGAAAAAATCCTTCTTTTCAACCTTTGCACCAAATCTCATTGCCTTGTAATACGCTGTGCCATTAAACACCCAAAACGTTCTCGTTTTACCCCACACCGCATCATGAAAACAGTTGTAGCCGGGGCACTCGGAGATTTTATCAACAAGACCATCCTTTATCGGCTGCAAGACAACATAGAAAAAATACTCCTCAAGTGTCGCCTCGTCAGCAATAAACTCATTTGAAAATCGCCTACCCCATACTCCGCCCCCCGTATACGATGGAGTCAATTTCGGAACAGATTTTGCGATCGTGGATTTCAGATCCCGAAGAAACGCTCCTCGGTTTTCTTTGTTGATTTGGGCCACCATATGAAAATGGTTACCCTCAAGAGCGAATCCATAAAGTGTTATCTCGTGACGAGTCGCGTATTTGGCGGTGAGTCCGAGGATACGCTCTTCGAGCTGATTATTATTCACAAACCAGAGCCGAGAATCTCTCGTTCTGCTGGTAATAAGGTTTGGATACTCGCGCGTTTCGATGCGTGGATGATAGCCCATCAGTGGTGTACTCCTCGAGAAAAAGAAAAATCTTTCACTCAAGGTTTTCGGCACAAGCCGATAAAAGTTTCCTAGTTGCTCTGACATTCTCCTCTACGTCCCTGACACATAGAGAAATGCTCTCAGCCTTCCACCCCCAATCCCCCCCAAACCCATTTCACAAAA
>JBIJBT010000137.1:0-4533 GCA_044345055.1 Bdellovibrionota bacterium
AATCTATCTTGTCGCCTATTTTTGGACTTTTTCAGAGACTTTTTTCGCCTAGTAATCGAATATTATCGCTTCTACGACAATCGCTGTTTGAAAGTTACAAAATAATGGGCTTTTTCAGCGACCACTAAATAGTTGGCCCTGAAAAACCCCTCCATGGGTTTTTCAGGGAGCACTAAATGCGCTACTCGTGACGGTTCCATGGATTCTGAAAAACGGTCGATCGATTCTGATAATTTACCAGAGAATACTCTCGAGGATCCGCTCGTCTTGCAAAGCTCAAGCGGAGAGGAATCGGGAGATTCGTCGACCGTGCTATCTTCTGAACAGCACCACGAACATGGAGAGCGTCGACAGAGACGCCCCCGAAAAAAGATTAATCCAGTATATTGCGCGCTCTGTCACCGAAGAGTGACCACAGCTGAGATTTCCCCTGGCTCGCTGCACGGAGCAGCCTTCACCGATTTTATTCAATCCGAAGTGCCCTCCTGGAGCGCAGAGCAGCCGATCTGTCATCGATGCCTGAATCGGTTTCGTGCTCATTTTATCGCGCACATTATTAACCAACAAAAAGGTGAGCTTACTCAGCTTGAAAAGGAGGTAATATCGAGCCTTGAGCAACAGGCGTTGATCTCGGAAAATATTAATACTCAATTTGATGAGTCCTTAACCAGGGGTCAGAAACTTGCCGACCGACTGGCTACTTTTGGTGGAAGCTGGTCTTTCATTCTCACATTTTTAGGATTAATCACCATCTGGATTTTGCTCAACTCTCTGACAGCAGGAGAATCAAAATTCGATCCATATCCATTCATTTTACTTAATCTTTGCCTTTCCTGTATCGCAGCCCTTCAGGCTCCGGTCATCATGATGAGCCAGAATCGGCAAGAAGCAAAAGATCGATTCCGCTCCGAGCAGGACTATCTTGTCAATCTTAAAGCAGAGCTAGAAATTCGAAATCTATCCCGCAAACTTGATCAACTAATATCTCATCAGTGGGAGCGGCTACTTGAGATTCAGACAATCCAAACTGAGCTACTCGAAGAGCTTTTTTCGGTCCAGCGAAAGATCGCAAATGGAAAACGGGGAGATAGGGTGGGGAAGGGGGAGCGGGAAGAGAGAGGGTGATTTTAAGGCGTATGGAAAGGTGGATACGCCGGAACTTTAGGCTGGCGGATTTTGGATAGGGACTCTAGGACCGACGAGCAGTGGAAGGTCTTATTGACAAAGATGTCTCGAGCAGTGTTCTAACCGTTTGGTCTGAATTGAGTGCCCCTGTCCTTGCAAGTAGAATCTCTACTTTTCCGACAGTCTTATTTTTATCAACTTGAAAATTGAATAAATTATCTAACTTTTGTCGTAGATTCTCTGCTTCGTAAATTTCTTTAAAATTTGAATCTTTATAAGAATAACCTGCCTCCTGAGATAAATAGGGAAATAATGCATTTGTGAATCCATCCGCGAGATTGTCCCCAAACGTCTCGGTAATCTCAGAAACTCCTTCCGATACAAAAACACCAAAGGCCCCGCCTCCCATGTGAATCAGCACACTATTATCTCCGGCAAACCTCTTAATTTTTTCGGCAAAAAAGAGCAATACTTTGTCTCCAGTTTCATGGCCAAAAGCATTGTTAATAAGGCCAAAGTTTACGATATTCAAACGGACAAACTGCACGGTTTCATTACCAACACCTAATTGGTTGAGAGGAGCTTCAAGGACATCACGTAATCGATAAGTAATATCGGAGAGTTTTGTCGGGTTCTCTTCTGAAGCTGATGGCTTCTCATTTAGTTGGGTTGCCTCTGAAGCATTGCTACTATTTTCCCTTTCTCCATTCGAGGCTTTTTTTGCCAGCATTTCTTGTTCGGCTATTAGAAGGGCCGCGTTGATTGCATTAAGATCCCAAGTATTGCTGCTTGTAACAGCTGAACCGATTCTAAATGTATTTATTGTGAATCTTTTTAAATCATCTGCAGGCTGAGCTATGGTCGGTTGCATCAAATCCCTAAGAAGGCCTTTGGTAAGAACATAGCTCTCAGCTTTTTCCAGATTTTTCTTCTCCGAATAAGCTAGTTTTTTAACCACCCGATTGCGAGCCTCTAACCACTTAGTTTCCAGATTCCCAAGAAACTCATTCCACTTATCATCAGTCATGTTCGGAGCAATCAGTGCAAACTCATCCCCCCCAAGCCTGACAGCCTTCACGATTATATTTGATTGTTTAGCGGCCGATTTAACTACACCGGCAAATCTGCGAAGTGCCTTATCGGTGTAAGCTGTACCAATGCCAAACTTGTTCGTTGCACCCATTCCAACAAAGTCAAGAAAGGCGACTCTTAGTGGCCCATCAAAACCGTTCAAAAGTTGGCTCAAAGATTCATCAGAGAGAAGCACTCGACGATTCGGAAGTCCCGTCGCCTTGTCATTCGTTGGTGGTTTGGGAAGTGGAGTAAGGCGACTGCTCAGCGGCACCGGTGTCATCGTGGTGCCAGGAATATGGACGGTCAGGTCGAGACTCCCCGCTATCTTTTGAAGTTGGTTAAATAAGTGTGTCTGCGACTCTTTTGAACTCTCCGCTGAACTCTCCGCTGAATTTTCCTCCGCTGAAATCTTTTCAGCGTAACTCACAAGAGCTTTTATGACCCGATCGGGTAGCGCTTTACTACCCTGAATGATAATACTCTCGGATTGATCACCGCCTAAAAGAACTGCTGTACGATTATCCTCCGATACCAACACCCTCCGGTTAATAACAGGTAGGGTGGCGTCTCTCCAGCTGGGTTTATTTTCAGATTGAATCTCAATTCCCATTAAACTCACCCCACACGCGCACGCGACCGATCTACCCCTGTTTTTTATTAACTACCAATCAACCTCTTTTGAAAAAAACAACCACAAAAAAATAAAACCTAACCAATGAGCACCAATAAAAAGAAGTCAGCTCTCCAAAACCTTTTTCGATCGTTTAGTCGAGTTTTGTTGAAACTTCATTTTGATTTGCCAGCCACTCGAAATTATACATTCAAATCAATCAAAAGTCACTTAGTGATAAAAAAATCGAGGAAAATAGCAGATTTGTTACTGTGCTTCAAAGTGCTAAAAGGAAAGTAGGAAAGAGGCAGATTGACCCTAAAGTGTGGACTTAAATTCTTCGGCTTAACAGAGTGGATTGGGCATATCTTATCGAGCTATTTTGTCCTGCACTACGCGATCGGAACCGAAGATCGTTCATATTCTGGGGCTGGTCGGTCGCGACACTTTAGTCAGAAAAACATCTACAGTCTCCACCGGCGAGATTATCACCAGCGAGGATCGTATGAACTTTCGTAATATTCTTGTGACGACTGATTTTTCGGCAGCATCAGAGGCGGCTTTTGAAGTTGCAGCTTATGAGGCGAAAAATTCTCTAGCTCAGATTACGCTACTGACGATTGTTCAGGATTGGGTGGTGCCGCCGGAGCTCTATTCTGCAATTCCGTATCCTGAGAGAATCGATGAGTATCGCGATACGGTGAGCGCTGATGCGCAGGAGAGATTGACAGGATTGCTCGACAAGTTTCATGGACAATCGGTAAAACCGGTAGTTATTGTTTCATCACGATCGGTGCCTGTGGAGATTGCTGAGTATGCAGCTGCTCAGGGCTCAGATCTGATTGTGCTGGCGAGCCGAGGAAAGGGGGTTTTTGAACATATCTTTCTTGGCAGCGTTCTTGAAAAGTTGCTATCAATCGCACCGTGTCCTGTTCTAGTAATTCCGGTGAAGAAAAGACAGCAAGAGGAAAAAAAGTAGTGTTGAATATTTCGGTTAATTTCGTAAGAGCTTCTGCTACTGTTTGGCGATCGGTGCAACCATGGATTATGGCAGCTCGACTAAAGACTCTGCCTGCGGCTCTCTGTCCTGTTGTCTTTGCTGCTGTCGTTGCTGTCTGCGAGGGTATCTCGGAGTGGTCGTTGCTCTTGGTGATCTCGCTCTGTGCCGTTTCTATTCAGGTGATCTGCAATTATGCAAATGACCTTTATGATTTTATTAAAGGGGCTGATACCGCTGCACGTATTGGTCCTCAGAGAGCGGTGCAATCTGGGCTCATATCTCCCTCGGCTATGAGAAATGCGCTCAAAATTTTGGTTGTTGTGGTTGTGCTGTTGGGATGTGTGCTTGTTAAAGAGGGTGGGTGGCCGATCCTTGTGATAGGAATAAGCTCGCTCATAGCAGCATTTGCTTACACTTCGGGTCCTTTTCCTCTCGCTTATCTTGGCCTTGGTGAGCTTTTTGTTCTTATTTTCTTCGGTCCAGTTCCGGTTTACGGCACTCTTCTTTTATTGACGGGGCGGGTTATTCCATCTGCGCTTATAATCGGTCTAGGCATATCTGCGCTGGCTTCAGCTCTTATCGTCGTTAACAATGTCCGAGATAGAGAGCAGGATCAAAACGCATCAAAAAAAACTGTTGCAGTTCGGATAGGAGATCCGTGGTGTCGGTATGAGTATGGGTTGTGGCTGGGTGTCGCGGCGTTTTCTCCGATCGTTGCTGTGTA
>JBIJBT010000093.1:0-9752 GCA_044345055.1 Bdellovibrionota bacterium
GGCCAGCTCGTTTTTTATGTTTGTCTGTGGGGTTGGAGCGATAAAAAGTCTGCTTTGTGCGAAAGATGCAGCAAGTTTCGGTGCGGTCCTCGTAAAAACGGTCAGGATACTTATTTGTTACACGATTGTTGCAAGTGTGGGATGGTTTATTTCGGCAGCGCTTTTATAGCGGTGATCGATAGGTTGATGTTACCCGTAATTCGCTCCTCAAAAAGGAAAAAAGTTTCAAACGCTTGCAGTTTATTCAGGTAGCGGGTATATCCGCCTCGGTGAAGAGAGTTTTCGTTGTGAGGGATCGTTACGCTACTGAATTTAGATAGCCACCCTCAACCCGATTAGGGCTTGTGGACATTTGGTGCGATAGTACCTATGAGAGAGGCTTATTTAAACGACTCACGACGGTGGATGCCCGAGACGATGAAGATTTCAACGTATCCCTATCGAGTAAAATTTGCTGAGCCCTTTCGCTCCGCGAAGGGTGAGATCCGGGAACGATCTGGTTACCTTGTCTGTTGTGAAAACAGTGAAGGGGTATGTGGCTGGGGCGAGATTGCGCCGTTTCCACTTATAAGCCGTGAACAAGATTCTGAGGTTCGCGCGGCTATTATAGTTGCGAGCGCTCTTTTAAGCCGTTTTCCGGCTCCCTCAACTCCCGAACAGCTTGGTGATGTTCTTTACGAGCTTGATACTACCCTTGAAACGATGCCACCATCGGTCAAGTTTGGAATCGAACTCGCAATTCTCTCGTTCTGCGAGAAACAAGCGGGGCTGCCCCTTCCTGCAATGTTGGGTGATGAGGAGGGGTGGCGACTTGTTCCGGTGAACGGGATTGTGGATCCGGACAGTCCTCGGTTTGATGAGCGGCTCGCGGAGCTTAGATCTCGTGGTATCTCCTGCTTTAAGGTGAAGCTACTTCCGGGAAGCCGTGAAGAGCGGATTCAGCGATTAGAACGTCTCAGGGCACAGCTTTCGGTCCACGAAACGTACCGCATCGATTGCAATCAGATGCTTGCACCGGAAGATGCTCTAGAGCTGGTTTACCGGCTCGGTACGCAGAATCTTGAATATCTTGAGGACCCATTACGCACCGATAGATTAAAGGATCTTGGGGTTCTTGCTGAGAAGCTTCCTGTCCCGATTGCACTTGATGAATCTTTGTTGCTGCTCGACCTTAAACCATTTATTGCGCGACACGCAAAGAAACATGTATTTGTGCTCAAGCCAACTCTTCTTGGCGGAATTCGGACAACAGTTCGGCTTGGTCGCTCGATTATTGAGCAGGGCGGTAAGGTCGTGATTACCTCTACCCTTGAGTGGTCGCATGGCCTGCGAGGTGTTTATGTTGCTGCTTCGTGTTTGGCGGGTCATCATCTTCTTCCTAGCGGTTTATTGACGAACGATCTATTTATCCCCGAGGGAGCGCGTTTCTCATTTGAGCAGGGGGCAATTATCGGAATAGAGGTCGGGGAGGGGCCGCCGATCAGCAAGAACGCCTTGGTTTGAACGACACCGATTCGGTAATGAATCGCCCGACTCACCGAATCATGGCTTGAAGGCCGTTACACTTTTTCTAGATGTTCTGCTATTGTGGCCAATGGCGCTCGGGGCAATAGCTCCTTAAAGGGGCGAGAAATCGGATTAGGAGATGCAGGTATGGGAGAAGCACAACACAACGATCGACGGCGCGTAGTAGTAACCGGAATGGGAACCGTCAACCCTCTCGCCAATAGTGTATCCGAGACCTGGGATGCGCTAATTGCGGGGCGTTCGGGTATCGGCCCTATCTCGCTCTTTGATGCAACGCTCTCGCCAGTTCGGATCGCTGGAGAGGTTCGCAATTGCAATGTAACGGACCCATTTACTACTCCCCTTAGGCCATCGCTTGAAAAGCTTGTTGAGCGGGCTGTTGAGACGAAAGAGCTTAAGCGGATGGGGCGTTTCACTCATCTAGGTCTTGTTGCTGCAACTCAGGCTTACCAAGATTCAGGCCTTGATAGCTATCGGGGAAATCTTCCTCCCGATCGCATCGGGGTAAACATTGGTGTCGGCATGGGTGGATTGCCTGAGATTCAGAATGTTTATGACACCTATCGTGAGCGTGGATTTGGCCGTATTACCCCATTTTTCATCCTTCAGGTGTTGCCGAACCTCGTCTCTGGATATCTGAGCATCATGCTCGATCTTCAGGGGCCCAATATGTGCAATATCACCGCGTGCGCTACAAGTGCTCACAGTATCGGCGAAGCAGTCCGTTCAATTCGGTTTGGTGATGCTGATGTAATGATTGCAGGGGGAGCAGAATCGGTGGTGTGCGAGCTCGCTATCGGTGGTTTTGCGGCGATGAAAGCATTGTCGACCCGAAATGATGAGCCAGCCCGCGCATCGCGCCCCTTCTCTGCCGATAGAGATGGTTTTGTGATGGGAGAGGGAGCTTCGGTCGTTGTGCTTGAAGAATATGAGCACGCGCGCAAACGGGGAGCAACCATTTACGCTGAGGTAGTTGGTTACGGCCTCGGATCAGATGCTTACCACATCACCTCACCCGCACCGTGCGGAGTTGGTGCGGGTCGATCGATGCGGATGGCGTTGCGAGATGCAGGGCTGAATCCGGAGCAGATAGGATATGTGAACGCTCATGCGACCTCGACCCCGGGAGGCGATGCCGAAGAAATCGCTGGAATCGCAGCGGTATTTCCGCAAGGTCGAGAGCACCTAAAGGTAAGTGCAACGAAGTCGATGACGGGACATCTCCTCGGTGCCGCGGGTGCGACGGAGCTACTCATTTCGATTCTCGCGCTCTCCAATGGCGTAATTCCTCCAACGATAAATCTCGAAAATCTTGACCCTGAGATAGCACAATGGGGACTCGATCTCTGTCCTAATGAAGCTCGCGAGCATAGCTGTTCTTACGTTATGTCGAATAGCTTTGGCTTCGGCAGTACCAACGGGACCCTGATAATTGGTCGGGTCTAGCAGATTTGCAGTAAAAAAATCGGTGGTCCGTGAAGGGGCGAGGGTAGGAACAGATGGAAGGCCGTACGATGCTGGCATCGACTTCAACTGGAACCATCAAACGCCGTAAGGTGCGGACAAAGATGATTCCGAATCCTCTTGGAGCGACCTTTGCCGCGATTGATTTTGAGACGGCAAATCGCTATCGGGATAGTGCGTGCGCCGTTTCAGTTGTATCGGTGATTGAGGGGGTTGTTGATTCAGTATTCACGAGCCTGATTCGTCCCCCAACACCTGTTTTTGAATTTACGGCGATTCACGGTATTTCTTACGCAGACGTAAAAAATAGCCCCTCATTTGAGGATATATTCCCCGCTCTACGACAGCTTCTCGGAAGTGTCCCCTTTATTGCAGCCCATAATGCAGCATTTGACTCGTCCGTATTGACGGCATCGTGCGCGTTATTTGGCGAACAGTTTGCTACTCCACCCTGGCTTTGCACGGTCCGGCTCGCTCGTCGCACCTGGCACCTCCCCCGTTGTGGACTCGATCGGGTGTCCGAGCATTTGGGTATACAGCTGAACCATCACAATGCTGAATCTGATGCCAGAGCGTGTGCTGGGATTGTTGTGGCAGCGCTCAAGGTTGCGGATTAGATATGGTTCTATTTAAATAGAGTTGCTCGGTAAAAAACTCTACAAACAGCAAAGCTCCAAAAAAATACAATGCCACCATCTCCCCTCATTACTCTTCAAACTATAACTAAATCCCACGGCACAAAACCACTCTTTGCTGGACTCTCCCTCGTGGTTGCGGAGGGAGAGAGATTAGCTTTGGTTGGAAATAACGGATGCGGAAAGTCAACTCTCTTGCAGGTGATGGCCGGAGTTGAGGAGATCGATGACGGAGCCATTACTTCAGTAAAAGGTCTGCACACCGCGTATGTACCGCAGCAGGATTCGTTTCCGTCGGGGGTAACTGTCTCGGAGGTAGTAGAAGAAGCGCTTGTCGCTGCGAAGTGTGATCCAGCTGATATTGCGAGACGAATCAGCGTTGCGCTAGGGGAGATGGGCTTTCGTGATAACGATACGAAGGTGGATACACTCTCTGGAGGGTGGCGAAAGCGGCTTTCTATTGCAACCGCGCTTGCGCGTGAGCCCGATCTTCTTTTACTAGATGAGCCAACCAATCATCTCGATATTGATTCAATCGTGTGGCTGGAGGAGTTCATCTCGTCGCTTCGATGCGCGGTCGTTTTCGTTAGCCACGATAGATATTTCATCGAGAATCTGGCAACTCGGGTACTAGAAATTAATCGTGCTTATCCTGGGGGTGCGCTGATCGCAGAAGGTTCGTACAGCGCGTTTCTTGAGTATCGGGAGCAGGTGCGTGCTCAGATGGAACGGCACCGAGCGACACTCCAAAATAAGGTGCGACGGGAGGTAGAGTGGTTACGACAGGGTGTTAAGGCAAGAACAACTAAGTCTCAATCGCGGATTGATGAGGCTCACCGGCTGATGGGTGAGCTTGCGAAGGTATCAGCACCTGATGCAGCAAGGGCAGGAATCGAGTTTTCGAGCTCTCGCCGTAAAACTAAAGATCTCATCGTTGCGGATGGTGTTTCCCAAAGCAGAGGTGGTAAAGAGCTTTTTCGAAATCTTACCCTTTCAATATCGCCAGGAACTCGTCTTGCGATAGTAGGACCGAATGGAAGCGGTAAAACAACTCTAATAAAGACTCTGTTCGGAGAGTTGCCTCCTACTAGCGGGACGGTACAACAGGCTAATAACCTCTCGATAGCTCTCTTTGATCAGGCGCGGAGCGCGGCGCAACAAGATATCACACTCAAAGAATTTCTCTGTCCAGAGGGAGATTCAGTGCTGTTTCAGGGTGAGTCAATTCATGTTGCTGGTTGGGCCGCTCGGTTTTTATTCTCGCGAGATCATCTCGCTGTATCGGTCGCATCACTCTCTGGGGGCGAGAAGGCACGAGCGCTCCTAGCCCGGATTATGGTGCAGAAAGCCGATATTCTTCTATTTGATGAACCAACAAATGACCTAGATATAGCGACCCTCGAGGTGCTCGAAGAGAGCCTCGAGAGTTTTGCGGGTGGGGTGATTATCGTAACTCACGATCGCTACTTGCTCGACAAGATCGGTTGCTCGGTCGTTGGGCTTAGCCAAGGGAACGCCCAACTTTTTGGTGATTATCCCCAGTGGGAGTTGGCGCGTCGGGAGCAGCGAAAGCAGGAGCGGCAAAGAGATAAATCAACAAAGATGGGGCAGGGTAGTAATGGTCCAAACTCCTCCGGTTCAGTAACCCCAAAACCGAAACTTTCTCGCACCGATGCAAAGGCACTTGCTTCCATTGAGCGTGATATTAGTAGCGCTGAGCAGCGTCTCGCAAAGATTCAAGGTGAGCTTAGTGACCCTGTCATAGCGTCTAATGCGATAAAACTATCCGAACTATGCACCGCGCTAAATGAGCAACAAAGCAAGATTGACGCTCTGTATCAACGGTGGGAAGAGTTAGAGGCTGCAAAATAGAGAGGCTTAGGGCGATTGATGATAGCTTGATTCCCGATCATCTAGTTCAACCGATCATCTAGTTCAACCGATCATCTAGTTCAACCGATCATCTAGTTCAACCGATCATCTAGTTCAACCGTGCATCTGATTCAATCATGAAATTCTTGCGACATTTTCTCTCAAGACTAAACGAACAGATCAAATTATTTGAGGAATCGTCGCTACTCTCTGTCCGGGGAATCATTATCCTCTATTTCATCACAGGCCTTTTTTTTGCCGCTCAGAGCACCTGGACTTCTACTGATAGCCTCATGACCTCTTTGTTGGTCCCAAATATCGCTCAGGGCCACGGATTAGATCTTAGTAAAGTGAGGCAAGTACAAGAAATGACAGATCCCGATGGATGCTTCTTCAGGTATGCTCCGTCTGGGTATTATCTATCTATATATCCTATAGGGATGTTTATTCTTAGCTTGCCGCTACAGCTTACATTGTGGTTCGGCGCTTGGTTTCTTGGCGCTCCAGTTGACGTTACTTCCCTTGGAGTTTTTCACACAAGATTCGAGATTGAAAAAGCGACAGCATCTTTTATCGCCGCACTGACGGTTTTTGGCCTGCATCGGTGTTTATTTCAAATTGTATCCAGAGCCGCATCCCGTTTCACCGTCCTGTTATTTATCGCTGGGTCAAGCTGCTTAAGTATGTTGTGTCAGGGACTCTGGCAACACACTGGGATAAATCTTCTCCTGATATGGATGGTGGCATATCTGCTCTCAGACCGAGAAAAACCAACGTTCGGTGCAAAATGGACGTTTTTCTTTTGTTGCGGTTTTCTGGTAGCGATTAGACCAACTGCTATCGTTTTTTCTATTGCTCTTGGATTGGCCTGGTTTATTTTATTTTCAAAAGATAGAAGCATCCTTTCTATTGTGGGCGAATTAAGGAGCCCTGTTTTTGCTGCTATTGTCGGAGTATCTCCGGCTATCTTCTGGAACTATTTTGTTTGGGGAAATGCTCTTGGGGGATACGGAATAGTTCTCCAAAAAGTGATCGATTTTAACCCCCGCATTATTGCTACGCGTCTCGGAAGTATCCTTTTTTCGCCTTATCGGGGCTTTATTTTCTACAATCCGTTGTGCTTACTTTCCTTTTTTTCGTTCAAATGGAGCCGTTCATTCGACCGAAGATTAAGCGTAGTTTTTCTAGCTATTGTCTCAAGTTGCGGTATTCATCTCGTACTCTGTGCAACGAATCCGACCTGGCACGGTGGCCTTAGTTTTGGTCCTCGGTACATGCTCGACACATTGGCGCTGCTCTTTATTCTAATGGGAATTGGTCTTGATGCAGTTCTCTCAATCCGATTGTATCGCCTGATCTCTCAGGGAATCGTAGCTCTCCTTTCAGTGTACTCGTTCTCTATCCACTTTATCGGCGCAAAGGGGGCTACTATTCCCTGGTATTGGATGCAGGAGCTTAACCACCGGATATGCGCCTGGTTTACGACTCTCCCTTAACAGGGAGTTCGGCCTTCCCCTCCTTTTTTAACTCCTGACAAAGCTCCAGCAGCACCCCAAAACAGCTCTTTGGATGTAAAAAGGCGACCGATTTTTCTTCGGCGCCGATAAATGGGGTTGAATTTATAAGACGACATCCTGCCGAGGAAGCTTGACCTAGTTGCTGAGTTATATCGTCGGTTCGTAATGCAAGGTGATGAATCCCAGGGCCGTTTTTTTCGAGAAAACGGGCTATTGGACTATCGGGTGAGGTTGGTTCGAGGAGCTCTATCCGAACCCCCTGTAGGTTGAAAAATACGGTCCGAACTTCCTGAGAGGCGATCTCTTCAACTGGTGAAGCGGTGAGCCCAAGAGCATCTCGGTAAAAGACTACGGCCTCATCAAGGGAGTGAACTGCGATTCCAATGTGATCAAGCGCCTGAATCATAAGAATCTCCTTTTCTCGAGTCAAAACATAGTATACTTTTATATGGCATTCATAATTCGATGGTAAGAACTTCTAGTCGCCATGTCTATGCTATGACTCTTTCTTGCCACGCTGAATCGCTCAATAACAACCCGTTCAAAATGTGCGTCATGTAGCCTATGCTACTAAACGCATAGAGCAGCGTGTTTTCACATTAAGACGATTTTCCTATGTTACGACGCATATCCGAACTTTGCGCCCTTCTTATAGTTTTTACTATTTTGATTGTAGGCTCCTCTAATCGGGTCACGGCTGAATCGAGATTGCGGAGACAAAAGCCAGTTCTTCTTTACATTAGCAATGGAGGGCAGGGGACAGGTAGCTTGGCCATCAACTTCGCCGAAGAGGTCGCACCTTTTTCAGAGAAATCATACTTACAAACGGAGGGAAAGGTGCTGGCTAGTGATGATGCACCAATCATCACACCCTCTGTAGAAGGTAGGTGGATTTGGCAGGACGGGACCCGGCTCTTATTTATACCAAAAGAGCCTAGTAACGATTTTCTTCCAGGTAAAAGCTTCTCAGTAAATCTAAAAAATATATCTTTTCGAAGTGGAAAAGTTGTTCCTCAAGAGCCCCTGATGGTTACTCTGCCACCGCTTCAGTTTACAACTGTTGGGTGTGATTGGGTTGATTTAAGGGATGAAGTTCCTCCAGCGCGATCATTTCAGGTTATCCTTGCGGCAAATTATCCGGTCTATGCCGACTCATTAAGAGGTATATCGATTCAGGTTGCATCGCTTCCGAATATAGGTTTTACCAAGTTTGTGACGAATCCATTTACGTTGGTTATAACCGCATCCCCCATGGTACTTCCAGCCAGCGATTCAACTATCTCTTTTTCCCTTCCAAAAGGAAAAGCCTCCCTTTATCGCCACCCGGGGCCCTCAGCACTGCATAAGGGTGCCGCGCCGTGCTCAAAACCTATAGCTCGATCTGATTGGAATAGGTTGGAGGAAGCTGAAAAAGATATCGCCTATAGCATCACTGCTACGGTGGGCGATGCTCCCGTAGAAAAGCCTTTTCACTATCCGCTAATTGTAAATCTGCAAGCGAATAACTCACCGATAACGACTCGTGGTTCAGCAGGCAAGGAGGTATCGGAGGGGATTGTACTAACGCCGCCTCATCGCGGCACATGGCGGTTTGATTCTGAGAATGGGATGATTTTTACTCCGGAGGATCCCTTTGTTCTTGGTGAGCAGCTGACCGTTTCTCTCAGTGCATTCCCAGGTGTTGTTATTAATTCTCCACTCACAACGACGATAAGACTGCCACAACCGACCCTCGCTATAACCGACTCTCAGCTCGCGGTCGATCCTCTCGATCCAAAGACGCGCCGCATCGTTGCAACTATTGAGCTATCTCATCCTTTTTTAAAAGGTGTCCTCGAGTCTCGTGCTCGTGTTGAAGCAGTTTTTAAACCGATTAACTTGACCGTTGAAGCAGTTTTTCAATCTAGTAACTCTACCGAGCTGGTTCCTTTTGAAATTTCGTACGATCCAACGAACAGTCGTCGCGCCTATTTAAAGACCTCACCGATTGAGGTTCGGGAGGAATCAGGTTGGGGGAAAATTGTCATCGAGCGAGGCGTTCAGGCCGATGGAGGAGGTCTCGGTACATCTGAACCAGTCAAGCAATTCACCTCGCTTCCCGGCTACTCTGAGATATTTCAGATAACGGGGGCAAGCCCATCTGAGATAGTCTCGGCTAAGGGTCAGGTCGAACGAATACTAGCACTTACGACCTCACAACCGGTCGACGATACGGCTGGACTTTTGCAAAATCTTTCGGTCAAACTCCTACCCGATTGCGAAGTTGCAGAGAGCTCAATCGCTCCTATCTGCAGCGAAAAAGAGTTGACCTCTTGGAGCGATCCACGAGAGGTGGATTCACGGGTGGAGGCTCTCAGTGAACCACTTACGGTTACCCACAAAAAGACTGAAGAACCCGAACGCACGGCGCATCTCTTTTCATTCACTGCTCCCGAAAAGCGACAGGTTCTCGTCACAGTAAAAAAGGGAACTTTGGCTCGCGGAGCCTTTCCACTAGTTACGGATGCCCGATTTGTTGTACAGCTCGGTCGATTGAAGCGGGAGCTTAAAATTATGCACGACGGTGCGTTGCTCAGCTTTTCAGGGGACAAAAAGCTCGGGCTTACATCTCAGGGTGTAACTGATGTGCGGGTCGGTCTGCGCCGAATTTTACCCTCAAATGCAAAGATATTTGCAGCGCTCTCTGGCGGAGATTTTTCAAATCCAGGACTAACGATCGATCTTGAATCTCTCGCTG
>JBIJBT010000028.1:0-32329 GCA_044345055.1 Bdellovibrionota bacterium
AAACTATCTCTAGGGATCAAAACAAAAGGCCAGAAAACGGCTGGGGAGATGGGGCGGCTTTATTCGTTCGTTGATTTCTCCAAATTTTTGACTAAAGGCAACCCACCTCGGGGGCTCTTTATCTTGACGGTGAGATCGAAGGCTGAGCTTCAATCACCTCCAGATGTGCGTCGTCTCGATGAAAGGGATGCCGAACGGGCGCTACGGCTTTATGCGGAGCAAGTTAAGCGGGTTGAAGAGTGTCGAGATACAACTACGTCTGATGAAAGCGGGGATAGCTCGAATAGTTCAGAAGCCGGATCTCCGGCCCCACTCTGCGATCAACGTCTCGTGCTTATCACCGACCTTGGGCTTGTCGCAAAACGAAATATCCGAAACGAACAAGATCTTTTCGTAATGTCGTTTCGAAGCGGGAAACCGCTGCAGGGTGCCACCGTGTCTCTTCTCGGAAAAAACGGAGTTCCCCTCTTTACAGCGACTTCCTCATCAACGGGCCATGTGCGATTCCCGTCGGCTGATACCTTTATCAACGAAAAAACTCCGACTACCTATACTGTAACCTACAAAGAAGACTTTTCCTTTCTCCCATACAATCGCGGCGATCGAACAATCAATCTGTCGCGGTTTGATACTGGAGGGGTACACGATAGCGAGGAGTTTAATTCGCTCCAGAGCTATCTATTTACCGATCGTGGAATATATCGACCAGGGGATCAGGTACGTCTCGGATTGCTCCTACGAAAAAAAGGGTGGCAACCGCTACCAGCGGGTCTTCCGCTTGAGCTATCGATCACAGATTCTCGAAATAAAGAGGTCTTCCGACAACCTATCTCATTCGATCAAACAGGCTTTTCCGAACTTCGTTGGGATACAAATCCAGATGGTGCAACCGGCACATATAGGGCATCGCTCCATCTTTTTAGCCAAAAAGTAAATGATAGACTCGCGCAGATTGGTGGTACCTCGTTCCGAGTAGACGAATTTCAGCCCGATCGGCTTTCGGTAAAAACTGAGATACAACCTGAAATCGGAGCAACATTTGTAAATCAACGGGATGCTCGAGCACGGGTTGCCGTTCGCAATCTTTTTGGCACGGCGGCCGTTGGAGCAAAAGCCTCGGCAGAGATTACTGTCCGACCTTGGTCAGGGAATTTGCCCAAGTACGAAAACTATCGTTTTCGCCGTACTAAACGAGAAGATCTGCCGACCTCAGCAGAGAAGCTTGGCGAACAGGAGACTGATGAGAACGGACAAGCTGTATTTGCGCTCGATTTAGAGAAGTACCAGGAACCGATCTTTGAGTTCACCGTTGCTGGGGAGGGGTTTGAGAAGGGCTCTGGGCGTTCGGTCGTCGCGACCGCTTCAACGATCGCTTCGTCGCTCCCATATCTTGTCGGATTTAAGCCGGACGGCGATCTCGATTTTATTTCAAAGGATGGTGTTCGCTCTATTGAGCTGATAGCGGTTGATACTCTCGGTAATCGAGCATCTTCGGAGGGTCTCACTGCGACCCTTTTCGAGGATCGATACGAATCTACCCTTGTAAAACAACCAAACGGTTTATACGCTTACCAGTCGGTCGAAAAGGCAACTCTTATCTCGGAATCGCCCCTTACTATAAATCGTGAGGGAACCCGATTCCAGCTTGCAACGAAAGAGCCAGGACGATTTCGAGTCGTCTTCGCGGACAGCAAGAAGCAGGAACTCCTCTCCGTTTCCTACAATGTAGCGGGGGAGGGTAATGTTACCAAGAGTCTCGAGCGGAACGCTGAGCTCACAATCACACTCGACAAACGAGAATACGCACCGGGTAGTGAGATGATGGTGAATATCGTATCTCCGTACTCAGGATCGGGGCTTATAACGATCGAATCAGACACTGTACATGCTCATCAATGGTTCTCGAGTACGACAACTGCGAGTGCGCATCGAATAAAAGTTCCAAAAGAACTAAAGGGTAACGCCTACCTATCGGTTGCGTTCGTGCGTTCATTTGATTCTCCCGAGATCTTTATGAGCCCGCTGAGCTACGGGGTTGTTCCATTCTCAGTTTCGCGCGCGGAATTTACCGCACCGATTGAGCTTAAGGCACCCGCAGAAGTTGTTCCTGGGACAGATCTACCTGTAACTGTGACTCTTGCCGAAAAAGGGAAGTTGCTTCTTTTTGCAGTTGATGAGGGTATCTTGCAGTTCGCGCGATACAAAAATCCTCAGCCACTCGATCATTTTTTCAGGAAGCGTGCGCTACAGGTTGATACATATCAGATACTAGACCTAATTTTGCCTGAATTTGACCTAGTTCAAAAACTCAGCAGCACCGGCGGAGATGAAGATAGCGGCGCGGGTAAATATAAGAATCCTTTTGCTCGCAAAAATAAGGCTCCGATGGCTTTTTGGTCCGGTTTAGTCGAGAAAAATGCTGGGAGTCACGAGGTTGCAATACCAATACCTGATTACTTTAGCGGTGCAGTCCGCATTCTTGCTGTCTCGGCATCAGGAGATCGGATTGGAACAGCTGATTCCAAAGTACTCGCAAAGGGTCCATTCATAATTCAGCCGCAACAGCCATACGCCGTTGCTCCTGGTGATGAATTTGAAGTTGGAGCTCTTATCGGTAATAACACCGAAAAAACAGCGCTTTCCGTTTCGATAGTCACTCCACCGAATCTTTCGGTAATTTCGGAAAATCCGATTGCACTTGATATCGCCTCTGGTGGGGATTCACCGGTGCGATTTCGGGTGAAAGCAGGAGAGTCGCTTGGTCCGGTCGAGCTTTTCTATGATGTAGCACATGCTACAAAGGACGGAGATCCGAAACAAAAAGCTGCTATTTCGTTCTCAACGAGTGAGACGATGAGTATAAGACCTGCGGCTCCCTTTGTTGTCCTAAACACCCAAGGACGGCTTCCTGTTGATGATCAGAGAAATGGCAAAGTTGCAAAATTTGAAACATCAAGAGATCTTTTTCGGGAGTTTCGTGATGTTCAGACCTCAATATCAACAACCCCATTTGGATTGTTGCGCGGTGTCGTTCGATATCTAAAAGAGTACCCATACGGATGTACCGAGCAGATCGTCAGCCAGTCTTTCCCAGCTCTTCTACTTGGAAAGAATGTTGAGCTAGGATTTTCTCCAGCAGATACCGATAAGTTCGTTCAGAGGTCGATAAAGACTTTGGCATCGCGGCAACAGGACACCGGAGCTTTTGGATTATGGTCACGTCTCGGTGATGCCGACCCATTCTATTCAGTCTATGCGGCCCACTTCCTTGTCGTATCACGCAATCTCGGGGTTTCCGTGCCATCGTATATGTACGATGAGGCGCTCCGATATTTGCGCGACTACACCACATCAGTTACCTACTCATGGAGCGATTATCGAGCGCAAGCCTACGCTCTATATGTGCTTGGCATTGCTGGTGAGATGGTAACAGACAAAATACGCCGCCTTGAGTCGGTGGTAGAGAATCGATTCGGGAACGGTGGAAGTAATGAGGCATGGGTTCGGTTTCTTCTAGCGGCTGCGTACAAGGTCCATCAGCTAGATGGTGACGCTGAGCGTTGGTACGGCCAAATTACCACCGAGTGGCAAAAAACTGGTTCGCTGCCGTGGAACATTGGGCGCGATCCCGCAGTTCTCGGGCTCTATCTGTACCTGACCCACGAACATTTCCAGAGCTCAATTAAAGATAAGAAGTTTGAACATTATCTTTGGGAGCTTTCGCAGGAGATGCTAAAAGGACGGATGCATTCGCTTAGTGGGTCATTCGCACTTCTCGGGTTAGGAGCATTCTGGGAAAAATTTGGTCGGGAAAGCGAGGGCTCTTTTACCGTAACAGCCCAACATGGTGCTGATGCTGCGCAGGAGCTTTCTCTAAATGGGTACGCAGTAAAACGCGCAGCTATTTCTAGTGATGATACGACACTCACTCTCAAGGGCGATGGCTCGCATCAGCTCTATTATCAGTTGATGGAGGCAGGATTCGATCGAGATGCCGCAAATGCTGAGCGAATAAACGGAATTGGTCTGACCCGTCGCCTTCGTACTGCTGGGAGGGATGATGCAACGTCTCTAGCGGTAACCGATAAACTCATTTACGAGATTACAATTAATCCAAGCCAGGCGGTTAATGATCTCGCAGTTGTTGCGATCATCCCCGGTGGCTTTGAAATTGATCTTTCCGAAGAGGGACTGGGCCGCCGCACCTCGCTGCCGGTACCAGGTGAGAGCTGGAAGCCGGAACATATAGAGGTACAGGAGGATCGGGTTGTCTTTTTTGGAGATATTGGTGCTGAGCCGAAACGTTTTGCGTTTGCTCTGAAGCCCCTGACAAAAGGGCGCTATAATGTGCCGCCTCTTTTTGCTGAAGGTATGTATGATCCGGAGATACAGTATCGTGGAGTGTCAGGGATAATTGAGGTGCGAGATTAGTGCTACCGCGAACTATTCTCGTATCGGCATTAAAGAGAGTTAAGGACGTTTGGTGTTCAATCGTTCACACGGCTCTCCACCTTGGTCAATCTTCGCATACTCGTATCAGTCTCGTACTTTTTATCCTTATATGTTTTCTCTATCTGTTGCCCGCTCTTCTTTTTACGAAGCCACTCCTTGCAAATCGTGAGAACAGCTCTCGCGCTGTTCTCAACCGAGATGGTGGACTGATTCAGGTAACACTTACAGGTGATGAAAAGTATCGGCTCTGGACTCCACTTACAGAAATCTCACCCGCAGTAATTGATGCAACTATCCGTTATGAGGATAGGTGGTATTGGTATCATCCCGGAATAAATCCTTTTGCAATTTTCCGAGCAATCGGTCACAACGTTAAACACACAGGCACCCGTCCGATTGGGGGCTCGACGATCACGATGCAGCTCGTCCGCAAGCGATTCCGAATGCCGACCCGCTCTATTACTGGAAAGCTTCAGCAGATATTCAACGCGCTTCTTGTTGAGTATTATTACTCAAAGAGGGAGATCCTTGAGGCTTATCTTAATACCGCGCCATACGGGGCTAATATCGAGGGCATAGGTGCTGCTGCGCGCATATACTACCGCATCCCTGCATCCCAACTTTCTCACTCGCAGGCAAAACTCCTTTCTCTGATTCCACAAAATCCTGGCCATCGAGCCCCTGTTTCTGAAACGAATAGAGAGAGGCTCGTTTCGGTTGGATTGCGCCAAGATCTCGATGAGTCCTTCTCGCAAAAGCTCGATACTGTTTTCGGTACTCGAAATGAGCTTCCCAAACACGCGCCTCATTTCGTTAATCGCGTCGTTCAGCTCGCTGGTCGTCCGGGTGAGCTGAGGACCACCCTTTGTCCAGTGACTCAACGGCTCGTTGAGCGGGCGCTTTCTCGCTTTATTGAACAGAATCGTTCTCTCGGTTTTTCAAACGGGACGGCTATGGTTGTTGATTCAGCAACTATGGAGGTGCTCGCCTATGTTGGGTCGGCAAATTATACAGACACGAACATTAAAGGCTTCGTTAATGGGCTTGCTGCAAAACGTTCTCCGGGCTCGGCACTCAAACCGTTCATATACGGGCTTGCGATTGATCACGGTCTTATTAATCCTGAAACCCTCCTCAAAGACACGCCGCTGCGGATCGCGAACTACCATCCAGAAAATTTCGAGCGTAATTTTCTCGGGCCACTCTCTGCGACTGAAGCACTGGTTCGGAGCCGTAATATCCCAGCAATTGAGCTCGCACGAGCACTAAAAAATCCATCACTATTCGATTTTTTCCGCAATGCTGCTTTCTCGCTTTTACATACCGAAGAGCACTACGGTCTTGCTCTTGCGCTCGGATCATTTGAGGTATCGATGGAGCAGGTATTGGCCGCGTACGCTATGCTTAGCGATGGAGCAGGGCGCTACCGTCCTCTTTCATGGTTTGGCCCGTCAGACGATGAGGGTACTCAGCTGTTATCTCCTGAGGCTGCATATCTCGTCCACGAGATGCTAAAAAAAAATCCGCGCCCACATCAACTCTTTGGAGCACATTCATTCAACTCGCACCAACCAGTAGCGTGGAAGACCGGCACTTCATTCGGAGCAAAGGACGCCTGGGCGATCGGTATTATTGAATCACTTGTAGTAGGGGTATGGCTCGGAAATTTCGATGCAACTCCTAATCCTAATTTTGTTGGGCGCGATGCTGCAGGCCCACTCCTTTTTTCGATTATTGACGGTATCCGGGCCGAGCTTTCTCCATCGCCATCTCGCCGCCCGTTACCTCGCAATCTTAAAAGTATAGAGCTTTGCGCTCTTTCTGGTGCACCCGCAGGCCCGCACTGTCCTCATAAACGATCAGGATGGGTAGTCCCTGGTGTTTCACCGATTCGCCACTGCTCGGTTCATCGCGAGATACTAATCGATACCGCTACTGGACTGCGCCTCTGCGATGGTGCTCAACAGCGACTTAATCATCCCGAAACCGCGTCGACCGCTACATCGTTTCGCCGTGAAGTATACGAAGTTTGGGACACTGATCTACTTCGTCTCTTCACACTAGCGGGTCTCTCTCGAAAAACACCCCCTCCTTTTCATAGCCTCTGCACCACTCCTGATCGGGCCGATGCAATTATTCGCCCTCCTCGTATAACATCACCACAAGAGGGAATTAGTTATCAGCTTCGTCCTAATTCTTCGACTATGGTCGAACTCTTCGCCATCGCTGATGGTGGTCGTCGTGCACTCTATTGGTTCGTTAATGAGCAGTTTGTCGGCGAAGGCTCTTCAGTGATGTGGCACGCGCGACCGGGAGATTTTTTAGTACGGGTAGTAGATGATCAGGGACAGGGAGAGGTGCGACAGCTGCGAGTAGTATGGGCGAGTGGATGACCGTTTGTAGAAAACGATGTTTTTTCATGTTGTTTTAATCGTTTATACAAAAATGTTACACGACCATTCATTTGTCGGATCAATGCATCATTCAACGAGCTCTCATCAACTTTTATACGATTTTTCAATCTTTTTATCGTCGCTCTACTCGGGGTTGAGCATCTCAAAACTGATGAGGTGAGCTAAGCTCATGTCTTGTGCTGGTTGGAGTAGATCCCTTAGCATTGAGGGGAGACAACCTTTTTCGGCTGCTAAAAGCGTTACCTATGAAATTACCAATAGAAAATCCGGTTCCTCTTCTGGCTCTTCGTGAACTCGTGGTGTTCCCCCAACAGGTAGTGCCACTCTTCGTAGGGCGAGAAAAAAGTGTTCGCGCGATTGAAGAATCTCAGCGAGAGGGCAAGCTCATTATGTTGGCGGCTCAAAAGGACGCCCGAACGAGCAATCCTCATCAAAACGATATCTTCGAGACCGGCACTCTTGGTGAGGTAGTTCAACTCATCCGGTTGCCCGATGGACCAATCAAGGTTCTGGTAGAGGGCAAGATGCGCGCTCGCATCAAGCGATTCGTCCAGGAGGACGATTTCATGTTGGTTGATGTAGAGGAAGTAACTCCACCAACCGAGGTAAGCACAGAGCTTAAAGCTCTTATGCGCTCGATTAATGCCACCTTTGACCAGTACGTTAAACTCGGTAAAAAGGTGAACCCCGAGATGATCGTGCAGGTTAATGCAATAGAGGATCCTTCGCGCCTCGCTGATGCAATAGTCGTTCAGCTCAATATCAAGCTGGAAGACAAGCAGGATATACTTGAGACAGTAGATCCGTATGAGCGGCTTGAGAAGATTCTCGGTCACATGAAGAGTGAGATCGAAATTCTTCAGGTAGAAAAGCGGATCCGTAATCGGGTCAAAAAACAGATGGAGAAGACTCAAAAAGAGTACTATCTCAACGAGCAGATGAGAGCCATTCAGAAGGAGCTTGGCGAGAAGGATGATTTCCGCAACGAGATACAGGAGCTCGAGGATAAGCTCAAGGCAAAAGATATGCCTGATGATGCGCGGGAAAAAACTGAGAAGGAGATTCGAAAGCTCAAGATGATGTCGCCGATGTCAGCAGAGGCAACGGTTGTACGAAATTACGTCGATTGGATGTTGGCGCTTCCTTGGAATGAGGTCTCCGAAGATCACATCGACATTAGTAAAGCTCGTGAGGTGCTCGAAGAGGACCATTACGGACTTGAAAAGGTGAAGGAGCGAATCCTTGAATATCTAGCGGTGCAAAAGCTTGTTGGTAAGATGAAGGGCCCTATTTTGTGCCTCGTTGGTCCTCCAGGGGTTGGAAAAACATCGCTTGGCAAATCAATCGCGAAGTCTACTGGACGAAAGTTTGTTCGGATAGCTCTTGGTGGTGTGCGCGATGAAGCGGAAATCCGAGGTCATCGTCGAACCTACATTGGAGCTTTGCCAGGGAAAATTATACAGAGCCTAAAAAAGGCGGGAACAAGCAACCCCGTATTTCTCCTCGATGAGATCGACAAGATGTCGACCGATTTTCGGGGTGATCCATCGTCAGCACTTCTCGAGGTCCTAGATCCTGAACAGAACGATACGTTCAATGATCACTATCTCGATTGCGACTATGACCTTTCGAAGGTGATGTTTATTACAACAGCCAATACTCTGCATACGATTCCCCAGCCGCTGATGGATCGTATGGAGATAATCCGTCTATCAGGTTATACAGAGCTCGAGAAGCTCAATATCTCGAAGAAATATCTCTTTGAGAAACAGCTTAAAGAAAATGGACTTGAGCCTAACAACCTTGATATCGAAGACTCGGCGTATTTGCAGGTGATTCGTCGCTACACCCGAGAAGCGGGAGTGCGAAACCTTGAACGTGAGATCGCGACATTGTGTCGTAAGGCAGCGGTCGAGGTCGTTTCTAAAGGTGCGAATCATCACCTGACTATGACGGGGGATTCGGTTGTAAAATATCTTGGACAGCCGCGATTCCGTTACGGTAAGGGAGAAGAACAGGACCAGATTGGTCTTACCACAGGGCTTGCGTGGACCGAGAAAGGGGGAGAGCTGCTCGTTATCGAGACCTCAGTTCTTCCTGGTAAGGGTCGCTTACAGATAACAGGGAAGCTCGGCGATGTGATGCAGGAATCAGCGCGCGCTGCCCTTAGCTATGTGCGGAGTCGTGCTGATGTGCTTGGTTTGAACAAAATGTTCTATGACCGAGTAGATATACACGTCCATGTTCCTGAGGGTGCCATTCCAAAAGATGGTCCATCGGCGGGAATAACGATGGCGACCTCATTCGTGTCGGCGCTTACCGGTATTCCGGTCGACAAGAATATTGCAATGACGGGTGAAATCACCCTTCGTGGTAATGTGCTTCCGATCGGTGGGCTTAAAGAAAAAGCACTCGCTGCTCATCGCGGCGGAATCCGACGCATCGTTATTCCTAAGGAGAACGAAAACGACATCGAGGAGATTCCAGCGACTGTTCGTCAGGAGCTTGAATTTATCCCTGTAAGCCATGTTGACGAAGTGTTGTTTGAGGCGTTGCTGTGTCGTGATGTTAAGGATTACCCGAAGCTGCTAGAGCGAAAAGTTGTACGAGATGAACTTCTCTTCGCTGAAGACGGCAAAAAGGGTGATGACATAACGGGTCAGGTCGGGGATGCGAATAATAAAGCAGGAGGCGCTACGGTAGTGACCCACTAAAGTGGGTGGTATCGGAACGATGCTTGCTTAAAAAAAGGGAGCTCTCTCTCAACAGTTTTCTCAAAAAAAGCTGTTGGAGAAGCCCCTTTTTCCTTGGGGCTGCATAGGGATGATGAATCTCTGATTACAAATAGCAAAAGTTCAGATCTGAATCGTGCGAAAAGAGCTCCATAAGCGTTGACACCGCTCCTCTGCTAACTTATCCTCACTACCAGTTATCAACTCCGATTCTTTCGGGCGCTTAGCTCAGTTGGTAGAGCGGCAGCCTTACAAGCTGTAGGTCAGGGGTTCAAGTCCCTTAGCGCCCACCAGTCTCTCTCAGTTCAAAACTCCATAGACACATAAGAACAAAATTCGTCACATTGGGCATAGTGCTTAATGGATTAAAGACGACCATTTAAAGTTCTCTTGCTGTGTCAATATTTGTGCAAGACACAGCTAGCAAAGAAGATTCATATACGACCGAAAGACCGAGAGAAGCTTGAAGGCTTTTTGAACGGTCGAGGAGGCTCCGCGCTCATTGCCCGGCGAGCTCAATGCTGTTTTGCCCCTTTCATATGTAGACTCGTCGAGTGAAGTTGCAGATGATCTTGGCTGGGATCCGAATAAGGTAATTCTATGGCGAGAACAGTATCGAGAAGAAGGCGCAAATGGTCTGCTTGACTTCATCGTATTGAGGCTTCGAGGAAATACGACGGAGGGGCAGTATTGAAGCGAATAAAGAGACTCCTTGAGAAGGAGGCTCCAAATAGCCACGAGAAATAGACTGTCACTCTGTTGGGTGAAGCTCTTCAGATTAACCGCCATGTTGTGTGGCAGTGATTGCGTCGATAGCGGATCAGCCTAGCTCGTAAGAGTTCGTGATTTATTAGTAGCGCCCCAGAATTTGCTCGTAAAGGCCCGACATCTACCGCCCATAAATGCCCTTGTTTTGTGAGTTGACGAAGAGCCGCAAATGCGAATGATTGAACGACAGCGAGGATATGGAAATGCTACTGATAGGAAATTTATTAGTGGATAAATAATGATCAGCAAAAAATGTGCCAAATGTTCTTTTGCGCATGAGAACCGTCATTTTAGAGCATGAGGATTCATGGAAGATTTATGTTATTATTGTTAATCAACCGATTCATGAGATTGTGGAAGAGTTTTTTAGTTAGCATCCAAACCTGTCTCTTGACTACTCCCTAAAGAGGGCCGTCTGGATAGATCTCATAGAGATTTGGTTTAGTTTCTTCTCTAGTTCTACCCTAGACGGATTCTACCCTTATTCCGCGAAGGAGCTTGCTGATCAAATGAGAGATTTATTCGGGTAACACACAAAACCCCAAAACTGTTCATGTAGAGGGGGGAGAGGTGAGGGATCGCTAAATTAGATTTGGTATTGGAAAGGTATTCAATCGAGCAACGGGGAATCTTTGGTACCACTATCTACAAGTGGCTTCAGCACAAAGAGTTGCCAGCTCAGCAAGTTGAACATCTATGAAAGTTAAATAGTGAGCAAATTTCTGTGAGAGTAAATCAGATAAGAGTTACTCATCAAACCAAAATCAAAAGGATGAATTCAAAAAGGTCCAAAGTGAGCTAAACGCAATGACACCGTGCTCACTTCTACCTGAGTTTTAAACGAGGAGATTTGCGTGAGTAATCCAGAGACTTGTTTTGCAAAATTATTGAATGGAGATTTGACACTGCAATGGATAGATCCGCCGTGCATAGTTCCACTCCCCGTCGTAACTGTTGCCGCACCGTTGTTTCTTTGGGCGGGATGTTTATCTATTGTTGTGCTAAGCCTTTATCAAGGCTATCGACTTTTTACCGAATCGGCCCGAGTCGTAAAGGCTCTCAATCGACTAACCAAGCAAATAAATTCTATTGAACCACAGAATCGCGCACTCGATGGCGTAGGACTAGAAGAGCTTCGAGAGCTAATGGTGAAGTCTCCACTTGTCTCGGATGCCTGGGGTGAATTCGAAGAGACATTGCTTATCCACACAGAAGGCAATACGCAGCAAGTTTTCAATACTCGACAAGCTGATGGATATTTTTCTCAAGGGGCGATTCTCGGTGGGCGCATCAATATGCGTCTTTACTCGGCGTTCCCGGGGATACTAACAAGTATAGGGTTACTCCTGACTTTTATTGCAATATTGCTAGGGTTGTCCCACATTCAGCCAGACCCAGCAGCCCAAGGGAAATTGACAGGTGTCGAAGAGCTAGTTTATAGCCTTTCTGGAAAATTCATATCTTCAATTTGTGCCCTCTTCTGCGCAGTTTTCTTTACTTTCTTTGAAAAGCTCAGGGAGAATCTTCTGTCCCGTTCGGTCCATGGTTTTATCAAGGCACTAAACAAGAGGTTTGCCCGAAAGCCTGCCGAACATATCCTTCAGCTAATCCAAAAAGATATCAGCGAACAATCAATTGCATTTAGGCAATTTGGTACCGATCTTTCTGGGCATCTGAAGGAAAGCTTTAGTGAAGGGATGGGGCCGCACTTCCAAAAAGTGGCGGAAGCGGTTGAAGAATTGAAGAAGCAAAAATCAGAGTCTCTAACAGATTCACTAGGAATCATCGTTTCGGAATTTAAATCTGCTTTAATGGGTTCAACAAATTCAGAGTTTAAAACACTGGAATCAACCCTGAATAAGACCGCAGATTTAATGAGTTCGATGAATGAACAAAGTAAACTATCCCAAGAGAAGATGTCGGAAGTTCTTCAGAGTCTTGATGCAGCGGTAAGCAAGCAATCGTCATCGGGAGATGAACATCTGTCGAAATTGGCAAATACGATGCAGATAATCATCGAAAAACTGGAAGCTGCTGCTACGCAATCATCCGGAAATATGACCTCTTCAGTGACTCAATTACTTGAACAACTGCAAAGTAGCTTCAGGTCACAAGCTGCCGAGATGTCTCGCCGTAATGATGAGCTATCGGGACTGATGAAAGGAATGCTTGAGCAAGTCCAGTCAAGTCTAAATCACTCTTCATCGTCGGTTTCTTCTACTGTTAACGGCGTACTTGAAAAGAGTTCTGAATGGACTGAAAAAACTATGGCTCAAATTGGCACAGTCCTCGAAGAGCAAACTCGGAACGCCAGAGCGGTAAATGATGCTCGTGACTCATTGAATAGTGCGTTAGAGATTTTCAAGAGGGCTGTAAATGAAAGCTCTTCTACTCTTAGTGAAATGGGAACGGCCTCAACTTCAGTTAAAGACGGTGTAACAACCCTAACAGGTGCGGTGAGCAATCTCGGTAGAACTCAAGATAAAATAAGCGATTTGGCCTCTCTTGTTGAAAAGAACGCCGAAAGTCTCAAGTCAGTAATGGATCGCCAGTCAGATATCGTAACCAAGTATGAAATTGTCGTTAGAGATTTGGATAAGACCCTCAGCACCGTACTTAATCAAGTAACATCAAGCATTGAAAACTATTCAGCGCGAGTAAAGTCAAGCTTAGAAACTACTCTTGGTCAGTTTGACAACCATCTTGGCAATGCCACAGCAAAGCTTGGTGGAACAGTTCAGGATTTAAGTGAAAGTCTGGAAGATTTGGTTGAGCTCGCATCGAAATCAAAGGGTAACGGATTATGAGTGGTGATTCAGAACACTCCGCACTCAGCAGTTCTCTAACTGATATGATGACTTCACTTATGGTCATATTCGTACTGCTGTTGGTAAATTATCTAGGAAATAGGCAGGACGAAATTCAAATTGCTCGAAGCAAAACCGACGAAATGCAGGATAAGTTAACAACAAAACTAAAAGATGCTCTTGTTGATGGAGTCGAGGTTAAGAAACTAGATAACTATAACTTAGTAGTCATAGTTCCGGAGGATAAGTTACAATTTGAAACTGGAAAGAATGAGCTTAACGACTCTGCAACGGAGTTCTTATCGAAATTTGTTCCCGCTCTTTTGGATATTTACGTAGCTTTCGAGGATGACGTTAGCCTAATAAATGTAGAAGGACATTCAGACAATAAGCTTCGTAAAGATGCGGCGAATGAGTACTACAATTGGGATCTAAGCCAAGAGCGAGCCAGTGCTGTTATGAAGTTCATATTTAATCTACGAAAAGGCAGCTTGGAAATTGAAAAGTTTAAAAGTATCGCATTGTTTGGGGGCCGTGGTCCTATCGAATGCCAATACCCCGAACAAGCGGATGAATTACTCAGAAAAACCTGTAGAACTGTAAAATTTAAGATCCGTTTGAAATCAAGTGAGGAGGCCAAAGCGTGAACCATGGTTCGTCAACAGAGTTAATGTTCTTTTCAGAACTATTGAGGTCTGTGAAGGGATTGCAACGTCTGACGATTTCGCTGAATCCCGCCGAACATACTCCTTTTGAGGAAGATAAGAGTTTCTGTCCTAAATTGATAAATGAGACAGAAGCTCTTTCGAAGTCTTCTTCATCAGTACCACCCGAACTTGATCGTGGATTGGTCATAGCTGGGTGGAAGCAATATAAAATACATTGTAACGCTTCATCCTTGTCCGCTCGGGATTGCAAACGGTACTGCTGGGTTCCCGATATCGTGGTCGATAGCCAATTTAAGGAGCTGATCGTTGAACAGAAAATCCCAATTACGCTCCCATCACTGCGGGGCCTCCTATATTGTTATCACGAACGATTTAGTAGTTTATCTAAAGATCGCAAGTTTACTGCGAAAATTCGAACCCTAATAGCCTCAAAGTCACCGGCAAACGGCACTGTAAGTAAGTGGAACAATTCTGTTGATAGCCTCATAGGAGAAAAAGCTCCCCGAAATTTTGCAAAAGATGCTGGTCGAAATTGGGAGCTGCCTGAAAAACGACTGGAAAAGTTTGGATTAAATCCCACTACAGAATTTGCCCAGCGATTTGCATCCGAGCTTGCACTTCTTGCAGCAGATAGATTTGATTCTATTAAACAGAACCAGGTGACCAAGATTATTCAGGGAATTCTGTCGTCAAATTTAGTAGATCGTAAAGACTACAAGAAAGCAATATCTACTATCATCCTCTCCTATACTGCCAATGAGACCGAAGAAATTCAAGGTGTATTAATTGATTTCTTCCTGCGCAATCAAGGCTTAGGTGACCCACGAATCAGCCCAGAAAATTGGGCAGGAATTAAGGAGACTGCTAAATCTAGAGTTATACAATGGCTTTCTCGCGAGGATATTAACTTCTTCTTTGAGCTCTTGCTGCGTGACCGAGATGACAAACATGGCAGAAAGAGTTTCTGGTTGCAGTACGTTGATAAGGTGTCACGGTCACGCGCACTCATCTCCAAGGAAGATTTGCGAAAACATTCCGTTAGACTTCGCGAGATGGAGGATAAGGGACGTTCCTATGGCGAACTAGTTGGGTCAAATTCATCAAGCGGATTTGTATTGGATTTTGGAAGAATAGTCGTCATTGAATTCAGCGAAGTTGGCAATGCTTGTTATATCTATGAGAAGGAAGCTTTCTCGGAGTTATACAAGGATTTTTGGGCAAAGGAATTTCCGTTTACTCACCTTAAGAATAAAAGCTTGGTTGCCGAACGAATCACACGGTCAATGAAGGACTGGCAATCATCCGCCCGACAAATTCTCTCAAAATTTGGAGTTAGACGTGGATAGGCAAGCACTAAAAGAGCTACCAATCGCTTCGTTCGCATCAGAGGTTGATGTTCTAGCAACAGCCAATGGCCTTATCATCCGCTATACTGGCTCCGACCAGCAAGTTGATCTGAGTTATAAGTCGTCTTGGGAGAAACTTAAACGAATCTCTCGTGAAGGAATATTTCTCTCTCAGTCTGTAGAGCAGTTGGTTCAAATGGAACTTATAATTCCAGAATGTCCCAACCTGAAAATTGAATATAGTGATTTGCCTGAATTAGCTGAACTTAGCTCAGATTTTATTGATGGGATTGTTCCTTGGGCACCCTTCTCGATCCACATTCAAGCGAAAGGAATTATTGGAACAAGCTCATTTCAACCATCTTATCAGTTCATGCTTGGCAAACTTCACTCCTTCCCGTTCAGAGTTGGACCGTTTCTTTCTCGACTGCGACAGGACACTATCTATCGTTTGTCACCATCAAACTTTAAACTGGTTGAAGAAATTGATTCCTTTAATGCCTTACAACCGAATGAAAGGAGCAAAGAACGGGCTTTAATTTGTCTTTCTAGAATAAAGGAACTTACTGGAGGGTTTGGGCTTGATGAGTACCTAGATAGTGAAGGAGTTATCATTCCCCAAAAGGTAAAAATTGATATTGTTTCTGAAGAGCACGGATTTATCTCTTTATTTCCCTCTTTTAAGGGGGTTCCAGCAGAATCACTTAGAAAGGAATTTTTCCGCCTTAGTGATGTTCAGAAAGTTTACGATATACAAGCCTCATCAGGGAAAAGAGTCCGAGTTCTCCTGCCTGACGAGATGATTCCAATTCTAAAAGACATTCAGAAAATACGTCGCGTTAGTGGTGCAACTCGGGATCGAGTTGTTGCCGATGTGATGAGTTGTTTCTCTGATGGTGTAGATAGAGAATTCATTGATGTCGACGAGTTTGGGCCTCGCGTTAAGGGAATTTGCGAGGTTCCTGAACGTGCACAAATTCTAATTAATGCGGAGAGTCGAGGATGGGATGGCATAAGCGAGGATGAGGAATTTGAAGGGTCGAAATCAGACCCCAATAAACCCTTGATTATCAGTGTCCCAACCGATGATGGAAGCAAAGACGTTCCACTTTCCTTTAGGGAATTTAGACAATTTGCCCGTCAAGTTGCGGAAGCTCAGGTTGATGATTCAGCCCAAGTTATATGGAATAAATCACATATATTGATCGATGATGCGTTAGTTTCTCAGATAAGAGAAATAGAGACGCGAATAGATCGAAGAAGAGTGGGTGGAATTAATATTATAGAGGAGGTCAAATCATGCCAAGTTCTAAATATTCATCAGAACTATGAATCAACCAGTTACTTTGAGGGAAATCTTGGAAGTATTGAAACACTTTCTAATCGGCCCAGTATACCTTTAAGTTTAAAGGATAATCGAGTATCTAAAGATGGTAGCATTGAACCATTTCAATTAAAGCGTCACCAAGAGCAAGGCGTCCTTTGGCTCCAAAATCTGTTCAATAATCGAGTAAAACGGAGGGGATGTTTATTAGCTGATGATATGGGTCTGGGGAAAACTCTTCAAATCTTGACCTTCTTAGCATGGTGCATTGAGTCAGGCTACAAAAAAGGACTGGGCGAAGAGACTCCACCCTATGAACCTATTTTAATAGTTGCGCCAATCATTTTGCTCAATAATTGGCTCAAGGAAATGGAGCGTTTCTTTAAAAATGATATCTTCAGTCCTACAGTTATCTTGTATGGCTCTGAAATCAAGCAATACAGTCTTGATCGAAGTCAGTCGGGTCGAGAAACAAAGGATGGTCGTCAAAAGCTGGATTTAGAAAAAATTCGGGAAAATCGAGTCGTCATAACGAACTACGATACAGTAAAGAATTATCAGCACAGTTTAGCTAAAATTCCTTGGACTGTGATAGTAACCGACGAAGCTCAAGAATTTAAGATTCAGAATCAAAAATCAGATGCGCTTAAAGCACTAAAAGCTCACTTCCGAATTGTTGCAACGGGGACACCCGTTGAAAATCGACTTCTGGACTTATGGAATCTTGTAGATTTCATGCATCCAGGTTCTCTGCTGGGTTCTGCAAGAGAGTTTCATAATCGATTCGAAAAGGATATCGGTACTAAAAGTCATGATGAAAAAAAGATTCTTACAAGAGATTTAAGGAATGCATTGTTCTATGATCGTCCCGATGCTTTCGTTCTCAGGAGAGACAAAGAGAGTGAGTTAACCGAGCTACCTAAAAAAGAGGAACATAGATATATTTGTTTAATGACAGATAAATTGAAGCAACTTCATTTTGATATTGTAAAGCAGTTTAGGGAAGGTCAATCTGAAAAGCGTCAGTTTGCGTTGATCGATTCTTTAAAAAAACTGTATCTGCATCCTCGCCTACTGCACGGTCAGCAGCCGATAGTCGATCCACAGGCCATAGTTTCTGAAAGCTCAAAGCTGGAAAAGGTCATTGAAGTTATTGAAGAGAAGATAAGATCAAGGCGTGAAAAAGTCCTCATTTTTGCCCAGTTTACGCACCTTCAAACCTTATTAGCTGAAGTTCTTGGAACAATTTTTGGATTGAAAATTGAAATTATAAGTGGTGCTTCCGATTCGCAAAGGAAAGGGATTCTAGAACGAAGAGAGCAGACTATTAATAATTTTGAGGCAAAAAATGGCTTCAATATTCTCATTCTCTCACCAAAAGTTGCTGGCGTGGGTCTAACAATCACTGGTGCAAATCACGTCATTCACTATGAGAGGTGGTGGAACCCTGCGAAAGAGGCACAGGCAACAGATCGAGCCTACCGTATCGGACAGAAGAAGGATGTTCACGTTTACTACTTCATTGCATCCGATCCTGATAAGGAAATCATTTCTTTTGATGAAAAACTTGACGAATTACTTTCAGAGAAGAGGGAGCTAGCAAAAGATTTTCTTATTCCAAGGCAAAGTGAGAGGGATTGTCAATTAGCGCTAGTACAAAGACTACAAGATTCAAAGTTCGAAGAGCCAAAATATACGAGACAAGACGATCTAACTTCAGTAAGGACGCTTCTTGATGTTGATAGATTATCACCGCACCAATTTGAAGTGCTTATTGCTCTTATTTATCGGCGTGAGGGATTACTCACGATATTATGCCCGAATACGGGAGATGGCGGCGCAGATGTCTTAGTTATTGGTCTAAACGACCTTACATATATCCAGTGTAAACATTCAACTTGTATGAAAACTCAGAATATACGCGCGATACAAGATCTTGAAGAAGCACCCGACGTTTATCGCAGAGAGGTCCTATCTGATAATCTTCGTCGTCGACCACCTAAACTAATTGCGTGGACTAATTCCAGGTTTGATCAGGATGCAAAAGCATTAGGTGCAAGGTGTGGAATTGTTCTCAATGAAGGAAAACAATTAGAGGCTCTGCTTCCGAAACTGAATATTAGTCTTGCAGATATTATGGAGTTTGAATCCGAAAGGAAGGTAAATCTCAAGGCAATTAAAGATGCCTTAAAAAATATGTAGCGAGATTTCGGACGGAATTTTGATGAGCTGTTGTGTTGGTTCACCGAAAATCTGACATCGGCCGGTTGCCCTTACCCCCATTTTCGGATCACATGCCTAAAATAAAATCTCCATCAGAAAAATACTAAAAATCCCGCCTACAATTTATCCTATTCGCTGTACCCACTTTCAACTCCCGCAATTCCCGACCTTCTCCCGCTCTCTCCCTTCATTGATTTCGGTCTTCCTTCACTCCTGTTCCATCTTTTCTTCATTCGTCATCTGGTCGGCATAGGCGAGCATTTCGGCTATTAGCTCCTCTTGTAGCAATGTCAGCGCACGCATTGATGAGGGAAGGACTAGGGTGAGGAGGAGGAGGCGCCAGAAGGGGAGGGTGCGGGCGGTGAAGAGGCCGATTGCGGCGGATGTGATTAAGGCAAATGGAGTAGAGAGGCCAAAGCCTAAAATTATTAGAGTTAGGGCGAGGAGTGTGTACCAGATTAAGAAAACTGCGGTGCCTGCAAAAAAAGTGTACATGCCGAGTTGGTCTTTATCGGGGCTCATATTGGTTGCGGTGTAGCGGGTGACTTCGTAGGGGATTAGGTGGAGGGTTATGCCGATTAGAACAAGGGGTATTGAGGCGAGAAACCATTGAGGAACTTCGCCGCTCAAGGGTAGTGAGAGAAGTGTGCGAGCGCGAGTAAGAAATTCGGCCGCCCGTTCGGGATAGAGAGGAGCTAGGGTTGCGACCGCTTTTGCTATTTTCGTAAAGGACTGAGTGTCGACCTCGCTGATGCGGCCGCTGCGGGTAAAGAGTTGATGTGTAGCATCAATTAGAGGAGCAAGCTCTGCTTGTTCGACGTGCACCGTGAGCTGTTTTAGAGCGAGCTCGATGGTTTCGGTGACATGGTGAACTGCGGAGGCGGGATTTTGTTCGTAGAGCTCGCGAAAATCGGAGATGCGAATAGGATCGCCGACCTTGATAGCGACACCGCTGTTCCATCCGAGAAAATGTGCGTAGGTGATTCCGATTGGTTGGATTTGAACTCCGAGTGCCCAGTTATTGTGCTCATCGGCGAAGAATGCCATGCGCGCGGCGCCTGTTTTTAATTTAAGCACGGTGCGGCCACCGACGCTTGTTCCTTCAGGAAATATAGCTACTGCGTTCTGATATTCGAGGAGATGGCGAACCTCGTCGAATGTTTTATCGTTTGATTCAGATGGGAGTCGATCTGTTCTGCGGTAGACTGGAATCAGATGACACGAGCGGAGGAACCACGAGGCGACGGGGTTACGAAATAGGGTCGATTTCCCGAGAAAAAAGAGGGGTCGTTGGTATACACCAAGAAGGAGCAGCGGATCGAGGGCCATATTAGGATGATTGCCCGCGATAAGGAGTGGACCCTTATTGATCGGCTTAGAACCTTGCACCTCTATCTGTCTAAAATAGCCCTTCAGTAATAGCGCTATGGAGCGTTGTCCGAGAGTAAAGAGCATGAGGTGTCCTGTTGGTGTAGCGTTGACTCTTCAGCTCATCTGACGGAATCGTTAGTTTTGTTGCAGGATGCAATTTAAAATTCACCGATGACGAGCTTTATTGAAACTAATACTGATGAAATCCTCGTCCCGTTTTTTTTCCAAGATATCCAGCCTCAACGTAACGGATCAGAAGAGGGCATGGGCGATATTTGTCATCACCGATATCGCGGTGGAGTACCTGAAGGATAAATAGTACGGTATCGAGCCCTATAAAATCCGCAAGGGTGAGGGGGCCCATTGGTTGATTCGTGCCAAGTTTCATCGCGGTGTCGATATCAGAAGCAGCAACTCCCTCCTGAAGTAAATATATCGCTTCGTTGATCATCGGCATGAGTATGCGATTAACGATGAAGCCTGCGCTGTCTATACCCAGAACCGTCGTTTTCCCGAATTTTTCGGCGAGCAAAGCTGTTGCGCGATAGGTGGCTTCGTTTGTCCGCAATCCCTTTATGATCTCGACAAGAGTCATCACGGGTACCGGATTCATGAAGTGCATTCCGATTACCTGTTCTGGGCGATTCGTAGCTGCTGCGAGGCGAGTTATAGAGATCGATGAAGTGTTGCTTGCGATGATTGCATCAGGCGACAGAACCGCGTCGAGTTTTTTAATTATTGAGCTTTTGAGCTCGACCTGTTCGCTCACTGCTTCTATAACGATCTGACAATCCCTAAGGTCGTCCAGCGATGCGACGGGCTGAATCCGGTCAAGGAGCGATTTTCCATCATCAACAGTGATTTTCCCTCGCTCGAGCAAGCGTTTTAGCTGAGTTTCTATTCCTTGCTTGCCCCGTTCGGCCGCTGTTTTATCGACATCAGCAAGAAGAACCTCGACTCCAGCCTTGGCGGCGGTCTGTGCAATCCCTGCTCCCATCTGTCCTGCACCAACAACGCCGAGGACGGTACATAATTCATGAGTCATGAAATCCTCCGAATTGGTGTTTTATACGAGCCTGCCCCTATCATTAGGGGGGATCGAGTTGTGATTGGTCGTTGCCCTATATCCTATTCAGCAATTGGTAGGGTATGCTACGGCGGCGTGCTGCTCAACCCATAAAGTGGCGCTGAGGCGTGAGGGGTTGTGGGAGGTTTTACGAAACTTTCCAACTGATTTGTTACGAAGGATGAATAATGAGTAATCCAGCAAAAAACGAGCTTTTCCCTGTTCGAGAAGAGGCTGATTCGGCGAATGGATCGTCGCATCGGGGCAAGGTTGTTGCGGTTCCGCCGCGATTGCGGGCTACTACGAGTGGAGAATCTTTCGATGGCGAGCGTTCTTCACGAGCGACCCAACCGTTTCTACAGAGGGTGAGTCAGTTTTTGATGCGTGACTTTGCGATTGACGTGGGGACTGCGAACACACTCATCTATGAGAAGGGCAGGGGAATTATTCTGAATGAGCCCTCGGTTGTTGCAATGCGGATTGAGAATGGCCGTAAAAAGGTCGTTGCGTTTGGAACAGAGGCAAAACGAATGTTGGGTCGTACCCCTGAGGGGGTGAAGGTTATTAGGCCTATTCGTACAGGAGTAATCGCTGATTTTGATGCAGCAACTTTGATGCTTTCCCATTTTCTTGGGGAGGTTCGCAAGCGAAGTAGAGCCGTTCTAAAACCTCGCGTCTTGGTGGGTGTACCATCTGGTATTACCGAGGTTGAGAAGCGTGCGATTCGTGAGGCCGTGGAATCCCAAGCTCGGGGCAGCATCCGCTTTATTGATGAAGCGATGGCAGCTGCAATAGGGTGTCGTCTCCCCGTTACTGAGGCTGCCGCAAGTATGATCGTTGATATTGGGGGAGGAACCACCGACATTGCAGTCTTGAGTCTAAAAGATATCGTATTTGCCCTATCGGTTCGTGAGGGTGGGGATGCAATAGATGAGGCAATTATTAACTATTTGCGACGCACTCATCATCTTTTGATAGGAGAGTCGACCGCCGAAGAGGTAAAGAGATCGATCGGGAGTGCTCACGAGAGCTTTGATTATCAGGAGATGGAGGTGCGGGGACGAAGCCTAGTAAGTGGGGCTCCAAGCGCTCTAATCATAACTGGACGGGAGATTCGTGAGGCGATAGCTGATGTGGTAACGGGTATCGTTGCAGCTGTTCGTCAGGCACTCGAGAACACTCCTCCAGAGCTCTCAGGTGACATCTTGTCGCGTGGTCTTGCTCTGGCGGGAGGAGGGGCGCTCCTTCACGGGTTGGCGGACCATCTGCGAGATCGGCTTGGGGTTAAGGTTTCAATAGCAGCCGAGCCGCTCGCGGCGGTTGTTGAGGGAGCAGGTTTTTGTCTCGACGATGAAGAGCGATTTCGGAGCTGTTGGTGCGAGGCGGGGCGTTAGAGGTTGCGACCCCCCTTATTTCGCAGCCTCTTAAACGCTGCGAGGAGATTTCTGAAGAAGAAACAGAAGTTGATACGCGAAAAGTCCGGGCATTTTGGTGGCGAGGCAGTGATGAGCTGATTGCATCCACCCCCACGGCTTCGATTGAGCGAGTGATGCAGGTACGAGAAGCTCTAATGGCGGTATCGAACCGGTCCGAGAAACTATCTGAATCTGAGAATTGTTTTTGATTAGGTTTGTGATAGTTGAAAGGGTAAAAAATTTAAGATGCGTTCGGTCGAGTGGTCCCTTGTTCATCTCGGGAAAAAATCCCAATAGAAGCATTAACCGTATTGCAAAGTGAGCGATATTTGGGACTGATATCAGAAGGTGGCCACCAGGGCGGAGTCGCTGAGTTGCGCTTGCAAGAAGTGTAGCGGGGTCGCTCACATGCTCAAGAACATCGAGAAGCAGAATTGAGTCGAACGATTCTTCAGGAGCAAGATCGTCGACACCCTCGTGGACGGTCGCATATAGGGGACGCAAGTGCTCCCAGCTCGATCGATCTGGTTCAACTGCGATAATGTGTGATGGGGACCCTAGTAGCTTCGCGATAACGCCGCTTCCGGGGCCGATATCGAGCAGATCGCCTATCTTAGGTAATTGATGCAGCGTCTTAATAGCCCAGTCGTGACTTGATCCCAAAAAAGGCTTTTCTCCGTACCGTTCATGCGGTGGTAGGGGTGTCGTCGTATCGAAAAGATCGTGTATCTTCATTGGTGATAGTTTGGGAGACATTACGGTGAAAACGGGGCACCAAAAACTTCAATTGGCGTGATACTACTTTTTAGTAGTTCGCCGTTATTCAGTATCGATGTCGCAGGACTTGAACGACATACAACCATTTTTCCTAACCATGGCTGAGAACTTTGTTCATAGTCTTCGAAGAATATCGTCCAGTCAAATTTATTTTGGAGTCAGGCCGTAGTTTTAAGCGGGACAGAAATCCGAAATTGCCGATACTGCTACGATCGCGGTCCATCGAACGGACAGATTTGGTACAGCCGTGCAAGGTTCGCTACTAGAGCCTGGATAATTCAGCCAAGGATGGACGATTTGTGCAAGAGAGGCAGGAGGGAGCAGGGGAATTAATGCAACCGGTTAATGGATCAATATCGTATCTTCGCTATCTCTGGTATCGGATGAGGGAGCCTGCGGTGGGTGATTTTCTCGATGTGGGAATCGGGATCGACCTTCGTGCTCGACGGTTTCGGGGGGTGTGGGAGCATCACCTCGCTCGTACTCGGGGTTTTATCGTGGAGGCAACGAAGGATGGAGGGGATGAGGTTGTTGTGCTGGGTGCAGGACAGCTGCGGGACTGTCCCCTGCACGATCTGGTAGATCGATTCTCGCGGGTTGTTCTTGTTGATATTGATCCGCGTGCTATTGCGTGGTGTCGCCGTTTTGTGCGGCGCTTCGGTAATCGGGTTGTGTGCGAACGAGGTGACTTAACTGGGGTTGTCGTGGAGTGGAGTGCTGCGTTGAGTCGAGTACGATATGGGCTGAAAAGCGATGTCACTGCGGTCTTAAAAAACCTCTCAGCCCCTGAACGTCGTTGGTCGAGCGATACGGTGATATCGCTTAATGTTCTCTCTCAGCTTGGAGTTATGTGGCGCGACCGGGTAGCGCGGATCGTCGGGAGTGATGTTGCGCAGTCAGACGATGTAGCCGAGGCTACATCAGAGTCGATTGCTCGATTAGAAGGGGCTCATAGTGGTGGGATGGCGCGTGCACGTCGAACAGTGCTTATCGCCGACAGGTTCTTTTTTTCCGGAAATCAGCGAGGAACTTTGTGGGAGGTGGAAGATGCTCTCTACGGGCCGTGGCCTGAACAGTTACCGGAGCGGAGTGTTTGGCTTCATGGCTCGTGGTTGTGGCAGCTCGTTCCTGCCGGAGGGGAGGGGGCGGATGAGGAGATCGTTCACGAGGTATGGGCACGTGCTTTTCCGTAAAGAGGCAGAGTTTGAGGATTATCTGCTGACCTAAGATTCCCCTCCTTGCGCTTGCCGTAAACGAATAAGGGTAGCTCCCGGCTTGCGAACACCGAAGTTACCCAGATGCCTTGCCTGACCAGGAGAGACGTACGAGAGGAGGTTGGGAGAGAGTGCGTCCCACCCGATGCGCTGCCGATTACTATCGCGGGTGTGTCCTCGCCTTTTCATCGCAATTACACCGTTAATTGGGCCGATGCCAATCTCTCCGCCGTGAAGATGGCCAGTGAGCAACAACTTAAATATGTCAGGAAAAGTGCGATTTACGGCGTCTAGGTTGTGGGCAATGACTATGTTGAGGTCAGAGTTGGGGAATGAACCGGGCTGGGGCGGAGCAGGATGCCCTTCTAGGTGGTCATCGGTGCCATAGATTGCGATGGTACTGCCATTAACTTGGATCGTTGCCCAGCTATTTGAAAGCTCTTGATAGCCCGCCTCGGCCATTTTAGCTCTAACTTGTTCGGGATTTCGATCGTAATAATCGTGATTTCCCATCACAAAAACCTTGTGGCCATGTCGCCCAAGATAGTCAAGATTCGCTATCGCGTAGCTACCTAGATCCTCAGAAGATCCGGTGACTATATCACCAGTAAGACACACGAGATTGACCCTTTGTCGAGTTACATCAAGATGGGTTGCGAGCCGAATAATATTTCGGAGCCGTGCGTCAGACTCTTTTTGGAAATGTATATCTGAGAGGTGGAGGATCGTGAATCCCTCGAGCGCAGGTGGAAGATTTTTGATTGGAAGATCGTACTCGTAGAGGTTGGTGTCTCGAGAAATGGGGGTGACGACTCGGCTTTCTCTTGTGGCGCGGAGCAAGGCACGTATCGCTGGATCGGTAGGACGCCGAAAAGGGAGTGTGGCCGGATCGGTTGTGCGTTGCCTAAGCGAAGAAGAATCCTCACGCGAGCTTTTTTGTCCCGGCATTTGGAGCTCTTTTAGCTGTTGTGAGAATTGTTGAAGGGAGTGGGGGTCAGATCCCGTGTCTCGACCGAACATATTTTCTCCTATCACGCACGATTCTGGCTGAGCCACTTTATCTCATATTGCCAAACTTTTCACGCCGACCACGAGCCTTTTTCATCGGGCATTTTGAGAGCGGTCATCGTGTTTTTTCAGCTTCTGCCCCGCTATCAGAGCTGTAAGCATCAGCGAACAATTTGTAAAACTACTTTCAGTCTCGCTCGTCATCGAATGCGATATTTCTCTCTCAAGGTGATTTATATCAGACATGGGGGCGGCTCGGGAGAGGGATTTGTTTAAGAGTGAGGAGCATGCGGGAGAGTGAGAACAGCTTCCAGGGTTGGACTATTTTTAGCCTGTAGCTCGCTTTCCCAAGGAAAGAGAGCAGGAATGCTCTATCATCGCGCCCCAAATCATTTAATTATGGATGAATGAGAACATCTTTTTGCGATGAAATATGGGGTATTGAGATTGAGCCCTATTTGTCGTAAGTATCGGCACATTAGTTATAGTGAGACTATTGTCTTCTGACATTGCAGTCGAAGAGATATGAATTGTGCGGGGAATGGGACAAAAGATGGATCGAGGTGCACAAAAAAATCTCGAACATGGTGATTCGGTCAAATCGTCACGAGCCGAACGAACAAGCGGTGATCCAGCGCAGTCGAACGAACACTCTCAGGCACCCATTCTTCCGAATCGAGATGGGTTAAACGAAGAGCCAGCCGATAATTCCTCCCTGGTATTTAGCCCTTTGGAGGAGGTAAAGCGATACGCTAACGAATTTCGAAGCGCGCGCGCCGCATTTCATGCAATCTTCCACCGTGCGGAAGATTATTTTGACTCAGTCCTTGTTACTGCAGGTACCGATCGTACAAATCCCGATTACCCCTCATTTATTTACCTTAATTCTATCCCCGATCTTCGGGGGCATAATCCTCATAAGGCGATTTTTGGCCAACGTTCAGTTTCACCGAACCCATATTTTCTAGCCGCTATTACGGTGCCGTTGCCATCGACGAGCCTCGATCAGTCGGAGGGAAATCAAGCATCGGTGCTGGGAGTGCAACCCGGATTCACTAAACCGGGAGAAAAGCCGTGTATTCCTCGTGACCGAATGCTTATCGCCTGGCTCGAGTATAGCAGGAGCAATCAGTGTTACTACCTACATCGTCCGAACTCTCATAGTCTCGTCGATAGCGCGCAATTTAGATTTGAAAACCTCACTTTGCTCCAGCAATGTACTCGCGATCAGTGGAATTGGAGCGGATTAGAGAGGGCCGTGCGGGAGGTGCTTGCTCCGAAGGGACTCGAGGTTGTTCATAAAGATCTGGGGGCCTTTAATCATATCTGGGATGATCAAATTGAGATAAGAAGAGGTAGTTCAAAGGATCTGCCCCCCGCCTACGAGATGCTTGCAGATGTGCTCGATGCAATTGCCGAAGTAAACGTCAGAAAGGAGGGATTCTTCAACACGAGAGTGATTGCTAAACCGGAACGACCTCTTGCTATAAATATCACTGAGCAGGCCAAAAGGTTTGCCGATATCAACCGAGTCAGCGATCGTAGCAAAAAACTAGATACTATTATCGAGCAGGGTCGTTACCTTCTCGGTCAATATACCGAACCATACACGGTCGGGTGTCTCGGTGAACTTGTAAGCCGCCTTGAACGTGAGGCAAACGCAAAAGCAAAGCGCAGCTCTCTGCCGTTCGAGCTTCCAGAATCGCCACTTTTTCGGGGAAGACAAAACTCATCTTCGCAGCTTGTCTCCGATCTTGAGGATATACTGAGATCGTGGGTCCCAAACCCCAGCCGAACGCCCGAGTGCGTGAAAGATTTTTTCCGAGCCGTTGATGATCTGCGGCAGGATGCCAAGATGGGGGCAAAAATCACACCGGAACGTTGTCAAAGTATAGTTTGCGCGTTGGAGAAGGGACTTTTGTGTCTTCAGGTAACAAACAATTTGCCGTTCAAGGGAAACGAGCCATTATAGATCTGAAACGATGCGCGACTCCGGACGGTGGACTGAGAACGGGAATATTCTTGTGACCTAACGCAGGGCTAGGGCGGTTGTCGCCGCTCTTAAATCAGCTACTTTCCGCGTCCTAGAAGCGAAAAACTCACAGTCAGATTTCTCAGCGCCGACTAAATGGGATTATATTGAGCATCCCTTCGGCATTTTTGCCGCTTGCGATACCGAGTGTTTGTAAAAGGGCGAATAGCTCTTTGCTCAATCCTCGGCCTTCGTTGGTTATGTAGTCCGACCAAGCGACCGCAAAGCCTTCGTCTGGATCGGAGGACCCGTACTCAGAGGGTGAACCTTGTTCTTGGTGAATTTTTGCGAAGCGATCTCCTGGATAAGTTGTCTCTGGCGATTCTTTGTTAGCGGCGGTCGATGAGGAATTAGATGGTGGCAGATCGTTCTTTGCGAGCCTGTCTGCGATTAGGTGACCGACTTCGTGATGAAATATTTGGGGATTAAAGTGCCGACCAGATGAAAGAAAAGTTATTCGTCCCAAGGTGGCGGATGCATGAGCGGCGGCGGAGTCTCTAACTAAGCGTCCATTTCCCGAGCACCATTTAAAGAAATGCTGACCGGGATCAATCACTATCTCATTTATTTCTTCCAATAAAGAGGACGAAAGATAAGGTGCTATCCCAACTCCCACATTATGAAGGAATCGATCAAAATCGAGGCTACGAGGCGCGATAAGAGTTATATCGTGATCTGAAACAGATATTCGGAACTCTAAACTGTCAGCCCGTTTACCACTTTGATACTCATAGCCCGGTCTTTCGAATATCGACTTAACCGAAAGAAAGGTCATCGAGGGCTCTAGCGTCCGAAATGGTTGAGAGCCAATCCGAAAATCGCTCGGCAGAATACCTGTTTGAACAAGACGCGAAGAGATATTTCTGTACAAATCATATTTTTCCATTCTCAAAAGCTCTTCGAGTACCTTTTCAGCATCACTCGTATTTTTAATACCCAGATCAAGCCCTCGTTTAAATCTCTCAATTATCTGTTCAACGAAAGCTGCTGGGAGACCAACTTGGTCGGTGGGGCTACCACCGGGTGCTGCTATCTGCCTGACGTCATCGAGCTCTTGAGGAGAAAGTGGCGGAATGGTCCGTTGATCCGATGAGGTTGTATTTGGAACGCTCTTGGGGCCACTTTTGTGAGACTTCGCTCTATTCCGGCATACGGCGTCCTCATTCTTGGATGTATCCATTGTGCCCCGTCTTTTATTCTCCTCACCGTTTACGAGCGAATGGCATTCCTCATTGAATCCACCAAGCTATGAGTCGCTCACCGAGAGTGCGAGTTTGCCACAGTCGACATCGCATCGGCAAAAATTCGGAGACTGGCATCAGAGCAACTGCACAAACAGCTAAAGCTGTTTTACTAACAGGGTGGACGTCTCTGAATTAGCTACACCGTTTTTCTCTCAATCCGCTGGTGTAATCCCTCCGTCGTCGCTATAGTGCGGGCCGTGATGCAGGGTGGTTTGGGGTTGGAGGACCGATGTACAACGGAAGATTGCACTTTCATTTCACAGGCGTTGGCGGCTCCGGAATGTCCGGTTTAGCCGAGATTCTTCTTAATCTTGGCTATCGGGTGTCCGGTTCTGATCTGAGAGATTCGGCGGTTGTGCAGCGGTTGCGACGATTGGGGGCTACTGTAGCGATTGGGCACACACCGGAGAATCTACCGGAGGAAGCGTCTCTTGTGGTGTTTTCGTCGGCGGTTGCGGGTGATAATCCTGAAATTTCAGAGGCGCGACGGCGAGGATTGCCGGTGATTCGTCGTGCAGAGGTGCTCGCAGAGTTGATTCGGTTAAAATATGGGGTTGTTGTAGCGGGCTCGCACGGTAAGACGACGACGACCGCGATGATCGGGCGAATTCTTGAGGTCGGAGGCAAGGACCCCACGATAATTTTGGGCGGAACCTTGAGCTCCTCAGGAGGAGGGGGGATTCTCGGACGGGGTGATTTTCTTGTCGCTGAATCCGATGAGAGTGATAGGAGTTTTCTCCTGCTTTCCCCCGCGATAGCGATTGTTACCAATATCGATGCAGAGCACCTCGGTGCATATGGTAGTTTAGAAGAGCTGGAGCGGTCGTTTTCGCAGTTTCTTCACGCAGTGCCGTTTTACGGATTAGCCGTACTCTGCGCTGATGATGCGAGGGTCATGGCGCTAGCGGCCACTCTCGAGCGTCGGATGATTACGTACGGATTTTCGCAGCACGCGCAGCTTTCAGCGATGGATATTTCATTTGCACCAGGTTCAAGCACATTTACTCTCACCAAAGAGGGCGTAGCTGTTGAAACGCTAACCTTGCCGATGCCTGGTCGTCACATGGTGCTAAATGCGCTCGCTGCCTGCGCCGTCGGTCTTGAGGTTGGTGTCACGATTGAGGATATCAAGAAGGCGCTTGCGACCCTTCCACGCATCGGACGTCGTATGGAGGTGCTTGCCCAGAAAAATGATATCACCGTGATTAGCGATTATGGTCATCATCCAACCGAGATTGGTGCGACTCTCGCAGCGGTGCGCGATTCTTGGATGCAGGCGCATCGGCGGTTGCGGGTCGTATTTGAACCACATCGTTTCTCCCGCACGAAGGATTGTTACAAGCAGTTTTTGGATGCCTTCGGAGCCGCGGATGAGCTGATTATGGGTGATATTTACGCTGCCGGAGAGCCGCCAATAGACGGTATTTCTGGAGAGAGGCTTTTTGAAGAGATTCGACATACTAGCAAGCGGTGGGTTCCGAAGTTGGGAGATGTGCCGACGCTTCTTCAGAATGAGGTGGAAGCAGGCGATCTGATTCTCTTCATGGGAGCGGGTCCAATTGGAGGGGTCGGTGAACAGTTTGCGCAATCGGTTCGGGAGCGGTGATTTATTGGTGGCAGGCAGCTTGAATGGGGAGAGTGTGCGTGGCAAGCGAGCACGATGAAGTTGGTCTGCTATTGGAGCAGTGTGCGGGTTTGTCGGTGAGACGTGGTGTGCCGGGAGATCGGTGCACCACCTTTGCGATTGGGGGTCCGATTGCTTACCTGGTTGAGCCCGCAGATATCGGGTCTCTGTGTTCGCTAATTAGTGCTTTGAACCGTCAGGGTTTCCTCTATCGCGTCCTTGGAGCAGGAAGTAATCTGCTAATCGCAGATGAGGGGATTAGCGGAATAGTGATTCGCTTAGGTGCTGGTTTTCGGACAATCGATCAGAGACTCGGGGGAGTTTTCTCTATCGGTGCTGCCTCCTCAGTTATGCGGCTGGCTCGTGATATATCTGCTGCGGGTTTTGCAGGACTTGAGTTTGCTGGTGGTATCCCAGCATCGCTCGGCGGGGCGGTGGTGATGAATGCAGGTGCTCATGGGGGCGAGTTTGGAGATGTACTTGAGCGGGTAGGTGTTGTCCTTAAAGATGGTAGGTACGAAGAGATAGAGCGGAGCGATTTGAATATTTCGTATCGCCGCGGCGGGATTCCTGAGGGTGCGATAGTCGTTTCTGCTGAGTTAAAACTCACCTCTGCTGATGGCGCGGCGGTCGCTGAGAAGCGGAGCCGATTTTTGAGTCACCGAAAAGAGACTCAACCGCTTCACCTTCCATCGGCTGGCTCGGTTTTTCGAAATCCATCGGGTTACTATGCGGGTGAGCTTATCGAACGGGTCGGTATGAAGGGAGTGCGATTCGGTGGTGCTGAAATATCCTCTCTTCACGCAAACTGGATTGTGAATACCTCACGCACAGCTACTGCAGCTGAGGTTCGTCACCTGATCGACAAAGCGATCGAGACGGTTCAACTACAACACGATGTTAAGCTTGTTCCTGAGGTGCGAATATGGTCTTGAATCGTTCGATGCTGATCGTAATATCGTGATAGACGGACGATGGAGAAGAGGATGAAGCTGCTACGAATCATCACAATTGGGAGCCTTATTTCGGTTACAGCTGTTGCCCTAATAATTAAATCACAGGGCTCGAGCGCCTCTCCAACTCCGCAAAACGGCACAGTGTCGCGATTCATCGAGCGATCGCGAGAAGTGATGCACGAAATTTTCTATCAAAAAAGGGTCGACATCATCGGTTTAACATCAGGTGAGGGAGATAATGTGCGGCAGCTTTTGCCCGAGGATCGCTCTGTGCTTTGGTGGCACCTGAATCGCTCATCGATAGGGACAACACTCTCACAGCTACCACGAGTTGAGTCGGCAACGATTACTAGATGTCAGGGGGAGTGGAGCTTCCGGTGTTTTGAGGTTCATGTTCAGGAACGAAAGCCGGTGGCGGTTGCGCTCGTGGCTGATTACGCCTGGGTAATCGGCGCTGACGGCGGATTTATTGAGCCACTGCCGCACGTGCGCTCAGCAGGGGATATTGAGGCATTTATCGAGGCTTCGGAAAAGCCGCTTGTAGGGGTGGTCGGATTGGGAGATGGTGACGGTGGACCGGAGCTGTTGCGTGGCAGACTCCGTTATGTTCATCAACTGATTCGAGCTATAGAGTCGGAGGTTGGTTCGTCGGTTCGGTTTGTGGAGCTTGACACAAGTGGGGAGGCTCGCGTGTTTTTCAAGGATAGAAAGTATCCAGTTCGCTTTGGTTTTTCAGGTTCGGATCTCTCGGTGGTCTCGGAGGAAGCGCGTCGATTTAAGCTTTTGCTATCTCGACTTGAGAAGCGAGATGATGTGATAAAGGAGATCGATGTCGCTTTTCAAAAGGCGGCCGTTGTCAGATTAAAATAGTGTTGTTTTTGAACTTGT
>JBIJBT010000067.1:0-15221 GCA_044345055.1 Bdellovibrionota bacterium
TTATAAACTTTTATATGACACCAGTTGCCACTACATATTTTTAGCGCAGAGAAAAGTCATGCTTAGTAAAATCAGTTACTTGAGGGGTAATTTGGTTGGAATGTTGAGGGTAACTGTCAAAGTCGGGAGAAACATTACTGACCTCTTCAACAACTACCTCAAGTCAAAGTACAGAAACATCGATGATTTATTGAATTTTGCCAAGCTGATCGGAAACGCGACTGTCTTTAAGAGGCTCGGGTTCTTGCTGGAGCGATATGAACCTGCCGAGAAGGCAGCAATCGAAGAGTGTTTGCTGCATTTACCCGCAGGGAATTCAAAGCTCGATCCTGATCTACCCAAGGATGCATTAATCACAAAATGGAAGCTATGGGTGCCAGCGTCTTGGGAAGAGAGGGCAAGCAATGATTGACCGCACCGAGATTTTAGAATTAGCGAAAATTCTAGGCTTACGTGCCGACATCGTGAAGAAGGACTATGTCTTAGGGTGGCTGCTTGCTGCTATTAATCAGCATCCGTCTATCAAAGGGCAGTGGATATTTAAAGGCGGAACATGTCTGAAGAAGTGCTACTTTGAGACATACCGATTTTCAGAGGACCTCGATTTTACGCTGAGAAATCAATCTCACATCACTGATGATTTTTTACTTCCCGTATTTGAAGAAATTTCTTTTTCACTTTATGAGATGAGTGGTATTGAAGTCCCCGCGAACACAATCGCTTTTGACATCTTTGCGAACCCACGCGGGAAAACATCTGCTCAAGGAAAAGTTGGTTATATTGGTCCGCTGCGAATTCGCGGGAGTATTCCAAGAATTAAGCTCGATTTATCGAATGATGAGGCACTAATACTTAAACCTCAGACACAGAGAGTCTTTCATCCTTACTCTGATCACCCACCAGAGGGACTTACCGCATACTGCTATTAATTTGAAGAAGTGTTTGCCGAAAAAAACGGTGCTTTAGCAGAGCGTGCGCGTCCACGTGATCTGTATGAGTTGATTCACCTATATCGGCGTAAAGATCTTTTAACCAATAAGGCACTCCTCTTTTCGACCCTTCAGAAAAAATGTGAGTTTAAGGGGATTGGTGTTCCCACTTTTGTCGACATAGAGCAGCACACCAAACGAACAGAGCTAGACTCTGAGTGGGGCAATATGATGGCGCACCAATTGGAGGAGTTGCCACCACTTGAACAGTTCTGGGGTGAGCTTCCAGATTTCTTTTCTTGGTTGCATGAAGATAGGAGCATCCCAGTTCCTCCTACTTATCAACAGGGAACGGGCGAGAGTATCTGGAACCCTGGAAGGATAAGTCGCTCTAATTCAAGCGCTATCCAAAAGATTCAATTTGCAGGCGCAAATCGCGTATGCATTCTTTTGCGTTATGGTGGTGAAGTTCGACTCGTCGAGTCGTATTCATTCAGAGCAAACAGAGAGGGTGCAAAACTATTCTACGGTTTTCACCGAGAAGATAATCAAATGAAGTGCTTCCGTGTTGATCGCTTCGAGAGTGTAGAAATCACAAAGAGTGGTTTCACGCCCCGATATCGTTTCGAGATTAGTTCTGCTGAGCATGTTGCCATGCCATCAGCTAGCGTAAGAACCGATAATGATGATTACCCTAAGATCGACATGAACGACCCCAAGGCGTAGTCCTTCGCCTTACGGTTTGAGCTATACTTTCGAGTGTACTGCTTGTAAGAAGAAATTTAAGCGCAGCAGTGATACCATCACCGCAGGGCGGCTCGGTGGCCGCTGGCCTACTGAAAATGGGTCGAAGATTCCACCCTAAATTGACCGATCAGTGGTCGAAGATCGGGGGTAAGCGTGAAGTGAAGTATACTCTGATCAATCATGAGTAAATGAGGGTTAGTGAGCTATGAAAAATGAGAGGAAGTCATCAATCCATGGACGTTATCTGCCATGGCTTTTTGTATTGTTCCTTTTCTTTGTTTTTCGGGTAGTCGCTCAGCTAATCCAGAAATTTAAAAATTTTTCATTCCTGCCCCCGTTTGAGAAATGGCATAGTGGTGCACTTTCTTATTGGTGGCTGTTATTCTTTCAGCTTCTTATGATGATTGTTCTTGGCTTAACTGTGCGAGGATTTGCTATAGAAAGCACCGTACCTAATCGTAAGTTCGGTAAAGGGGTTATCGCTTTCGGATTGATTTACTTCACCACAATGACATTCAGGCTATTTGCAGCTTTTACATTCGGGGCAGATCATCCTTGGTTGGGGGCCAAAATACCGACTTTTTTTCATCTAGTTTTGGCATCATTTGTTCTGTTAGTTGGACATTTTCATTCTAAGTTTGGAGAAGGAAGAGAGTAATGAATTCAAACATTCGTGACATTTTAAAGTGGACTGTTTATCCAGCAGTCATGTTGATCAGTCTCATGATTTATTATGCTTTGGCTCACTACGGCGTTAGCCTTGCGCTTAGTAGCTATATTGCTGCAATTGTTGGCGGTCTTGGACTCATAACATACCTTGAACTTGTGCTTCCCTATCGCAAAGAGTGGTTGCCGAACAGGGGCGAAGTTAAAACAGAGCTTGTTTTCATGATTTTAGTTCAAGTGCTATTACCCTACCTTCTATCCGTTCTAGGAGTGAGTTGGTTGGTGGATTTCGTGACAAACAATAAGTGGAACCTACTCGCTTTATGGCCACACCACTATACTGTGTGGATACAGATGTTGATCATGATATTTATTGCCGACTTCTTTAGGTATTGGTTACACCGTGCAGCCCATACATGGATTCCATTTTGGCGATTCCATGCAGTTCATCACTCCGTACAAAAATTGTACTGGATAAATGTCGGGAGATTTCATCCGGTTGATAAATCGTTACAGTTTTTGTGCGATGCACTACCCTTTATTCTTCTTGGTGTATCGAAGGAAGTTCTAACTCTCTATTTTGTCGTGTACTCGATAAAGGGTTTTTTTCAGCACAGCAATGTGGACGTAAAGCTTGGTTGGTTCAATTACATAATAAGTGGCCCTGAACTTCATCGGTGGCATCACTCAAAGAAAATTAGTGAATCAAATACAAACTATGGCAACAATATAATAATTTGGGATATCTTATTTGGTACCTTCTTTCTTCCGAAAAATAGAGAGGTATCCGAGCTGGGTCTTTTGAATCGTAACTATCCGATGAGCTTTTTCAAACAGATGATAGCTCCATTTATCGAAGGGAGCGATAAAGCTAAATGAAAAAAAGAAGATCTATTATTGAAAGAGCATCACTAAATTTAGAAATGTTGTGGACAAAACATTTTCGATTGAGAAAGTTTAGCCATATCTTCTTAAGTCCAGAGAAGACTCAACAGTTGACTCTCGCGAAAATACTCCAGAAGAACAGAAATACCACATTTGGAAAAAAGCATCGTTTTGCCTCGCTTCGGAATGAGAGAGAGTTCCGCGATCAAGTTCCAATTCATTCATATGAGGACTTACGGCCGTACATAGAAAAACAGATGGAACGGGGTACATATGAGCTCAATCCCGAGAGGCCGGCGATGTACTTGCAAACTAGTGGCACAACCGGTAGGCCGAAATATATACCAGTTGGTCGGGATACGCTGAAATCATATCAGCATGCTCAGCAGATTAGCTCATATATTCAATACAAAACTGCACTAGGTATTTTTTCTGGAAAGCTACTATTTATCGTAAGTCCAAGTATCGAAGGTTACCTAAATAATGGTGCACCATTCGGTGCTATGTCAGGCATAGTGAGTCAGAGCCTACCAAAAACGATCCTATCCCGCTCTCTTTTGCCGCAAGAAGTTTTTGAGATTACAGATTATGAGGAGCGGTACCTTTTGATCGCAGCAATTGCTGCATCTACACCCAACATCACGTGTTTGGCGAGTGCCAATCCAGCAACGTTGTTTAGGCTAATTGAGGTAATAAACGAACAAATTAATTTAATTTTTAAATATATAGAGACCGGCGATGCAGATGCACTTGGAATTAAATTACAGCAGGGATTGAATCAGCATTTGATTTATCACTGTAGACCCGACAAATCTCGAATAGCCGAGTTAAAGAAAGTTATACACAAGCAGGGCTGCCTAAGGTTGTGCGACTTGTGGCCTAATCTTAAAGCTGTGGTGACATGGATGAGTGGTAACTGCGGGTTGCTTATTCCGAAACTGTTAAAGCAGCTTAGTCCCGACGTCAAGGTGATTGACATGGGGTACCTTGCAAGCGAATTTTGGGGGACTATTACTATCGATCCTCAAAGGAATTTTGGGCTGCCGACTATTCAAGATAACTTTTTTGAATTTATAGGGACCGAAGCTTGGGAAGCTGGTCATAAAGATACTCTGCTGCTAAGTGAGCTAGAAATAGGAAGGCAATACTACATAATCGTTACAACACCTGATGGCTTATATCGCTATTTCATAAATGACATAGTTGAAGCTACTGGACGATATCTCGATACCACAACAATTGTTTTTGTACAAAAAGGAAAGGGGGTTACGAGTCTAACCGGCGAGAAGCTTTACGAGGTTCAGGTTATACAAGCTGTACAGGAAGTATCTGTCCTCTATGGAATCGCAGCTGACTCATTCATTATGCTTGCTGATAGGAAGGGTCTCTTTTACACCTTATATATTGAAACTGAGGATAAATTCGACCTTGCACAATTTTCGGATGCACTTAACAACTCCCTCTGTGAACTCAATGTCGAATACTCAGCTAAGTTCAAGAGTGGAAGAATCAGATCGACAGTGGTTAAACGTGTCCAAGCTGGAACATTTGACGCGTATAAAAACGCTGCCATCAAATCAGGACAAAGGGAAGCGCAGTATAAGACTGTCAAGTTACAATATTGTGATGACGTATCATTTGCCTTTCACGAATGTGAGTGCTCATGAAGCTGAAATCTATCGAGCTTAAAAAATTGGAGATTCCATTTCGCACCTCTTTCAAGCATTCAGCTGCCAACCGTGCAGTTACCGAAGCAGTTATAGCAGTTGCTCAGTCTAGCGATTCAGTTCTGGGCTATGGGGAAGGTTGTCCACGAAGCTATGTGACTGGTGAGAATATTGATTCCACTGAGAAGTTCTTAGAGACCAACATAGATAATATTCTTGGTATCAATAGCATTGAGTCATTGAAAGAGTGGGTATCAAATAATGCACCCCTAATTGACCAAAACCCAGCTGCGTGGTGCGCTATTGAAACTTCACTACTAGATTTGTTTGGCAAGCTTAAAGAGAGATCAATTGAAGCCATTCTTGGAATTTTAGAGCTTGAAGGAAGCTTTCAATATTCAGCTGTTCTTGGTGTTTCAACAAATAAAGTATTCGAGGCCCAATTAGCTCAGTATTTTCAGCTTGGTTTGCGTGATTTTAAGGTTAAAATTTGTGGAAAATTTGAAGCTGATGAACAAAACATTCAAGCGATATTTAAAGCGCTCCCGTCGGCGCGGATTAGGTTAGACGGGAATAATTTATGGCAGAATGTAGATGAGGCTATAGGGTATATTTCATCTTTGGGGTGTAAGTTCTGGGCAATAGAGGAACCGCTCAGAGTAGGTGATTACACATCGCTAAAGAGATTTGCAGAGGTACTCGATTGTAAAGTAATTCTTGATGAAAGTTTTCTTCGAATAGAACATTTCGTTCATACTCAAGACGATCCAGCCCTATGGATACCCAACATTCGTATATCAAAAATGGGTGGTTTACTAAGATCGTTATCTATAGCTGAACGATGCAGAAAGTTGGGTCTTAAATTTATTATCGGAGCACAGGTTGGTGAGACCAGTATCCTTACCCGTGTAGCTCTCTCATTGGCAAATTGTTATAGAGACACTTTGTTGGCTCAGGAGGGCGCTTTTGGTACCTATCTCTTAACTACCGATTTGACCGCGGAGTCTCTAATGTTCGGCACTAATGGGTTATTGCAGCCGTTGGTGACGGCTAATGGATTGGGGATTAAATGTAATTTATGAATATCGTTCGTTGGAAATTCTGCTCGTGGCCGCAAACTATTATAGTCCTCGTTCTCACAAGTTGCTCATCCACAGTTGATTACATGGCGGATAGTTTCCTGTTTTCCTCGGATAAAATACGACCTCCTACCTTCAGTATAAGCACCAAATCAAAAGCTGGATTTACTACAACGGATGGCGTTGATTTGCTCGCGGACGTTTTTCTCCCCGATGGAGTTGAAAAGGCTCCAACTGTATTAGTACGTATTCCATTTAGCAAAACCTTTAGCAATAAACTTCGGTCACAGATTATTGCGCGTCATTGGGCTGGTAGAGGCTACGCTGTCGTAATCCAAGGGACGCGTGGTCGATATGAATCTGGGGGAAAGTTTTACCCCTTAATTCACGAACGTGACGATGGAATTGCAACTTTGAAGTGGCTTACAAATCAACCATGGTATGATGGTCGCGTAGTCATGTGGGGTGGGTCATCATTTGGGTATACTCAGTGGGCTATTGCTGATCAGAGCGAACTGGGACTCAAGGCATTGTTTGTCCAAATTGCCAGTACAAATTTCCGTGGTATGTTTTATCCTGGTAATGCATTATCCCTTGAAAGTGCCCTTTATTGGGCAATACGGAGCCGCGGTGAACAAGATCGAGATGTGCGAATATCCGATATCGATAAAGGTGTAACACACCTACCAATCATTGAGTCAGATGATAAGGCCATAGGCAACACGGAGTTCTTCGATGACTGGCTTATGAATCGCGATAACGATGATTTTTGGAGGAAGATTGATGGTGTTAATAGAGCGGAAAGTTTAAAAGCTCCCGCGCTATTGATGGGTGGATGGTTCGATCCGTTTCTTCCTACTCAGCTCGAGGATTTTAGGAGTATTACCACGAAGGCTGAAAAGTCTGTTGCGTCCGAGACCCGTTTAATTATTGGCCCTTGGGGACATGCCCAATCGACCAAACTTCCTGGCTCAGGTATGAAGGTGCCCTATAGAGTGGAAAGTGTGTTGCCTAGCATTCCTTGGTTTGATCATCAGTTAGGAATTGTCGATGCACCTCTGGACATGGCTCGTGTAAATATCTTTGTAATGGGAGAAAATCGCTGGCGAAATGAAAATGAATGGCCACTTGCGCGAACACGGTATACTTGTTTCTATCTTGGAAGCGATGGAAACGCCAATACACTTAGAGGTGATGGTTCATTAAGTTCGGAAATACGGGATGTCGGTAGTGATTTTGATAAATTTGTTTATGATCCGCTCAATCCTGTTCCAACGGCTGGTGGTGCCATGCTTAGTGAAAGAGCAGGAATTGAACTGCAAAATGGTATTGAAGAGCGATCTGACGTATTGGTCTACAGTACTCGACCGTTACGGAAGAGCATGGAAGTCACGGGGCCCGTACGTGTCATTCTTTACGTTTCGACCGATGCTCAATCAACAGATTTTTCTGCAAAATTAACGGATGTACACCCTGATGGTTCAAGCTACAATCTTTCAGATGGAATATTACGGAGAGATTTTTACCAAATTAAGGGCAAACCCGTTAAAATCGAGATTGAACTGTGGCCGACAAGTAATGTATTTTTTAAGGGACATAAGATTAGGTTGGAGATTTCAAGTAGTAACTTTCCCCGATATGACCGTAATTTGAACACAGGTGAATTCATACCTACGGCAACGAGATTCGTAATAGCCAATCAAAAGATTTTCCACTCGCCTGAATATCCCTCAAAATTGGTTCTGCCAGTTATTCCAAGGGAAAATACCAACGATACCGAAGACTAGTTGTTCAGTGTCAACCGTAAGAGCTCGATTTGACCTCAGGTTCGATATTTGAAGACTCTTTATCAGATCCCTGTTTTAGCTGAGGTTTCACATCAATCGAAAGGTGTTCTAGTTCTAGGGTAGTTTTAATTACATTTGAGTGATCCCATGATATTTGATCACTAGGTATTCAACTAACTCACACCAGCCCATTTCGTTCCTTAATCGCCAAAGTGCTAAAGTTTTTGATCAACCCTCCTAGTTGACCCCTCAACGAAATAATTCTAGCCTCCACCCGAATTAGTCGTACCTTTCTCAGAGGAGCTGCTACCAATGTTTCGCTCATTCCCGACCCATACTGTTGCGTTTGATCTTGAGTGGTGTCCTGATCCGGTCGCGGGGCGGGTTCTTTATGGGTTGGGGGATGAGGTTGGGGATCGGGAGGTCGTTGAGGAGATGTGGCGGCAGAATGGTGCAACTGCGGAGGACCCCCAGCCTTTTCTAAAGACATTGTATTGTCGAGTTGTCTCTATCGCGGGAGTGGCGAGGACTGAGAGTGAAAAAGGGATTACAGTGACCCTTTTTTCGGTGCCGACAGATTTCGACGATACCGCCAAATGTGATGAGGCTCACTTAATAAAAACTTTTCTCGATAAAATTGGAAAACAGAAACGACAGATCATTGGATTTAATTCCCTTGCTTCTGACCTAAAAATTTTAACGCAGCGAGCGTTTGTTCATGGTCTCTCGGTGCCGGAATTTTTCATGCGACCTGAGAAACCATGGATTGGGGTTGATTATTTTGCTCGTGAGGGAGCTGGTCATGTTGATCTCTCGGAGTTTTTTTCAACTCACGGAAAAGGAGGGCGCGTTTCGCTCAATGATTTAGCGATGCTTGCAGGAATTCCCGGAAAGATGGCGGTGTCAGGAGAACAGGTTCCTGAGATGTGGCTTGCAGGACGGTGGGATGAAATAGTTGCTTACAATGAATATGACGCTCTTACGACCTACTTGGTTTGGTTGCGGAGCTGCCATCTGATCGGTTTTATAGATTCGCAACAGTACGAGGAGGAGCAACAACTACTTCGGAGAGAGATTAAAAGACAAATAAGTGCAGGAAAAGAGCACCTCAACGAGTACCTTGATGAATGGCGCAGATTGATGAAGATACCGAGTGAGCTATAAAAAGGAAGTAGTGAGAAATTGACCCTTTATGCCGGGCCAAAAAGCTGGGAAAAGATAGGATTTCCTTCAATGATCGCGAGCTCTTCAGGTGATGAAGCAAGAATTGTAACGTGGCCGACTTTGCGGGATGGTCGGACCGATTTTCTGTAGTGATGAGGGTGAACTCCTTGGAGTGTGAGAAGCTCACGCATCGGCGGCTCAGTCCCGACTATATTGTACATCGCTATCGCTGGAGCGCGGAGCGCTGTGGTTCCTAATGGAAGGTCTGCGATCGCTCTAATTTGATTCTCGAATTGGCTGGTTTCAGCACCCTCGATTGTCCAGTGTCCCGAGTTGTGGACGCGAGGAGCGCACTCGTTGACGATAAGGGTGCAATCTTTCTCAAAAAATTCGATCGCGAGTATGCCGATATAATCGAGCTTTTCCATCGCGGTTTTGAGGACTGTGCGAGCCGCTTCGGTTAGGCTTGCGTAATGTGGATCGATAACATTGAGCGGCGAAGAGCGAGAGAGAATTCCGTTATAGTGGCGATTCTCGGTAAGTGGATACCAGGCAAATGAACCATCAGACCCGCGGGCAGCGATACCAGATAGCTCTCGCGTAAATGAGATAAGCTCCTCAAGAATACAGGGGGAGGTGAGAAGCGTTGCAGCGGCAGCAGCGTTAGCGGGGACCGAAAGCCAGTCAGAAGAGGGGATCCTAAGCTGTCCCTTGCCATCGTAACCGAGGCGACGGGTTTTTAGTATTGCGGACCCTCCGAGTAGTTCTAGCTGCTGATGAAGATCCTCAAGCGAATCGATCGCGGCATAGCGGGGAACGGTCGCGCCTAATTCCTCAAAAAATCTCTTTTCGAGCAACCGATCCTGAGAGATTAAGAGTGCGGCGACAGATGGGCGGATTTTTGTGTTGCTGGCGAGAGATTGAATCGCTTCGGGAGGAACATTTTCAAACTCCCATGTGAGTCTATCGGTCGATGATAGGAGGGAAGCGATCGTATCTGATTGGAAAGGTGCTTTGTGATGAGTAGCAACTGGAGAGGCTGGTGGTTGGTCGGATGGATCGAGTACGTTACAGGATATACCAAGCGGATACGCCGCGAGGGCGAGCATGGATCCAAGTTGTCCCCCTCCGACGATCCCTATCCTCATCTATGAGCCCCTTTATCGATTAACCGGAGGAAGAGAATCTGCGAGAACCCGATCTCGTTGGTCTCGACGAAATGCATCAAGCTCTTGCTCAAGCCGAGCATCGCTACTTGCGAGTAGCGCAACGGCAAAGAGAGCGGCGTTTGTAGCACCAGCAGCACCGATAGCAAAGGTCGCAACCGGAACCCCTGCAGGCATCTGAACAATCGATAAAAGAGAATCGATGCCGTTGAGAGCTCGCGATTGAACCGGCACTCCAAGGACTGGCACTGCCGTTTGCGCCGCAAGCATTCCGGGGAGATGTGCCGCTCCACCAGCACCCGCAATAATCGCCTTTAATCCACGACTATGAGCATCAGATGCATAGTCGATGAGGAGCCCTGGTGTTCGGTGTGCGGATACAATTTTTGCTTCGTAAGGAACTTTGAATTGCTCAAGAATTAGAGCCGCGCGCTCCATCGTCTCCCAATCTGATTGAGAGCCCATTACAACACCGATAAGAGGAGATGCCATATGTATCTCAGAGGGACAAAAATGGGACAATAAAGGGACAGTGGGACGGGAGAGACAAAGAGAGGAAACGTTGGTGGATCCGGCCGGAATCGAACCGGCGACCTCCTCATTGCGAACGAGGCGCTCTCCCAACTGAGCTACGGACCCAAGACCTTTTTTCGGCAATCATCATAAATGATTAGCCGTACTGGTTGATGAGAGAAAGTTTTTTTCAAAAAGCTTTCTCTCATCGAGAATAACTCACCCCGATTACATTGCCAAGAGAGGCGCAATCAGCAACGCCACCATCGAAACTAACTTAATTAGGATGTTGAGTGATGGTCCCGAGGTATCCTTGAAGGGGTCTCCAACGGTATCTCCGACGACCGCAGCGCGGTGTGCATCGGAACCTTTCTTCTCACCAGGAATTAGTCCCTGCTCGATGAACTTTTTGGCGTTATCCCAAGCACCACCAGCGTTTGCCATAAAGAGGGCAAGGACTACTGAGGTAAGTGTTGTGCCAAGAAGAAGGCCGCCGAGCGCATCTGGTCCTATCAAAAATCCAGTGACAACTGGACCAGTGATTGCAAGCATTCCAGGGAGCATCATCTCGGAGAGCGCGGCATCGGTGGAAATTGAGACGCATCGCTGAACGTCGGGCTTTGCATCTTCACGACCTTCCAATAGGCCAGGTATTTCCCGAAATTGCCGACGGATCTCTTCAACCATTTTCCCTGCAGCACGCCCTACAGCAGTCATTGTAAGACACGCCACGATCCCAGAGAGCGAGCCGCCGATAAGAGCTCCGATCATGATGTTCGGATTGGTGATCGTAAAGAGTTCATTGCTGAAAGCAGTCGATTGCCCGAGAGTAATCGTTTCAGCAAATGCTCCAAAGAGTGATATCGCAGTGAGAGCCGCGGAGCATACTGCAAATCCCTTTCCGATCGCGGCTGTGGTGTTACCCGCCGAGTCGAGCCTGTCGGTGATTGCCCGCGTCTCTGCACCAAGATGTGCCATCTCGGCGATTCCCCCTGCATTGTCAGCAATTGGACCATACGCATCGATCGTCATCACGATACATGTTGTCGCGAGCATTCCAACCGCAGCAAGCCCAACGCCGTAAACTCCACCGATTGAACTTGAAATCAAAACTGCAATCGCGATCACCCATAGAGGTGAAACTACTGAGCGGAAACCTACAGAAAGTCCTGCGATGAGATTTGTCGCAGGTCCGGTCTTTGAGGCGTTAACGATCTCGTACACAGGTTTTGATGAGGTGTAGTATTTTGCTATTAGACCAATTGCAAGGCCACAAAGAGCCCCAAAAAGGGTACACGCCCAATAGGTGAGCTTTACCCCCGGAATAACGAAGAATGCAACGAGGGCACCCGCGAGAAAAACTCCGGTCGAAAGAAGGGTCGCCTTTTGCAAGACTGAAGTTGGATCGCTATCGCTCTCTTTTTTCACAACAACCATGCCGTACCAGCTCGCAGCCATACCGATGATCGCGAGGATAAAGGGCATGATGGCAAATCCCCATCGGGTTGATGCGATCGCTCCCTCAGCTGTTAGGTCGGAATTAGTGAGTTGCCCAAGAACTGTTACAGGCAGGGTTATCGCGATTGTAGCACATGCTACAATCGAGTTGACGTATGATTCAAATATATCGGCTCCCATTCCAGCTACATCGCCGACATTGTCCCCTACATTGTCCGCTATAACACCTGGATTTCGGGCGTCATCCTCAGGAATTCCAGCTTCGTATTTTCCAACGAGGTCAGCACCAACATCGGCAGCCTTCGTATAAATTCCTCCACCGATTCGAGCAAAAAGAGCGACTGAGGTTGCACCCACACCATATCCGACCATCGGGCCAACGAGAGCATCAGAGAATCCGTATATCAAAATAATAGCTCCGAGACCTATAAGCCCAAGGCTCGCAACGGCGAGTCCCATCACGGAGCCACCATCGAATGCAATCATCAGGGCATCTCTGGGGTTCGCGCGCGCTGCAGCTGCCGCAGTTCGAGAATTTGATTGGGTAGCTGCTCGCATTCCGATAAAGCTCGCAGATAGTGAGCAGGCAGCACCAAGAAGAAACGCCAAAGCGGTCCCAAATCCGAGCGATACAAGAAGGAGGAAAAAGAGAGCGGCCGAATATATGCCGAGATAATAAGATTCTTGGCGAAGGAAGGTCCCAGCACCCTCTCGGATTTGGGCGGCTATAGCCTGCACCTTTTCATCTCCGTCTGGCTTAGCGAGGATCTCCTTAAACACCTTGAATGCAAGGGCAAGTCCGATTCCTCCAGCGGCCGGAATAATTACGTTCGTTATAGCCATGCGATAGTTCCTTCATCACTAAAAACAACGACTCGGTACGCCTCAACAGCGGCAAAAGAGGTGGCTCCGAAACTCAAAAAGGCCCACGAAATCAACGATACGGACCTCCTAAAGGAGTCCATAAAACCAGATTAAGTAGCATCATCCTGAGCGGTTGGCGAATCCCGACGAGGTGAATTAATAAGGGCATTCGCGGCCCCATCACCTCGGTTCGGTTGGCACAAGCATAAGACCTTTGTGGCCTCTTCTGTAGAGGCTGAGTAGCGTGTTATCTGAAAAAATGCAATGTGCGACCGGTAAAGTAGATAAAAATTGCGTAACCGGTGAGTTTATCGTTTACCCAAGATGCATTCGCCACCCCGTTATGATACTATCCTCGGTTCGGTATCGAGGCTAGCTCTTATCCTAGGTTGTGGAAGCGTTGTAAAGCTCATCGGTTCCTCAGTATCAATTCCTCATTAGAACCAATTTTTCTTCTTATTCTTTCGGAGTTTACCCACACAATGAACGCCCACAACGAGCGGCTTCGCAACATCGCCATTATCGCCCACGTCGACCACGGAAAAACAACTCTTGTTGACCACCTATTTCGGCAAAGTAATACCTTTCGCTCTCACCAAGAGGTGGCTGACCGAGTTATGGATTCAATGGATCTCGAGCGCGAGCGGGGAATAACGATCGCTGCAAAGAACTGCTCGGTTCAGTATGGAGGGGTGAAGATCAATATTCTTGATACGCCGGGACACGCCGATTTTGGTGCTGAAGTCGAGCGGGCGTTGATGATGGTTGATGGGGCAATTCTTCTTGTGGACTCCTCTGAGGGGCCTCTTCCGCAGACCCGATTTGTTCTCGCAAAAGCACTAGCGGCGGGGAAAAAATTAATCGTCGTAATAAATAAAATTGACCGAAAAGATGCTCGTCCTGATGAGGTGTTGAACGAGATTTATGATCTTTTCATCGATCTTGGAGCTACCGACGAGCAGATCGAATTTCCTGTTTTATATGCTATCGGTCGCGAAGGTATAGCCCAGCGTTCGCTCGAAGAGCGTGGAACCGATCTCACACCACTCTTTGAAGAGATCGTCAAAACGATACCTGCTCCCTCCTTTGATCCAATCGAGCCGTTTCAGATGCTCGTTCTTAATATTGCGTATTCAGATTACCTTGGTCGCTTGGCGATTGGTCGGGTGTTTCAGGGCTCTGCGGAGCGAAATGCGCGATTGGTTCGAATCGATGAAGAGGGAATCATACGGCCTCTAAAGGTGACAAAGGTTCAAACCTATTCGGGGATTGCTCTTGGGGAAGTTGAGCGGGCAGAGCCGGGAGATATTATAATAATTTCGGGCTCAGATGAGGTTGAAATCGGCGATACAATCTGCACAGGAGAGGCTCCAAAAGCGATGCCCCGTGTTGTAGTTGATGAGCCGACGATCGCGATGCGATTCGGAGTGAATACAGGTCCGTTTGCGGGTCGCGAAGGTAAACATATTCAATCTCCTCGAATCAAAGCACGACTGCAGAAGGAAGCTCTACATAACGTTGCTCTGAGGGTCGAGGATACCGCTGATCCTGATTCATTCGTTGTAAAGGGCCGCGGCGAATTCCAGATGGCAATTCTTATTGAGACGATGCGTCGAGAAGGGTTTGAGCTCTCGGTGGGCCGTCCGACCGTCTTGATGAAGGAAGAGGGGGGAAAGACCCTCGAGCCGATCGAGCATCTGATAGTCGATTGTGAAGAGGGGCATGTTGGAATTGTGACTGAGAAATTAGCTCGTCGAAAAGGGCGAATGGTCACGATGGTAAACAAGGGCTCTGGTCGAGTGCGGGTTGAATTCTCCATCCCTTCGCGAGGACTGATCGGTTATCGGGGTGAGTTCCTCACGGATACCCGTGGGCTTGGTATTATGAGTAGCTATGTGAGTGGTTACGAAGAGTATCGAGGTGACGTGACATCACGAGTCAATGGCTCTCTCGTTTCGGATCGTGAGGGTGAAGCTGTCGCCTACGCCCTTTTTAACCTTGAACCGCGAGGACGAATGTTGATTCGCCCTGGGGAAAAGGTATACGAAGGTATGATAATCGGGGAGCATAATCGGGAAAACGATCTCAATGTGAATCCGACCAAGGCGAAAAAGCTGACGAACATTCGTGCAGCTGGAAAGGACGATAACGTGATACTAACTCCAGTTCCGCCATTTACTCTCGAGAATGCACTTGAGTTTATCCGGGATGACGAGTTGGTAGAGGTTACACCGGAATCAATTCGGATGCGTAAACGGGTGCTCGAGGCTAATCGCCGATAGGGCAGCGGGTTTGC
>JBIJBT010000011.1:0-40000 GCA_044345055.1 Bdellovibrionota bacterium
ACTTATTGTATCTGGCGCAGAAGCCGGGGACTAGGGGAGTTCATCAACGATCCTAGTTCGGCCCATAAATCGCATTTTTATAACATGTTGACTCGGTATGGCGTGTTGCTCATCTACTAGCCAGTCGTAGAGGTGCTCGGCCGCCATTCGATGCGCTATTTCATTTGGATGTCGGTCTTCTCCGGGCATAACCTGTAGGCGATCGAGCGGGATACCCTTGTAAAGGGAAAAAAGATCGGTGTGGGGAACCTGAAGCTCTCGAAGGAGAGCGGCGACCTTTTCGTGGCAGGCAAAGAAGGGATAGCTATCATCAAGGGGAAGACCAAAAAGTGGGAATATCGCGGCAAATATGGGTTTATTCGCTGAGCGGGCTTTCGCTACTATTGATCTCATTGAGCTTTCAAAGCTTTTCCAGTTCGCTGGTTTTGTGAAGAGGTTATTAAAATAGGCGATATAATCGCGCTTTGTTTTTTCGTTATGAATCCGGGTTGCGATCAATCTACCCGTCGCCCAATTTTTGAGTATCCGCCCCTTCCAACCGGTAAGCTTTAATCCACCGAAGCTGTCAAAGACAGTAATTCCTTTCGGTCGATACGGCTTTATCTCTGGGTCATTGAGGGTTATCTGAAGCAAAATCGCATCCGCCTCATCACGAATCGCTCGATCCGTAGTTGCAATCTCATGAGATGTTGAGTACGCGGGAACCCCATAATTAATTACCTCTGCCCGTGATGTGATTGCATTCAGGTTGAGCATACGCTCAAGAACTTTCGGAAACGGATCGGTAAATTGCATATACGGCGCAAACGTATACGAGTCGCCAATTATTGCGAGCCGAAAAGTATCATCTTTTTTTGGCCGCGAAATTGGATAATCCTGCATCGTCTCAGAGGCCTCGGGACGAAAATAGTAACGTGGTCGATCACTCCAACGTGCAGCGGTTGTGAGTAACCGACCCTCCGCAAGCCGAATTACTCCCTCAAGGAGGATGAGGCTTAGGAGGAAACCAAATAAGAGGGCGAGAAGATTGCGCATGGCGGGAGAAAAAAATTGTGGGTTTTACACCTTAACTGTCTTGTAGCTCGGTCAGTATCGTATCGTGAAATGGTGCTTTCACCAAAAAACTCTAAACCGAAAAACACAGCCTTAATCCGAGAAGTATCGCTGATGAGGGAAGCTGTTCCTTCATCGATGATGTTTGAGCGGGGGTAATCGCCACTTCGCATCCGCGGATAATCGCCTCGATTAAAGGAGGTGATGAGCGACGAAGTCCCCTCATAGCCCAACTAAGACGTTCAAAAGAGGCTCGAGTCGGGAAAGAAGCTCGGGGAGGAAGGCCCAGAGAGCTCAAGCCGCGGTTTAGCGAGCGAAGTGCGGTTTCTTTATTCTGCGTGTGGCTATCCACAATAGTTGCAAGGAGGGTTATTAGCTGTTCACTAATCTCGGTGGGAGTTTCTGCCGATTGCTTAAGATCACTCGGTTCTCGCGGACACGAACTCTCAACAAGGAGGAGGATGATACACTCAAAGAGTGACACCGTATCATCAGCGATAATGAGGGAGCGAATGTTAGCGGTAAATCGTTGTCGCTCCGATGATTGAAGCGCGTTAAGAGTACCCACTGCCCTTGATGCAAGAGAGAGACGCTCGGCCGATGAAAGAATAACGATCTCCGGTTCGACCCGGAGCATACGAGCTATCATCAATTGCTCAGCGTGCCACGCAATCCGCTGAAGCTGCCGATCTCTTGCAGGGCCATCGAAGTGCAACACGAGGGCGTACAGAGCGGCACAAGCATCAATCGGGCCGTTGCAAAGAGCAGCAGCGCGGGATGAGAGGGGCGCGAGCGATAGAGGCTCTGAATAACTTACTCGCGGTGCCGAACCATAGCGAAGAGAAGAAGCCCATTTATCAAAAAAGGACCTCAATCGCTCCAGGGGTACCGCCCAATTCGGCAACCCTTTTCGTATTAGCGATAGGATTGCAGGATCGTTGAGGGCGAGGGACTCAGCTTTCGAGCCCCTCGTTTTTAATCCGTCATTTATTCCATCAGAAGCCACTATGAGTCGCTCTCGTCTAGTCGTTCCCCGCTACATTCGGAATAAACGGCTCGGCGGAGTTCTCGGCAGAGGACTGCTCAGCTTCACGCCGCTTGTTGCCTTTTCCAGCTGCTGTACCGGTCCGAGCAGTTTCTTGTTGTCCTGTCTGCGCCGGACTAGTGATACCAACTTTTTCGAGTATTAATCTTCTTAGCTCGAGGCCAACATCTGCATGTTCACGGAGGAATTGCTTTGCGCCCTCCCGTCCCTGTCCGAGCCGTTCTCCTCGATACGAATACCATGCCCCCGCTTTATCAATCAGGCCGTGATCGACTCCTAGATCGACTATCTCGCCGATTTGGCTGATACCCTCGTTAAAGATGATATCAAACTCTGATTCGCGAAATGGTGGGGCAACTTTGTTTTTAACGACCTTGACCCGAACGCGGTTGCCGATAGCATCAGCTTGCTCTTTTATCGAAGCAAGACGACGAATGTCGAGCCGCACTGATGCATAGAACTTGAGGGCATTTCCCCCCGTTGTTGTTTCCGGAGATCCGAACATTACACCGATCTTCATCCGAATCTGATTGATGAAGAGGAGAGTGGTGCCCGATTTTGCGGCAAGTCCAGTTAATTTGCGAAGCGCCTTGCTCATGAGGCGCGCTTGAAGTCCAGGTTGTTGATCTCCCATCTCGCCATCGATCTCAGCGCGGGGAACAAGGGCCGCAACGGAATCGATAATCACAAGATCTACAGATCCGGACTGGACTAACGTCTCACAAATCTCTAGTGCCTGTTCGCCGCAATCTGGTTGGCTAACAAGAAGCTTTGAGGTGTCGATGCCAAGTTTGCGGGCGTATCCAATATCGAGTGCGTGTTCCGCATCGATAAACACGACCGTTCCTCCGTCTCGCTGTGCTGCGGCTGCTGCATGAAGCGCCAAAGTGGTTTTACCTGAGGATTCTGGCCCATAAATCTCAACGATTCGACCCCGCGGAATACCGCCCACTCCGAGGGCGATATCAAGTCCAAGACTTCCGGTCGAATAGGCTTCAACCTTCGGCTGATCTTCAAGTTTGAGGCTCATAATCGCCCCGCGACCATATTTCTTCTCGAGGGCACCGATAGCTGTATTTAAAGCTTTATCTTTATCGCCGTTATTTGACATAGTTTTCCCTTACTAATTGTGTTTACTGGAGTGCGTTTTTCGCGAGTAATCGAGTTTGCGTATCAGCTAGTATCTTTAGCTGTTTACTGCTCTTCTTTTCGTTCGTTGATATCTAAAAGTTTCGTCTACGCTTTGATTTATTAAATTATCTTAATGCTGCGCGATTTTTCCTCCACATATCCAGCATTATCGAAAATCGCGAAGCAGCCCTATTACTTTACCCTGAATTTGTACGGCATCTACTGTGATCGGTTTCATCGTTGGATTTGCTGGGATGAGCATGACCGATCCATTCTTCAATCGTCGATACGTTTTGAGAGTTGCTGACCCGTCCGGCAATAACGCTACTACGATTTGACCATCCTCCGCATGATCCTGTTTTTTGATAATCACTATATCTTGATCGCAGATATGAGCGTCAATCATCGATTCCCCACTGACCTCAAGGCAAAATACATCTCCTTTACCACTCACTAAATGAGCTGGTATGTCGATGAAGGATCGATTTTCAACCGCCTCAAGAGGTACTCCTGCCGCGATGATTCCGATAAGGGGAACTGCGGTGTTCGAGAGTGCTGGAGGGGCAATTTCAATAAGCCGGATGGCACCCCCCGGTTTTCGCTCAATAAACCCTTTTTGTGCGAGTCGCTCAAGGTGAAAGTGTGCGGTGGAGGGTGATTTTACCCGTATGGCAGTCGCTATCTCGTGTAGCGCGGGAGCGTGACGGTGTTCGGCCAGATAGTCGCGGATAAATGCAAGGGTGCGATGTTGTACCGGAGAGAGGGTTGATATGGTACTCGATTCTTTCATTTGAATTCTCGTGGTGGATACACCTTTATTCGCTTAAGTTACTATATCAAATTAGTATGAAAAGGCAAGTAGGTTTTCGTTGGTTATCTTCGCTTTTTTTAGCTGCTAGAAGTCGATTTCGTCTACATCGACCAGAGAAGTATCGCGCCGGCGGCTACGCCAATAATTAGGCTCGTTGGATCGCGGAGAGCAAACACAACCGGATCATCGTGGAGCTCGCTACGATGAGCGAGGAACCAAACTCGTACTATCCAGAAGAGTACTAAGGGGGAGAGCATCCACAGTCCTGCTGGATTGTGGTAGAGGCGCGTTACATCGGGTGCTTGAACGTAGAGGGCAAGAACAAGAACCGATATGAGCCCTGTTCCCATTCCGAGCTGTCCTATCCATGTGGTATCTGATTGCCTATAGCCACGGCGAGAGCTGTCGGAGTTAGCTGGGCTTGTTGCGAATTCAACGTAGCGCTTAACCGAAGCGAGTCCAAGAAAGAAAAAGAGGCTAAAAGCGAGGAGCCAGGGCGAGACCGAGATGGATGTTGCAGCAGCACCCGCGAAGATTCGTAGGGTGTAGAGTGAAGCCAAAACGAATATGTCAACGATCGGGATTCGTTTGAGGATAATCGAGTAAAGGGAGGTGAGTACAAGATATAAAATCAGCACCGCGAGGAATGGTGATGAAACCGCGGGGGCAATCGCAAGACTAGCAGAACCACACAATAAAGCGGCGCGCACTCCGCAGCTAATAGGAATCTCTCCCGAAGCGAAGGGTCGGTGACACTTTGTGCGATGCTCTCGATCGGCATTCAGGTCAAGCAGATCGTTGATAAGATATACGGAGGAAGCCGCAAATGAAAAAGATAATCCAGCTGCGATCACCTGAATAAGGAGCGTTCCTTCACCCCATCGATGAGCCATGATCAATGGAACGAATATCAGGACATTTTTTGACCATTGATGAACCCGTAAGGCACGAAGCCATCGTTGCAACATAGATCTCTGCGAACGATTCGAACGCGGTACAGCCTCGACTTGAGGAGGGAGTTTGCCGATTAATGATGATTGACCCGCAATAACATAACCAACTCGACACGATTCCCAGACCGGAATATCTGCTGAGGAGTCACCGACGTAATCAAATCCCTTGACGCCATAACGCTCTATTAGGAGTTCTTTCTTTCGGGAGCCTTTGCAATTATCAGTCTCGGAGGTCGCAATAATTTCATCGAACAGTCCAAGGTGTTCAGTAACTTTTTGTGCCCACGCCTTGGGCGATGCTGTGGCGAGAATTATCGGCGAACCCTCTTTTTTTCGCTGAATTATTAGGTCAATTATAGAGGCGCGAAAAGGCAAAAGTTCTACTTTCGGGGTGACATGGCGAGCAAGCTCTGTTTTGGCAAAAGCTTTCCCGCGACGAAACCAACCGATAAGGCAAAGGGCCTTCATCGGATGGTCGCGGAGAAAGGTTATAATGCCCTCGATCAGAAGGTCGGTACGGATCAGAGTGTCATCGAGGTCAACACAGAGAGGGACCGCTTTTGTTTCCGATGGCATCGGTTTTTGCACCTCGCCATCGTGGTTCTTTTCTTCAGTCGTGGTCATCGTGAACCCCCTTTCGTGTCACCGATCCCGAGGGCACCGACCTATCCACCGAAATCCGTTTCTCCTTCAATCCGCCAGTTGCCGAACGCAACTTGCTCAAGCTGTAACTGACGGTCGCCCAATACTGTAGTAGGTAAAGCCGAGCGTTTGCATATCTTTGCGGCCAAAGATATTACGTCCGTCAAAGATAACTGGAGCCTTTAGTTGATCTTTTAAACGGGTAAATGATGGGGCTCGGAACTCGCTCCACTCTGTGCACACAATTAGTGCGTCGGCGCCAGTAAGAACATCGTAGTTCGATTCTCCGTACGTTATCTGGGGATGCTCTCCAAATCGCTCACGGAATGTTCCGTTCGCCTCGGGGTCGTACGCTTGAACGGATGCGCCGAGTTTGACCAGCTCTTGCATTATCACGAGGGCAGGAGCTTCTCTCACATCATCGGTTCGAGGTTTAAAAGCAAGCCCCCACATCGCGAATCGCTTTCCACGAATCGCTTCTTTGGACCCGTAGTGTCCAACGATCTTATCGAGGAGAACCCGCTTTTGACGGGCATTCACCTGCTCTGCTGCTGCTGCAAGAAGAAGCTCAACGCCGTGGTCTTTGCCGGTTCGCACGAGAGCCTGAACATCCTTCGGAAAGCAGGAGCCACCATAGCCAATTCCGGGAAATAGGAAGCTTTTTCCTATTCGAGCATCGCTTCCGATACCGTTTCGGACCGAGTTGATATTCGCCCCCGATTTCTCGCACAGTAGTGCGATCTCATTCATGAAGGAGACCCGAATTGCGAGCATCGTATTTGCTGCATACTTTGTCATCTCTGCTGAGACGACATCCATAACGATGATCGGGTTGCCGGTGCGGGTGAAAGGTTCGTAGAGATCTGTCATTACCTTTTCAGCATGCTCAGAATCGACACCGACGACGACTCGGTCGGGCCGCAGAAAATCATCAAGTGCAGTACCCTCTTTCAAAAACTCAGGGTTGCTGACCACGTCAACTGCATACGAGGTCTCAGCTTGAATTGTTCTTTTCACTAGCTGTGCGGTGCCAACCGGAACGGTTGATTTGTCGACCACTATTTTTGGCCCATTCATCGCTTTGCCGATACCTTTTGCAACGGCGAGCACGTGGGTGAGATCGGCTGAGCCATCCTCATCTTGTGGAGTGCCGACCGCGATGAAGATAATTTCAGCGCCCTGGACTGCGCTCTCAAGTTCGGTGGTGAATGAGAGACGCTTTAGTTTCGCATTTCTCTCGATTAGATCTTCCAGCCCGGGCTCGTATATAGGGATTTGACCCTGTTCGAGCATCGCGATTTTGCGAGCATCATTATCGACGCAGACCACGTCGTTTCCCTGCTCCGCAAAGCAGGCGCCTGCGACTAATCCAACGTAACCGGATCCAATTACAGCAATATTCATTTTTAGCCTCGCTTGTGTAAACCACGCCTCAGGGCGGGGAGGATCGTAAGATAGGTGAGTGGGAGATGCAAGAGAGGGTGCGCTGGTAGGTGAAGGTTCTGGAAATTAGTCGGTAAATGTTTTCTATAGCGGGGAGGAAAAGGGTTGGGACAATTTCGATTTATTTTGTCTAAAAGCGAGAAAGGGAACGAAGGAACAGGAGCAAGTGGGCGTGAAGGATTGAGCTTTAACGTGTGATTTTTTCCCGAATCCGTCGGATAAGTGCCCAGAGTGCCACGCACCACCCAATCAATCGTGCTGGCCACTCTCCAAAAAGGGCCGTGAAGGGGGTGTTTGTGGTTGTTACCACCGGTACGGTTGCTTCGAGTATGCCCTCTGAAAAAGAGGGGAGCCGACCGAGGGAGTTGCCGAGGGGGTCGATGATGCCGGTGGTGCCGGTATTGGTGGAGCGGAGTAGGGTGCGTCGGGTTTCTATCGCACGAAATGCGGCTATAAGCTCGTGTTGATCTGGTGCTGCGGATTCTCCGAACCAGGCATCGTTGCTGAGGCTTGAAAGGATGGTGGCACCGTCGCGGACCGCATCGCGGCTGAGTGATGGTACTGTATCTTCGTAACAGATGAGGGGCGATAGAATCGCTGCTGGTTGGGCGGTTAGAGAGATGATAGCGGGACCAGAACCGGCGGAAAAGTTGGCGACTCGGTCGTTTATCTGCGCTATCCAGGGAAGATAATCGGCAAAGGGTGTGTATTCGCCAAAAGGCATCAAGATCTGTTTGTGATAGGCGGGTGCAATAGTTCCATCTGGACGAATTAGTAGAGCGCTATTACGAGGTTTTTTTTGAGGGCTAAAAGTGAGCGAGCCAAGAAGTAAATCTTGGGTTGGAAGTGGAGAGGGAAGATGGCGACTCTCTCGGACGGTACTTATTGAATCGGGGATAAATTGTTGAATAACCGATTCGGGCCAGATAACTAGATCGGCTGTTGGAGATACAGTTTGATTTAACCGCTCGTATGATTCGACATTCGCGGAGAAAAAGGCGATGTCGTGCTTTTGTTCAAGCGAAACATTCGCCTGAATGAGAGCAACGGAGAGGAGCGGATGTTGTTCGCGCTGATAGTTGCGCATCTCCTGATAGCCGTAAAGGGAGGCACCTGAGAGGAAAACAAGAGAAACGAAGAGGGGACGATATCGGCGACTTATTATCGCTATTGAGAGTGTGGTCGCGACCCACACCATAAGGAAGCTTATCGGCGCAGCCCCCGAAAGCGATGCGGCGAGCGCCAGCGGTCGAATCGCGAGCTGTGTGTGCCCGAGGTGCCACGGAAAAATGCGAGGGGTAACTATCTCGCCAGCGATCCAGCCGAGTGGATACGCGATACCCCACCGATGGAACCACGGGGGCAAACGAACGGCGCACCAGTGAGTGAGGGGAAATTGGAGTGCTGATCCAAAAACGAAAAGACAAAAAACGAGAAGAGCAATCGAAGAGGGAAGACCGCTAAAGATTGAAATAGTTCGAGCGAGCCACGAGAAGGCAAGGGCTATGGCGGTAATACCGAATACCCAGCAGAGCCGATAGGGCTTTTTGTGTCGATTATTTGGGTCTCGAAGGAGGGCAAAACTTAGGAGAAATGGGGAAAGCCACCCAAGTGCAGCGCACCAAATACCGCCCGGATGAAGCCAGGCAAACGCCAGCGAAAGCCCGCCTAAAAGAGCAAAAAGAAATGAGAGCTGCGGGGAGGAGTAGAACTGCTTCAGAGGTAAAACCGCAGAAGATAGGAACGCTCAGCGAACGTTGCGCCCCTTTTTTCTTGGTAAAATTTTATACCAGCAACAAACGCTACTGGTATAAAAACTACCAGGTACAAAAACTCAAGCTAAAAACTCAAGCAAAAAAGCTAACGACGAGCCACGAAGGGGTTATCAACTATCGCATCGTCGCCGAGTAGCTGCTCGATCCAGAGGAGTCGATTGTACTTGGCGATTCTCTCGCTTCGCGACATCGAGCCTGTTTTAATTTGCCCAGCTCCCACCGCGACAGCCAAGTCTGCGATTGAGGTGTCCTCCGTTTCACCCGAACGGTGTGAAATAACGGCGCGATATCCGTTTTGGTGAGCCATTGCGATTGCATCGAGCGTTTCGCTGATTGAGCCGATCTGATTGAGCTTTATCAATATCGCATTTCCGATACCCTGCTCGATTCCCCGTGAGAGACGCTTAATGTTGGTGACAAAGAGGTCGTCTCCGACGAGCTGTACGGTTTTGCCAAGCTCCTGAGTTAACAGTTTCCAGCCGTCCCAGTCGTTCTCGTCGAGACCATCCTCGATGCTCACGAGTGGGTACTTCTTGGCCCAACCTGAATAGAGCGCGACGAGATCCTTCGCGGAGAACACCTCTTGAGAGCTTTTCTTGAAGATGTAGCTACCCTTTTCTCGGTCGTAGAACTCGCTGGCGGCAACATCGAGCGCAAGGGAGACTTCGGTCCCTGGCTGATATCCAGCATCGGTTATCGCCTCAACGAGGCACAGAATCGCCTCTTCTGGGGTTTTAAGATCTGGAGCGAATCCTCCTTCATCGCCGAGGCCGGTCGAAAGACCCTTCTTTTTGAGGTTTTTCTTGAGGGTGTGAAACACCTCAGCCGCGATACGCAAATTTTCCGAGCAGCGTGTTGAGGCGTGAGGAACGAGCATGAACTCCTGAAAATCAAGAAGATTCGTCGCGTGGGCGCCGCCATTGATGACATTAACGAGAGGAACGGGAAGCCGTCGAGCCTGAACTCCGCCCAAATATTGGAAGAGTGGGAGGCCGACGAATCTTGCACCGGCGTGGGCCGCAGCAAGGCTCACCCCGAGAATCGCGTTCGCTCCGAGAGCTGATTTAGTCTCGGTGCCATCTAGGGCAATCATCGAGCGGTCAATCGCCCGAAGATTGAGGACATCAGCGCCGATGAGGGTTGGAGCTATTGTTTTTACGACATTCTGGACTGCTTTTAACACTCCCTTGCCGTGATATCGCTTCGGATCGCCATCGCGAAGCTCGAGCGCTTCGTGTTCACCCGTTGAGGCGCCAGAGGGAACCATCGCTGCGCCGATAATTCCGGAAAAAAGTTCGAGAGAAACAGCAACGGTTGGGAAGCCGCGTGAATCAAGACATTCATAGGCAAATATTTTTTTGATTGCGCTTGCCGCTGTTGAAGTGGCGAGGGTTTGCGTTCGGTCTGAACAGGTCATTGCATCTTCTCCTCGGTTTGTGCTCGCGAATTGGAGTCATTCTGGGAACTTGTGGAGAGGCGGCGGGATCGTATCGTCGGCCTCGGAGCACTTTGTACACCGAACGGCGACCGAATGTCGAGTCGAGAAATATGATTCCCTAAGGAAGATATTTTTTTTAAAAAGGTAGGTATGTGGGAGGTGAGCCCTCTGGCGTTGGAGCGATTAAGGCGGTATGGTGCCGCCATGAAGCGATTTGCTCCTTTTATCATGCTCGCTCTGAGCCTTTCATCGTTGAGCCTATTTTTCACGGGAGAGGGTGACCTGCATGCGCTGCGCGGTCTTCAGGAGCGTCTTCAAATCGCAAAAGAGCGTAATGGACGGCTTCAGGAGTATGTGCAGGAACTGCGAGAGCATAACACCCGTATAAAGCGTGACCCACGATTTCTTGAGCACGTTGTCCGCAATGAGTTGGGGCTTGTGAGAGATGGTGAGGTGGTGTTTGTTTTTGAGGGTGCCGAGGCGCAAAAGGGCTTAGGAGATGAGAAGCGTTGAGGAGAGTATTTTTTAGGGATTAGACTTTTCCGGTGGGCGAGGTGAGGTATGGCGGGAAGTGGTTTGAGCGAGGGGTTGAGGCAAGGTTTGCGGAGTTTGGGGGAGGGGTTGGTAGAGGTAGATAAGCGCTGTAAAGCTTATTTTGGCTTGCTTCCGAATGGTGGGGTAGTTGCGGCGGATGATGCTGAAGTTTATTCAGCTAAATATCGAAGAGGGAATGGGTCGGTCAGTTACGATCCTAGCGATGACTTGCGACAGCTGATCGAAGACTTTCCGCCGGGCTCCATACTCACCAATAGAACTTCCTTATCGAAGAGTGGCGACGAGCCGGTTACTCTAATCTCCGGAGATTCCGTCACCGCTGAGCGGGTTCGGGAGATCATGATAACTCTTCAGATTGTGGATACCGTGGCAAGAAACTCAGATGGAGCGTCTCCATTGCGTGCTCTTCTCGATATAGCTGAAGCTGGGGGGCGGGTTGATATCGATAAAATTGGAGACCATGACAAAGATGTCTTGTCGCGATATGGGCTCGGCAAAACTTTTAGACTGCAATGGCCTGAAGTTGCTTCCCCGATGTCGTTCCCAATTCCCTTTGTTAAGCCCTCCTTCATCGTCGATCCCGATGTTGTTGCAGTGGTAAAGTCCGGGGTAGTGGTCGATTTGAATGATGAGCTCATTTTGAGAAATCCGGAGCGACCGGAGCGGCTTGAGTATATTGAAAAAATTGGTGATTTTTTGGAAGGAGAAGCGACTTACCGAGAAGGAAAACTCCCATCCACCAGAGCTCTCTGCTACGATCTGAGCTCTCTCAGTAAAATCGGAAATAATTCGATAGATCTTCGACAATGGAATGCTAATCCTTTAGGAGAAGGAGAAGAAAATAGTCCTTTGGGTTTCCCTCGTCTCTCTGAGCAACAAGTTTCTTCCATCAGTGAACGTTTTGGACCATTATCTGGTCAACTACCCTCGGAGCAGGTTCGCTCGATTGCGTTGCGGCTGGAGGTGCTGGTTCAATTTGAGAGTTTTTTAGAATTGTACGAACACATAGTTGAGCGAGAAAAGCTGTCCAGAAATACCGCTTTATTAATCGAATCTCTGGGCTTGGGCAAAGCTTTCTACCAAGGAAGCTCTAAACCAGAGACCAAGCTAGGGGTCCAGTTTGAAAAAGGAGTAGTTGAAGTTTTGCTTGCCGGAGCGTGTTGGTTCCACAACAGTAACGATCCTTTCCTTGGAATGACTAATCCGGAACGCCAACCAAATACCTAACTCAGCCCGCTATTGGCGAGGCTGGAGCTTAATTCTGGCCTCCATAATAAAGCTTCTTAAAGATTCGTTTTCATGTCTGATTCCCCGAGAAAGCCCCGCGCTTCAGCTAAAGAAGCATTAAACTCGGCGAACTCTTCCTTGAAAGTTAATCCTTCATCAGCAACTCCCTCTGCTATCTCCACTGAACAGGACGCTGCTATTCGGCGAAAACAGGCCGCTGAAAAGAGCGCGTTTCATCAGGAAGAAGATGAAGAGCGTCCCCCAATTTATCGACGGCCATCAAAACCGCTCGCGGTTGAAACTATCTTGCGGGGCGTTCTTGCCGCTAAAGGTCTCGATAAAAGGCTCGCTGCTTACCGTTGGGTTAAAAATTGGGAAGAAATAGTCGGCACTGGAATCGCCCGCCGCACCCGCCCACGCTCCCTAAAGAGCGGTACCCTGACCGTTGAAGTGACTGATGCGGCCTGGGCTCAGGAGCTCCAATTTAGAAGCGACGTTATTATCTCGCGACTCGGGAAGTTCGTCGATAATGACGAGTTGGTCCGAGATATTCGGTTCGTGGTGAAGGGGCGATGATGGCGGGCATATTCGATACTGTATATTTAAAAGTGGTCGCCAAATTTCGAAACTAAAAAGCTGTTACTCACTGGATTATAGCGGATATTCGTTAGACCATTGATGCTATTTATAATAACCCTCTCTGGTGATGTAATCGCTTCAAGGATTATTCTATCGTTATATCAAGGTGTTGTGTGTTTTTATCGCGTACAGAGAGGCACACATGAGTGCACGACGATGGTTTGCGGCGATAGCAATTGTGGGATTGCTTGGTTCGAATGCTATCCCCGGGGCGGTCGCGGAAGAGGAGAGCTATTCTTCATATCTTTTTGGGGATGCCGGCAGAGTGCGTACCTATCTGGATAAGCATGGGGTGACGTTCGAATCTATTGTTACTAATGAGGTTGTTGGTGTGGTTTCGGGTGGAGCAAAAACCGGTGCTTGGAGAAATCACGGTATTTACTCACTCTCTGCAGAGCTCGATACGGAGAAAACGGGGCTTTGGGAGGGGGGCACTGCGTTTGTTAATCTCTTGCAGATTTACGGGCAATCGTCTGTCGAGATCGTCGGCGATATCATGACCACGAGCAATATCGATGCTCCGATCCAATTTTTGGTGTACGAGGCTTGGTACGGACATTCATTCCTAGATGATAAAGTGTCGGTGCTGGCAGGTATTCACGAGCTAAACTCTCAATTCTACGTCTCGGAGTATGGTCTAAATCTCCTTCACTCGGTCTTTGGATTCGGGAACGAATTCGCTCAGGCGAATCCTGCCAGTTATCCGCTGTCGGGACTTGGAGTTGTTTTAACAGCTAAACCAACGGACAACACTTACATTTACCAAGGTATATACGACGGTAATCCAGGTTCGGCCGCTGATGACGCAGCACCTCGATTCAATCTCGGAGGAAAAGATGGGGTTCTTTCGGTGATCGAGGTCGGTTTTCTCACACCTGAGGATGAACGCGACAAGGGCTTTTACAAATTTGCCCTTGGGTATTGGAATAGCTCCGCGGTTTACACCGATGTGGTTGGTAATGAAAAATCGAGCAGCGACGGATTCTATCACCTCGGAGAGCGCTCTCTCTTTACCGAATCAGATCCTGCTCAGGGTCTCGGTGCGTTCTATCAGGTGGGTATGACCAGTGGATCGGCCTTTCAGATGGATCGGTACTACGGACTTGGATTTACCTACACCGGACTAGTTCCTTGCAGAGATGAAGATGTAACTTCTCTCGGCTTTGCTTGGGGTATCAACGGAAAAAAGTTTAGAGACTCGACCGAGGGTGCTGAATACGGCGAAAAGGTTATCGAGTTAACTCATCGAACGAAGGTCAATGAGTGGCTCTCAGTGCAGCCGGATCTACAATACGTCATCAATCCGGGTACTGACTCGACTCTTGATGATGCGCTGGTTGTTGCGCTTCGGGTGCAGGTTGCGATGTAGTTTTTGGCGAGGGGATGGCGATCGAGATAATGGAGAAAATTGCTCGGGCGAGCTCAGAGCAGCCATCTGATATCGATCAAAGCAATCGATTGATCTTCGCCCTCGAATCGGGAACCGTTACGAACTCTTCAGTGGCGCAAGAATTAACAACTACCCTGAGACTTATCACCCACACCAACTCTACTATGTTCGCCTGAGATCGCTCGGATTTCCGTCTCTGCTTAGCGATATTTCACGACGCATAGCTGTCAGATAATCTCTCAAGTTTCCGTGTTCTAATAAAATTCCGCTATCGTGAAGGGTTTCGATCTGATCCTTTTCTCGCTGGGCGAGGGAGCGGATCGTTGGGAATTGATAGATTGGTGGTTCGGTCGAAGAGAGCTGGAGAAAAACACCGAAGGGGCGAAGCTCTGGATCTCCCGCGTCTCGGTAGCCGACATGAACAGAGTGGGGAGTTGCGCCGGTGGCAGTTGGAATAACCAAAACTGTTTGGCCAATAGCATTTGTTGTGGCCTCTGCGGTGTGGGTGTGGCCCCGAACGACGATATCGGACTTCTCTTGTCCAGTGTTGATAAGATAGTTGCCAGTGCCTTTTGAGGCAAGTCCGAAGGGTCCACCACCCCCTAAACGCCCGTCATAGTGGGTGACGCTTATTGTGAATCCTACATCTTTGCTGATGTGATCGAGTGTTGCTATTGGGGACCTGACCGGAGTTCCATCTATCTCGGTATACATGAGGGGCGAAATTACATGCCCTTTTGCAGTCTTCTGATCGGTCATCCCAGCAAGATACGAGCGCACATGATCGGCCACTGCTCGGGTAAATGTTGTGCCCTGCAGGCCGGGTCGATCTGAATTTGTTTCATGATTTCCGGGAAGGATCACGAAGGTCGGGATCTCGTACCATGTTTCCCTCTCGTACTTGGCCTTTATTAGGTCGAGCACCGGGTCGAGGATTCGGTACACCATCTCCTGTTGTTTCTCCAATCCCATCAGCGGATGCTCGAGCACCTGTGATTCGTGCATCAGAGTTGTATGATTTGCTCCATCAAGAAGATCCCCATTCAGCACTATCGTATCGGCGCCGCTTGTAACTGCCTCGAGTAGTCCCGATAGAAAGCTCTCTGCTTTCATCGCAGGGGACCCGATATGTTGATCGCTCGAAAAAAATATTCGGCGCTGGCACTGCGGAAGTCCACGCTCCTGATTTTCTTTTAATCTATCGAGAATGCGTTGGGTGACTAATTGAACCGAGATAGCCTGTGTTACTTCTCCCTGATCTATCCCTCCAGAAACCTCGATAAAGCCTTGCCGTTCGTTCGGTTTGCTATTAAGAGTACTATTAAGAGTACCGGGTGCAACGAACCAGGTGCCGTGCTTCATCGCTACACCGAGTTCACCACTTGCGGTGACACAGAGGTGAGGACGCTGCTCCGGTGGGCGCTCAAGGACGTGACCGATGTAGGTCGATAGGGGAGGCGGTTGACTTGCTAGCTGTTTTTTTGGCGCAACGGCCCTCTGCCCGATATATTCAACGGCATACTCGGGATTGTCACCTGGTTGAAAGGTAAAGCGCCCGCCCGGAGCTGAGCGTAGCTCCGACTCACCATTAAAAGAACTATCAACCGATGGGCGCACGATGCGCCACACTTTATCGAGGTACGCAGAATCTTTGCTTTGAAGAACTGCTAGATGTTCTGAGAACTCTTCTTCGATTTTTTTTCGCAACCGCTGCGGTATATTTTTTGTCTTATCAGTTTTCCCTGAGCCTCCGAGATCCTGCACCATAAAAGCCGCAATCTCTCTCACCACCTCTAGTTCATTTGAATCGAGCCCCGTGTCTTTTTGAAGAGCTTCTGAAGTAAGAAGGGATCTTCCGAGCTTGAGCTCGAGCGGTTGACAAACGTGGTAAATAAACTCCTGAAGTGCATCAATCTGAGGTCGGAGCTTCTTTTTCTCCTCATTTCTTAGCTGATCTCGATTGGGTGCACTTGATGCAGTTTCTTCATCAGAGAGTCGCTTCTCACCAGCTTGGTCCCTCTTTGCCTGAAGATACGCTCGATCCTCGGCAGCCTTCCACTCAATATGTCCGATGCCGACAAAATGAGCTCCCATTTTTTTAGCTTCCTGAGCCGCCGCAGCGGTTCGTGCCGCAGTCTCAATGGATGGATCTCCCGGATTGTCGCTCAGGTTCATCCGACTTGTATTATTTTTATCCTGACCGATCGCAGGAGCTGCGATATCGGTTATTCCTATCAGAGGACAGGTGGAACGCTCTCTTGCGAAGCGCACTAATGAACCATTAATCGTCGATTCCGGTAGTCGTAATCCCCTCAGCCATCTAAGGTGTGGTTCGGCTTCGATCCGATATCGAGCCACCGAGCGCTCTGCGTTTCGCGCCTGCTTAGTTTCCACCCTGTCGAGGTAATCCTCCGGCTCCTTTTTATCCTCAGCTACTTTTTCGATACGCTCACACACCCGCACCGAGAGTCCCGCTTTCTTGCCCGTTTCTGATAGGGCATAGCCTTCATCTTTTATCTCGAGTAGTCCGCGCTGATGGAAATAGCGCATCGCGAGAATTACAACGTTCGGAGTAACATCGGCTGCTTTGGCGATTCTGTGAACACGAAGGTCGTCGAGAATTCCTCCGATTCTGGTATCCTCGGGGGTTTGCGCAACCTTGATGCTTTGCTCGCGCTTACTATATTTTTTTGAGAGTTCAGAATAAACCGCATTTCCGAGTCTCTCCCGAATGCGACTGGGGAGACGACCCTCGAAAACCTCTGGCGAGAGTGAACCTCGTAGCTGAGCAACGATTGGACGCTCGCCTATTTTGAGTTCCTCAAAAATTCCGAGAGCAGTTAACGTTGAGATTCCCGCGTTCCGTTCCCGACTTTTCGGACGATCTTCCTCAATTTTAAGCAGTGCAGAATTTGAGAGCCAGCGCCGCACTGCTCTCGGTTGCCGTGCTATTGCATCTCCCTCTAACGACTGGATTGCGCGCGCTATCATCCCGTACTGCTCATCAAGCGCCCAATGGTCGTGACCACTCAGACTCTCTTTTTCAGCTCTCCCAAATCCGTGCGCCGTTTTTCGGAGTGATGATTCAGCCGATTGACTGTTCGCATCCACAAAAAGAATCAGTTGCCGATTCAGGCTACGTAATTCTGCGAGAGTCTCAAATGCGGATTTCTGTCCAGAGAGAGCACCACTTTTTATCTCATTGAGATCGTCGCTTACCTGCCGCAGAAGGCGGTTCGTTGGCTCTGTGACTTTAGGTACCCCGACGCCCTCTTCAAAAAGCTTCTGCCCCAGTTTGCTGCAAAATGTGTTGAGCGATTCTTTGTCGGTGATGATTGACCGAAGAGCGCTCTCCAGATTCGCGATGTATCCGTCATCGAGTCGGTCCGTTGGAGGGATTGCCGGCGGAAGAAGTTCGTTTAGGCTTGGGTGTTTTTCGGAAAGCCGAGTTATCCGATTGGCGAGCGGGCCGAACTTAAGATCTTCTATCTGCTGATGATCTATTCCGAGAACTTTCCGTCCGACCGAGCCAGCGATTGCGAGGCCAAGATCGTTAAGCAATTCCGAACTCTTTCTTGGGTCGTGCGGTGTTTGTCGCATCACTAGTCCTCGGTTGATTTTTTAATCGGTTTTTGCGGTGAGAGAGTTTCTTGTGAGAGAATTGGATCTGAATCTCTGTCAGCAGTTCGATGAGCACTCATAGATGGTAGTGCTCCCAAGATAGCATCAGTAATAATGTCCTCGAAGTTTGGCTCTTCACCGACGAATGGGTTCGCTGTGAGCGATTCTTTGATGAGCTCAGCGTCAATCTCTAACGTTTCACCGATAACTCGGCAAACATCATCAAGCTCTGTGAGACCGGCCTCTTTGAGAGAGGCGACGAGGGTGAGAATTGCCTCGTCGAGAGGGTTTTTTTCTGAGTTTGTAGGCATGTCGTGCCCTCGCTGCAGATGGTTAGTTCTTGCGTGTAGATTTTTTTGCGAGTAAATCGCTAATGTTGGCCCCTTCGTCCACTGTCAGAGGGAACGCTAGCACACTCAGAGGTTGATGGAAGAGGGATTCACTAGAATTCTCGTTAGGAGTTTGTTTGGAGAGCTTTTCGCCCTTTTTCTAGAACGACATTCCGCGGTTTTACTTTTTCCTTTTTCAGATCACTTTCCATACTCCAATTTCTTATCGCTTCTTGCCCTTTTTATATGCTCTTTGATACCGTACAAGGTGGTTAAAGGTTCTTGAGTACTCTATTTTAAAACCGAACTAACGTTCGTCTTCATCTCAAGATGATAGGCGGGATTTTATCGTTAGGTATTGAGTCGAATCGTAGGTATCGTATGCGAATCGGGCGAAGGCGAGGGGTGAATATGAGGTGCGCTGAGGTTGCGCAAAGCTCGCCGCTTGCTCTAAATATTGCTCCGCGAAGTGGGCTAACTTCCCCCGAATGGTCTCTCTACAAAGGTTTAGTTGCGGGCGCGGCAATCGTGCTTAGCGCGGTTTATGTAATTAGCCACGGAGCCTCAGAGGTTGGTGCTAAGGAAGAGGTTAGTCAGAACATTTATCATGAACTTAAAACCTTCACCGATGTTATCTCGATAGTTCAGCGCGACTATGTAAATCAGGTTGATAGCCGAAAGCTAGTGGAGGGCGCAATCAAGGGGATGCTTACATCGCTCGATCCTCACAGCGGCTATCTGGATCCCGATTTTTATCAGGAGCTTCAGGCTCAAACAAAAGGGGAGTTTGGGGGGCTTGGGATCGAGCTGACCTTTAAAGATGGGTTGCTCGTCGTTGTTGCACCGATGGAGGGTTCGCCAGCAGAGCGAGCGGGGGTGCAAGCAGGGGATGTTATCGTAAAGATCGAGGGAGAGTTCACCAAAGATTTCTCGCTTGTGGATGCCGTAAAGCGGTTAAGAGGACCAAAAGGTACTCCGATTACAATATCAGTGAGCCGCAAAGGAAGCCTTCAGCTCCTCGATATCTCTATAATTCGAGAAACTATCTCGGTCCGGAGTGTGCGAAGCAGATATCTTGAAGATGGGCTCGGATACGTTCGAATCTCCCAGTTTGTCGAAAAAACATCAGATGATCTCGCCGCAGCGATAAGAAAATTGCAACGTAAGAGTGAAAAAAATCACCTTAAAGGTCTAATCCTGGACGTTCGGAACAATCCCGGGGGGCTTCTCACTCAGGCTATAAAGGTGAGCGATCTATTCCTCTCTCGGGGGATTATCGTTTACACAGATGGCCGGATGGAGAGCCAAAAGCAGCGTTTTTACGCTCATCCTCGCGGAACACAGCCAGAGTACCCGATTGTTGTGCTGGTAAATGGTGGTTCAGCGAGCGCATCGGAGATAGTCGCGGGGGCCCTAAAGGATCATGGGCGAGCAGTTATCGTAGGTGCTCCAACCTTTGGCAAGGGCTCGGTTCAAACAATTACTCCTCTTGAAAATGGTGGAGCTCTAACCCTTACAACCGCGCTCTACTACACAAAAAGTGGTCGCTCGATTCAGGCTCAGGGTATAACCCCTGATATAGAGCTCGATGTGCCGATGCTCGAAGAAGAGGAGCCTCCTGTGCCATCCCGTCAACAGGCAGAACGGTTTATTGTGCGGGAGCGCGATCTTCCTGGTGCAATAAGAAATCCCTCTACGACCAAAGTTGAAGAAAAATCAGGGCAGGGGGACATGAGTCGGCAGCTTCCGCTCGCCAAACCGTTTGATCCGGAGCGAGCTGAGCTTCACGATTGGATGACAAGAGACAAGCAGTTTACCAGGGCACTTGATGTACTTCGAGGACTCGGCGGTGAGGCTGGCAGCAAGCCCAAACCTCCTGAGATTGTGGACATTGCGACAAATTAGCTCTTCTCCGGTTGACCAAAACCACTAAATCAGGTACCTTCCCCCGACACTTTTAGGTGAAGGCGCGTAGCTCAGTTGGTTAGAGCGCTTGCTTGACAGGCAAGAGGTCAACAGTTCGACTCTGTTCGCGCCTAAATATTAGAAGCGGTTGCTGGTGGCAGTTAAGTTTTAAGGTGTGAATAAACCGGCACAAAGGCAAGGGTGAAGTCATGGGCTGCACCCGAAAAAGTAGAAAAAGCGGTCATATTAGGTAATCAATTCAATTAATTGATCCAATTCAGCAGAGCAGGAGAGGGGTTATGCCGAAGATGAAAACAAACAAAATGGCGGCGAAGAAATTCCGGGTTACCGGAAGCGGCCGGATTAAGCGGGCTCGTGCAAATAGAAGCCATTTGACATCAAAACGTGCCCCGAAGCGGATGCGGCAGCTCCGTCGCCCGGCATACGTTGGACCAGAGCTTGAGAAAATGGTTCGTCGTATGTTGCCGAACGGGTAATAGATTTTTTTCGACAAGGGCGGGCCGTCCTGTATAGAGCACAGGTTCCGCTAGTACATGAGAATAGGTGATGTATGCGCGTAAAAACAGGAATAGTTCGGCGGCGCCGACACAATAAAATGTTGAAGCTGGCGAGCGGTTATCGCGGTCGTCGGAACGGGTGTTTTAAACTCGCCAAGCTCTCGGTAGAGCATGGCTGGCGTTATGCGTATCGAGATCGTAAGGCCAAAAAGCGAGAGTTTCGCTCCTTGTGGATTATGAGAATCAACGCAGCAGCTCGGCTCTGTGGTCTTTCTTATAGCCAATTCATGAGGGGTTTGAACCTGGCCAATATTGAACTTGATAGAAAGGCGCTCGCTGAGGTTGCAGCAACCGATGAACTAGGTTTTTCGGCGATCGCAGACAGAGTTAAAGCAGCGCTTGCCGCTTAGCTTTTAAAATGCGAAGTGTGGAGGGCGCCGTGTGCGCGATCCAATTCTTGCATGAGCTCTGATTAAAATCCCTTGAATAGGATTTCCTATTCAAGGGATTTTTTTTGGGCGAAGCTCCAGTTCTAGCAGGTTAGCGGCCAGGCTACGATCAGTCGGAAAAATTAGAGGATCAGTTGTGAACGATAATGAAACTCGGGCGGAGCAGGAGGTTGTCGTCGTACGTCTTACTGCGCTCGCAGTGGGTGAGCTTCTTAGAATTGAGCAGGAAGCAAATCCTGTCCCCTGGTCGGCGAGACTCTTTGAAGATGAATTTCGATACGATTATAGTGTTGTTTGGGGGGCTCGTTCGAGAGGGAGGTTAATTGGGTTTATTGTGTGCCACTTTGTGGCGCAAGAGTGCCATATTCTAAATATAGCGGTTGAGATTAATTCGCGCAGACGTGGCGTTGCGAGTGCGCTTCTTAATCATCTCATCACTCCTCTGATCGCTGCGACCGATAGTAATCCGATCTCCGGGGAGAAAATCGAGTCCGTTACTCTCGAGGTACGCGAGCACAATAGCGGAGCTCAGGCATTGTATAAAAGCTTCGGTTTTGAAGAGCTTGGACGTAGGAAGGGGTATTACGCCGATAGTGGAGAAGATGCACTCATCATGACCCGTAGCGTGATGGAGCAACAAATAGAATAGTTTCCGCCTCACTCGGAATAATTACATGACACTCTATTCGACAATTATTAAGCCGCTTCTCTTTTTACTTGAAGGCGAGGATGCGCATCGAGTTGGGATGATGGGTGCATCACTCTGCGAGTGCCAAACGGTGCAGAGATTGGTGGGCGAGTGTGTGCGGTATGATCACCCAAGCCACGATCATCCAAGCCTCGCGATTCAGCTTGCAGGTATGAAACTTAATGCTCCGATAGGTATCGCGGCTGGTTTTGACAAAGAGGGGTGCGCCATTGGATTTGGGCAAAGTATCGGTGCAAGTCACATTGAAGTTGGGACGGTGACGCTCCGACCACAACCGGGAAACTCTAGACCAAGAGTATTTCGGCTCAAAAATGAGCGGGCGATAGTTAATCGGATGGGATTTCCCTCTTCGGGTGTGGATGCGGTTTTAGAGAGGTTAAGTCGATGGCAGGGGCGTGAACGAACTATTAGAATTGGAATTAATATCGGGAAAAATAAAGATACTCCCCTTTCTGCTGCAGTTGAAGAGTACCGTAAACTTTCTCAGTTAGTAGCTCCTTTTGCTGATTATATTTGCATTAATGTTTCTTCTCCGAATACTCCAGAGCTTCGTTCGCTGCAGGAGCCTGATAGATTGCGCGATCTTTTGGCTGCGTGTCGCACCGAGGTCGGAGCAAAACCACTCTTTGTCAAATTGTCGCCTGATATTGAACAGCGCGATTTAGTGCCGATTGTTGAGGTTATTCTTGAGCAGCAGATTGATGCAATAGTTGCGACAAACACGACTATTTCTCGCGATTCTTGTGAAGCGGCGAGCAGTTATCAAGGAGGTCTTAGTGGAGCTCCTTTATTTGAGCGCTCGGTTTCTTTTGTAGCAGCGCTTTATCGCGAATTAGGATCGCGTATTCCTCTTATAGGTGTAGGTGGAATTGAATCGTCTGAGCGTGCACTTTCTATGATTGCAGCGGGTGCTACGGCACTTCAGCTATATACAGGAATCGTTTTTCACGGCCCATTAATTATCGCCTCGATTCATAACGAAATCGCCGAATGGTTGCAAAGACGGCAGATCCCAGATCTCTCGTCATTAATTGGACACCCCGAACTACTAGATGCGTGATATTAATACAGCGGTATGGAGTAAGGCGTGTGGTTGGTAACCCACGTTTTTGTGAATTTGGTGGATGACGGCCACAGATTGTTGTTTTTTTGTGAAAAAAAATCAGTTTCCGTGCGCCGATTCTTTGACGCGCTTTGCGAGTATCTCGTATACTCAGTGCGAAGAATGAATAGGGTGGTGATTAGGACAAATCCAGTTCTTCGGACAGATCTTGGGGTAATTAGAAATCGAATAAAGAGCCGATCAAGAGCTACTTTTCGAGTTTGAATAATTGGAAGCTATTATAGTCCTTAAGGTTTCAATTATACATTCCAAGCCTTTCCTGTCAGACGGTACTTTTATCTGATGCAGGTCGGCGCGTTTTGGATTCACGCTGTTTTTTGTTGGGCTTCGTTGGTGCGTAACTATAAGCCTAACTTTTTTTATTGCAAGAGCTTTTTTCGGTTTTTTTAAAAAAAGTACGAGCTGGCCTCTCGTAGACTAAAACAGGTATCAGTTTTGTTCTACGAGAAGCTATTTTGGCGATTTCTTGTTGGTTTTTTTGGGGATTTCTAGTCTCGCCCGAGCTCCGAGGGGAGTGGGGATTGGTTTGTCAAAGGATTGAAGGTCAAGGTCAGGGTCGCACAGATGGTGACTTAAGGCAGTATCGGCGGTAACGACGCTTGCTTAGTACCAGAGTTCCTCGGATTGAGTATCCAAAGAGGATGCTCAGGATTTCTGGTGAAAGAGGCGGCGAAGTTGATAAGGGAGTAGTCCAGTTCCGGTGTCGAATCGAGCAGTTGTCCGGTCCGAAAGTGAGCGAGAGAGTGTGATCTAAATCCATTTTTTCGAAGTTCAAAAATCGGTCGATTCGGTGCTCTTGTGTCAGAGAGTCGTAATCATCTTGGGAGGAGTCCAGTCTTGAAGACCTATTCGTTCAAAGTTGGCGAGAAGGTGGTCTATCCTGGTCACGGGGTAGGCGAGGTTGAAAAAATCGTAAGTCGAGTATTGGGGGGAAGCGAACGCGAATTTTATGTAATTCATGTGCTAGATACGAAGGGCACAAAAATAATGGTTCCGGTTGAGCAATCCGAAGCTGTTGGTTTGAGGCGGATAGTTGATCGTCAGTCTATCGACCAGGTTTATGAGATTCTCAGAACCAAACGGATAAAGATCGATACCCAGACATGGAATCGTCGTGTCCGAGATTACACGAATAAGCTGAAGACCGGTTCGTTGTTTGAGATTGCAGAAGTTGTGCGAGATATATCGGTCATCGGTTCTGGCAAAGAGCTCTCATATGGAGAGAAGAAGATGCTCGAGAGCGCTCAGCAGCTATTGGTCTCAGAGGTTTCAATTGTAAAATCAAGGGCTGAGGAGAGGGTCCGCGACGAGATCGCCGAGATCTTCGCGTAACGGTCCCGTATGGTCCAGCTCTCATCGGTCACTGTTGGTGTTGTTGTGGCTGCGGGTAGTGGCAGCCGATTGGGAGCTGGTATTCCGAAAGCCTTTGTTAAGGTCGGTGGTGTTCCGATGGTGCAGCGTGCCATCGGAACACTTCAGGCTTCCGGAGGTGTTTCATCGGTGATTGTCGTTGTACCTCCGGATTGGGAGGGTGAGCAGCTTAATGCGGTGAGCAGAGAAGCTCGGGACGATTCGTCTATACCTCTTGCGGTCATTAGGGGCGGCACAACGCGACAGGAATCAGTGGCGCGGGCCATTTTCTACTCTAAATCATCCTTTTCATCATCAGAATATATCGTTATTCACGATGCAGCGCGGTGTTTGACGCCGCCTGCGGTTGTGCGTCGGGTCGCAGAGGCTGCGTGGAGCTTCGGTGCGGCGACCGCTGCTGTGCCGGTGGTTGATACACTTCGCCGAGTTGTGGGTGAGCAGCAGAGCTCTGCTATCGGGAGAGGGGAACCTCGTCCGCACGGAGAAAATTCTGTAGGAAGTAAAATTTCTGCAGGGACTATCTGTGGCGAGCTAGATCGGGAGGGAGTGTGGCATATCCAGACCCCGCAGGCTTTTGAGATTGAGCTACTTTCCCGCGCTCACGAAGCCGCTCAGGGCGAGGCAACAGACGATACTTCGTTAGTAACCCCTTTCCATCCTGTTCAGATTGTTGCGGGGAGCCGTTTTTCCTTCAAGATTACTACACCGGAAGATCTCGAATTCGCTGAGGCACTTGCGGGAAGATGAGCTTGCGACGCCTTTAGAAGTAGTCGTTCAGGAGCCCTGATATCCGAACAATTTTCTCTCTCTTATCAGATCAGCCACCGGTAATGGGACATAATCTTGCCAATTTGAGTCCCCTGAGCGGATTAACTGAAGTACCTCGGTAGAGGTAATCGATACAGGTCGCGGTCCTTGATTCGACACCTGACTGATGCACCCTTGTTCGTGAAGATGAGATACGAGATGCCTTACGGGTGAATCTGGGCCTTTTAGTGATTCTATGGTGAGCGTTGTTCCGTTAGCGAGGATTTGCGGGTAGCAGTATGCGCGGACCTCTTCGCGAAAAAGTTGGCCCAGCCCTTCGAGCACGCCGCCATTAAGTTCCTCGTAGTTGCGCGCATTGAGGAGGTCAACGAGTGCTGCGCCGCCGAGAGAGAGTGCTATCGGTTGATTCGTAAATCCCCGAAGATATCGAATAAGACCGTATGAACCGGTAAAGCGGGTGATAAGGACCTGTTGACCGAGCGCTGATAATGCATCGACTCGATCTAGAAAATCTTTGGGATCGAGAGCCGCCGTATCGAAGAGATTTTTGGTCGTTAACTCCATAAAGGTAGTGGACTTGCTCGCCTGTCCTGGAAAATCCTCTTTAAATTGGACGTAAGACGCCAAAAGCATATCGAGATGGGTGTGGGTAACGGGGCGAAATGTTCCTCGCTGAATTAGAATAGGCTTTTTATAGAGCGCATCAGCTGGTTGCAGCACATTACCGCTCGAGTCAAACATTGCGATATCTGCGACGCCCTTCTGGACGAGTAAAAGAGACATCAGCCGATTATCAACTTCGCTGAAGGCGTGCCCAGAAAATTCGATCATGTCGATCTCGACACGAGCTCGCGATAGGTTGTCGAGAAGCTTCTCGATGATCACATCGGGGTGACTATTTTCATAAAAGCAGGAATGGATGAGATTAACTCCGAGGATGCCGACCGCTTCCTGTTGAAGGATATGGGTATTGTCGTATAGCCGCACATGGATGAGCACCTGAGAGACCGGCCCGTTGGGGTGATTTTGAAAACGCAACCCCATCCATCCGTGATCGTAGCTCGTATCGACCCCATATTTTCGGGCGGTCATTGTGTTGGCGAATGCGAAGAGCCGTTTTGTATCATCCTGAAGTCGTTCAACATTCAGCGAAAATTCATGATTTAGCATCTGCAGAAGCCGCTCGTGCGATACGTAGCGGCGCGAGGTCCCATAAATCGCATCGCTTACCGTCATATCGTACGCTGACATACTTTTCGCGACGGTCCCGGCGGCACCACCGACGCGAAAAAACCATCGAACAACCTCTTGTCCAGCGCCTATCTCAGCGAAGGTGCCGTAGCGCGAGCTGTCGAGATTCACCTGAAGTGCCTTTTGGTGAGTCGTCGTGAGGGAGGGATCTGACATACGGATGCCTGCTACTGAATAGTTGAGCGCGGTTCGATGAGAAATGAATCGCTGTTAGAGGTTTTGATGACGAAGGGGCGGAAAAAGGCTCGGGTATGGCGCGACTCCAATTTACCTCAACTTCCCCCTTCGCCGAGCCGATACCCCCTCCAACGATTAATATGCGCCAAAGATACAGATAACAACCAGCTCCAAGGAAGGGGCTGCGCTCTTTTTTTTGGGAGTTTCTGATTATGACTAAGTCAAAACCAACTCCGCCGCCCGGCGAGGGGTTTAGTGAGGAGCTATTTGAGGTCGCAAGGAAGCACATACGACTACTGATTGTTGACGATAATCCAACATTTGCGGCGGCAATAGAGGAGCATGCTGAGCTCTTCTCCTTTCAGTGCGCGATCGATTGTCGGTCTGCCTCTACCGAGGGTGAGGCGTTAGAATTAACAAAAACTTGGTTTCCAAGCTGTGTTCTTGTCCACCTGCATCTCAATCAGGGGGATGCTTTCTCTTTATTGCGGCGGTGGCGCGACAGTATGATGACTGTGATAGCAATCGCAGACCAACACTCGGCTTTTATTGAGGAGGCGGCAAGGACGGGTGGGGCAGATGCATTCTACGCCCGAAGCGATAACCCGGAGGACCTTATGCACCTACTTGAGGAGGTTGTAACCCATGTTCCGGGAGCTCCGGCGGTACATTAGGAATGGGCTCAACCGAATTTTGCGGCTTATCAAACGATTTAGAGATCCAATTTCACGGTGATGCGACGCGGTCATGCGACGCTGTGTTGCCCCTATGCTGCTGTTGTGCAAGCGCCTTCCATACCGCTAACTAAAGGATGTTGGCGGGCGACTAGAAGGAATTACAGCCGGGAGGATGGTGATGCGGGGGCGGATTATTGGGGGAGTGGCGCTGCTGCTTGTTGGAGTAATCGCGGGCTTTTGGTTGAGGGGAGGGGAGCTGAAGCTCGGAGAGGGCGCTACTCAGGGGGGCGCGCTTGGAAAGGTCTCTGAAGCTCGAGAATCGGCGGTCCCGCCTCTCCGCGATCTTGGCCCACGACGTTATATCCAGGTACTTCGAGACTCTACCGCGCGAGAAATACGGTCGCTGCAAACTTCGGTAGTTGAGTTTCGCCCATCCCCCGGCTCAAAGCTCGAACCGTTGCTCGGTCCGTCGGGAAGCATAACCCTCATCGGGGCCGTGCACATCGGTGAGCGCGGTTATTACGATGAACTTAATCGGGAATTTCGCCAATATAGCCGGGTTCTATACGAGCTTGTTGCACCCCGCGGAGTGCGCCCCCGACCAGATCGCAGCTCAGAAAACGGTAGTCTGCTGGCGACCTTTCAACGGCTCCTAACCGATTATTTCGGGATGGTTCATCAGATCGATGCTATCGATTATTCTCGCCGAAACTTTATCCATGCCGACCTCTCCCCAGAAGAGATCCTCGCTGAAGGCAAACGCCGCGGCGAGACGATGATGTCGCTAGGAATCGGAATCCTCGGCGATATGTTCCGTGCTTACGGAAAGATAAATCAGCTCGGTGTCCCCACCCCCAACCCCACAAACACCGGCCCCAAGGCGCTTCTTGCCCAGTTCGCTGAGGTAATGGAACGCACCGGCGGAGAGGGCCTAGGCGGCACCCTAGAGCCGTATATAATTGATATTAGGAACGAAGAAGCGTTGCGAGTGCTTGCAAAAGAGCTAATTGGTGGCGCCAAGAGCATAGCCATCTTCTACGGCGCCGCCCACCTTCCCAAGTTCGAAGAAAGCCTGCGAAGCCGTTTCGGGCTAGTGCCGGTCCGAGAGAGGTGGTTGACGGCGTGGAATTTGGGGTGAGGGGATTTTTTTTGACAGAGATATGATATTCATTTTAACTTACCCGGAATAACTTATGCGGTGTCTGTCAGATTTTTGGAGCATTTATGGATAATTTTTTTAAGGATCTTCAGAGACAAGGTTGTGAAGCCGCAAATTGGGCATTGGGCCATTTAGCCCATGGAAGACCAGTAGGTCCTTTGGGTCAAGAGTATCGAGTTAAAGCAAGTTTTATCAGCAAAGATTTGAATGCAACCGTAGATTTGCTTGAAAATTTAAGACAGGGGGGGAACCCTCCTGTTTGGATTCGGAATGTAGGTCAAACAAATATAGCCGAAAACGGAAACACTAAACAGCTTGAAGCTCTGAACCGGACTGTAGCGGCGATGATTGGCGACGAGGCCTTTGACATTCGTAAAGCGGGTCGTCTTGCAGAGTTACAGCGTTTTGTTGGTCTTAGAAACATCGAGACGACTAAAATTTCTCCAGACGGAACTCCGGAAACGGCTAAAGATCAGTTAGTGTTGGGCCCGGAGACCGCTTATAAACTACTTGAGAAGCTCAAAAGAGCTGGTACGGTTCAGCTCGTAAATAAATGCGAATAATCCTACCCCCGAACCACCAACACCAACGAAACCAACCCCAACCCAATACCAACTGCTCGGGTTGGGGTAACACTCTCGCCGAATAGCCAGACGCTCACTGCAGCAAAGCTAATAGCGGTTCCAACGGCTAGTGCTACATGGGTATTAATCGCTGATCCGTGACGGAAGGCGAAGAAGAGGGAAAAATCAATAACGACAACCGCCAATCCTACCAGCACTGCGAGAAGGGCTCCGCGAGAATCATAAAAAAGATTTACCTGCTCACCCATTACATATCGATAAAAAAGGAGCGTTACGGTGTGTCCAATAAGGGCGACCGCTGAGAGTAGGAAGGTGAAAAAAAAGGGGTTAATTCGGCCATCTGCGAGCTTGAGGCCGGAAAGATAGGTGACGTTTCCCACAATCGCGACGAAGGTAAAGAGAAGCCATAGGATCATAAGTTCGCTCTTTTTAGCGGTTTTAGGCGAGAGTGATCTTTGTAATTACCGTAGAAAAAAAATGGCGCGGTGCAGCCTTAAGTCAGGTGCATCAATGGCTCTGTCGCCTTGACTCGTAGTCCCCCCTATTCAATCATATCGTAATTATCGGTGCGAGCGTTTCTCTTGCGCTCTGTTTCGCCGATTCAGAGTTCCTCAATTCAAAAGACCCAGACCGTGACACAAAACGCCTCCCAGACCCCTTCAGCTTCTGCCGCTTCCCGCGAAACTGCCATCCGGCCCACTCGCGCCGAAAACTTTCCGGAGTGGTACCAAGAAGTCATCAAAGCCGCTGGCCTTGCTGATAGCTCGCCAGTCCGGGGTTGTATGGTCATTCGGCCGTGGGGCTTTGGAATTTGGGAGAATATTCAGCGGCAGTTAGATGATCGGATAAAGGCGACGGGTCATCAAAACGCCTACTTTCCACTTTTTATTCCGCTCAGTTTTCTCGAAAAAGAGGCAGCTCACGTAGAGGGATTTGCAAAAGAATGTGCGGTGGTGACTCATCATCGGCTTGAGCAGCGCGATGGAAAGCTCGTGCCGGTCGGTGAGCTTGAGGAGCCGCTTATTGTGCGACCGACATCAGAGACGATCATCGGGGATTCGTTCTCGCGGTGGGTTCAGTCGTACCGCGATCTGCCGCTCCTGATTAATCAATGGGCGAACGTCGTGCGGTGGGAGATGAGGCCCCGCCAATTTCTGCGGACTGCTGAATTTCTGTGGCAGGAGGGACATACCGTTCACGCGACCGAAGAGGATGCGATGCGTGAAACGGTGCAAATGCATCAGGTGTACGAGGAGTTTTTCAAAAACGTTCTTGCGCTCCCCGGTTTTGTCGGCGAAAAGTGCCCCTCAGAGCGGTTCCCGGGAGCAGAGCGGTCGTTCACGATCGAGGTGATGATGCAGGACGGGAAAGCGCTGCAGGCGTGCACCTCACACTATCTGGGTCAACATTTCGCAAAGGCAAGCGATATCAAGTTCCTTGATCGCGATGGGGAGCTGAAATACGCCTACACGACATCTTGGGGTGCTTCGACGCGTATGATCGGTGGGCTGATTATGGCGCACGGCGATGATGATGGGTTGCGGCTTCCGCCTCGGGTGGCTGCTAAACAGGTCGTCATTATTCCGATAACGCCGAAAGCAGACACAGCTGCTGCGGTGATGGAGGCTTGCGAGCAGCTCAAAAAACGGCTCGAGGCGACCCATTTTGAGGGTCGTCCTATCGCAGTTGAGCTTGATGCGCGTGATATTCGAGGCGGAGAAAAAAGCTGGCAGTGGATAAAGCGGGGTGCTCCCGTTCGTATAGAAATTGGGCCTCGCGATATCGAGCAGGGGCAGGTAAGTGTGTATCGTCGAGATCAGGGCCCGAAAGATAGAATTACTCTTCCCTTAGATGCAGCGGTTGCGGGGATGCCGGAGCTGCTTCAGTCGATCCATGAGAGCTACTATGCTCAGGCGGTTGCTTATCACGAAAAGCTCACCCGTCGTGATATTAGGACCCTTGATGAGCTGCGAGAGCACTTCTCGGGGGATGGTCCTGCAGGATTTGTTGTCGGCAAATGGTCGGGGGACGCATCGATTGATGAACTTCTCGCGGAGTTTAAGGTGACGGTGCGGTGTCTCCTTCCGCAGCAATCTTCAACGGATGCGCAGAGCCAAGATGGAAGGTGCATCGTCACTGGTAAGCCAGCCACAATAGACGCTGTGTACGCGAAGGCGTATTAGGGCGTTTTCGCTCAAGAGGCCACAGGTCTTCGCGTGGCCTCACCTTTGGTTCCAATAGTGGCGCTCCCCATAACGTCGCCAAGCTGCGCCAATAGCTCGTTATTGCGGGTGAAACGAGCGGGGTCGGGGCGAAGAGACGCTGCATATTCGACAATCTCTCGAGCGGCATCCCGAAACCCTAGGGTGTGAGGAGTCGTTCCGGGGAGTGCAACAGCAACATCAGTATCGAGCAGCTCTTCTTCAGTGGCGTTCTCTTCACCGCTCGAAGATTGATCGGACGTTTCCTCGTCGTGTCCCCAATTCGCGCGGCTTATCCCCCTGAACGATACTGTGGGGGTCTTTAATCGATCGAGCGTTTGTTGAATCGAAGCGATCATCGTCGCTGTTTCGTCGCTACCGTCCTCTTCATCAACCTTAATCGCAAGGTCTATCCGACCGAGTAGCCCCGTAATACACGGTAACTGTCCTGCTCCAAGATGAATGAAGATTCCATTATCAGGTTGATCGGCAAGGTGGTTTAGAAAAATTGAAAGAGCCTGGTGGTGGCGCCGTTGAGCGGCGATATTATAGCTTTCACACGACCCGAGTGAAATGAGCCGCGCGTTCGCCTCTGCCGTTAAAGGATAAATCTGCGGGTAGGGGAATTCGGCGGAGAAACAAGCAATGAGCGGCTCGGAGGATGAGCACTCAATTTCCCGGCCCGTTTTTGTTGGTACCGAATATTCGGTTATAGAGGAAGCTTTTAAGCCGCTGAGATCTCGCTGGAGATATTCCTTGATCCGAAATCCCTCCTCTCCGAGCCTTGGGAGACGACTCATAAGAGATGGAGAAACTCGCAAATATGAGACGAGCTCTTGTTCAGGAGTTGCATCAATGATGATTGCGTCGCGGCCATGATTTAACCATTCGGCAGCAAGGTGCGCCAACAAGAAAGAACCCCACTTTGTCTCTCCTCCACACGTCGCAATTCGCATAGACCCTCCTACCAATTTCGCGAGTGGCACGATACCTTTGCTCGCTTTGCACCCCAACCGTACAAAAATTGTTTGATTGAGGCAACGGCAAATCTCGAGCTCTTTTTGTTCTGATTTTCTCTGAGATCTCGAATGTAGTACGCTATGAAGTTACAAATTTGACCGATTATACATGCAAGGAGCAGCTAAAGTGTTGAGTAAAAAGGTGATAACAGTTGCAGCGTGCGTAGGGAGCATCTTTTTTTCTGGGTGTGGCGCGCGGACATGTGCGCCATCAGGAGCGAGCGGTTGCGGGTATCCAGAGCTTTTTCGTCCGATGATCGTCTCAGACTACGAAAGTTGCAGGAACTCGGGAGGTGTAATCGAATCTCATAGCTCGCTCCCTTCGTGTCGCGCTTCGGATGGGCGGCTCTTTTCGGGTGAAAGATGAGCACCAAGATTTAGACTAAGATATATTGCCGATAGATGAATTCTCTTCTTATCTACCCCGATGAAGTTACTAATGAGGGGCTCGTTATTCTCAGCGGGGAGCGCGCTCGTCATGCTCGTGAAGATTTTCATGATGTGGCGCTAGGGATTTCGGTGCCGGCGGCGATTCGTGATGGAAATCGAGGCCGAGCAACCTATAAAGCTATAACAAGCGAGAGAGTGGAGCTTAATTTTGAGTCAACGGCCCCACCGCTAGAACGCAATCCAGCCACCCTAATTGTGGCAATCTCTCGACCTCAAACAATAAAAAAGGTGATCCAGGCCGGAGTTTTTCTCGGGATACGGGAACTTTTTCTTGTGAAAACTGATCGAACTGAGAGAAACTACCTCTCTTCGCGCGAGCTTCGAGCTGAGCGTATAGCGGGGGAGGTTGAGCGCGCGCTCGAACAGACGTGTGATTCGATATCGCCCCGTATAGAGGTTGGTGGTGCGCTCAATGAGCTGCTGCGATCGCGACGAGGATACAAGTGCGCTTTTTTTGCCCATACGGGCGGTGGTTTTGATGAAGGTGTGCCGGGATTATCAGTAACACAGACGCGCAATGATGATGAGAGGTGCAATAAATTTTCTCTTGAGGCGAATAACGACACGATTATTGCGATAGGTCCTGAAAAAGGATGGTCCGAACGGGAGATTAGACTTTTTCAGGAATGCCACTTTCAGCCGATTAGTCTTGGTGAGCGAGTTTTGCGGGTTGATGCTGCAGTGTACGTAGCGACCACCGCACTCGTGCAAAATAGCTTTAAAACGAGCGTGTAAGAGAGTTTGGAATAGCGCTGAATCGCCTATCCGGTCGGTTGCACCCCTTAATAAACCAAATAAAACCAGTTCGAATCTAAATACCTCCGGCTGCATCTTATAAATGGCACATAATGCGGACAATTAATGTCTAGCATCCCATTACCCTCAAGATACATCCGAACAGAGATTTATGGCAGAGAAGACTGACGAATCCCCAGCATCGGAGGAAGGGGGCAAAAAAAAATCGGGTAAAAAAAAGCTCATCATTGTGGTGGTGCTCCTTCTTCTTTTGGGCGGAGGAGGAGCAGGCGCATTCCTAGTTTTGGGCAAAAAAGAGGATCCAAAAGAAAATAAGGAAGAACATCTTGAGGAAGAGCATCCTCAACTTGTGCTTGCACCTCTTGAACCTGCGTTCATCGTAAATCTCGCAGATAGCGGGAGCTATCTTAAAGCTACTATTTATCTCGAATTCGACACCGAAAAAGCAAAGAAAATGGAATTAGATCTTGCCGCAGCAGCAGGGCACGGTAGCGGGGGTTCAGGGGGAGGAGATAAGGGTCCTCCAAAGATTGAGGGTATCCTCAAGGTTAAGGAGCCACTCATAAGAGATGTCGTAATTAGAGTTTTAAGTTCAAAAACGGTCGATGAAGCTCTCTCTACATCGCAGCGCGATGCCCTGAAAGGGGAACTAGTTGAGGCGATTAACGATGCGGTGGGTGATGGTGATGGTCCAGTAACGAACGTTATTTTCACCGAATATATTGTCCAATAGATGTGAGTATCTGGTGGAGCCCCAAAAGTCGCCGAAAAAAAGAAGACTCCGTGAGCTCAAGATGGATTGATTCGCTCTGCAAAAAGAGGTGGGTACTTTGCTCGTTTGTACCTTTCTCGGCCGTCGCTATCTTTTTTAGCACGTTGCATGAGAGCGAATCTATCCCAATAAAACCCTCAATACATTCGAATCGAACGCTTGATCGATCCACTCAATGTATTGCTCCTCCTCCTCAGCTTAGTTTGTTCAAAAGCGCCGGCACTTCGGTTGAATTCTATGAGATAATCACAAACGATCTCTCTGAAGTTTCAGCTAAAATGAGCGCATCTGGTCCACTTGATGATGATAATATTCGTCGGGATGCGCTATTATCTTGGAGTATTATCTGGAGATGGAATGGAGAGACGTGGCACTCGCCTATGCCGGTGCGCATTCGCGCGACAACTCGGCTGGTCCTTCCGCGATGGTGTCCCTCAGTGTCTCCCTCTGACGAGGAGAGAGGTGAATGGCACCGCTACCTTCTTCAAGTTTTAGAACACGAAGCGGGCCATCTCCATATATTTCTTCAATACAGAGAAACATTCGAGTCCGCACTTTCTTCGGTCGGTAGTAGCTGCGACAATTGCTCAATCGACGATCTCAATAAACTCGGAAAAGAGCTAATTACTCGACTTAATGAGCAGCAAAGACTCTACGATAAAGAGACTTCTCATGGAGCAACCCAATTTGCTCGGATCTTTTCTGTAAAAGAGCACTAATCAATAATTCCATCATCAAGAGATTCTTCACTCGCTCCAAGAATCCGCCTCGCTACTGAACTAACAACCGTTGTGCCAAACGCCTCAAAACACTCCCGACCTACTTGAGCAATCTGTGGGGAAAATGCAAGTGTTCGGTACCGCGTCACAGATTCGGAAATCATGATTGTTCGGGATGGAGATTTGGCTGATGTTGTTTTCACCTTAACAGCTCCCTCGATTGAACACCGAATCTTTCGTGTGAATATAAGATCGTAAGCTGTCATTTCAACGCTCTTTAGCGATATCTCAATTGAATGCACTCCGAGTGGTGGAGCTTTAACGATCGCACGTGTAACGGAATCCTCGAGCCCGATCTTTGGGTCGAGAAAAACAATAGAACCAACAGGAAGAACAAGAAGCGCATAGAGAGTGCCAGCCCGATGTTTCCCCGAAACGTCGTGAACTGTGACCGTTGGATAATCAGAGGCGAGCACAATCGGAATAGTATCTCGCACAAGAGTCTGCGGTGGAGAGATCGTTGCAGTTACACAGCCACTCATAATAATGCTCAAGATAAGGAGCAAAAGCAGAGTAAATTGGGTCGCGATGGAGCCTTTTTCTTTCTGTAATAACGCACGATACATTGAGTTCTCAGGCCGTTTGGGATTTGTATGGGGCAATGTTGAGCAAATAATACGGAAACGTGTTAGCATTACTCATGTTTTCCGATTCAGGTGACGATTCTATCTGATGGATCAGGATACGGCGTTCATGCAATCTTATTGAAATCTCATTGAAATCGTTCAGCGGCTCATGGCGAGCCCGTCCACTATCGTTTGTTTTGACCTCTCGGGGAGACTTTATTCGATGACGAAGCAGAGGGCAAAGCGTCGAAAAAACAGCCGCCTCCGCCAGTCTCTGGAGGGCGCTCCCCCTGAAGTATCGCCCCGTTTAGCTGCGGGCGAATCAACCAACAAAGCTCCTCCAATCAGCCCCACCGAAGAGTCGATCGTATCGCCCCTTGATCTCGGCCTAGGAGATCTTTTGGCCAACGCTGAAGATGACGCTGTGTACCCTCCTGAAGATGGCGCGGCTGAAACGAGCCTAGATTCTTTGCAGGATGAGCCGCCACCCCTAAAAAAAAGCGCCTACGCCGAACTTGCTGACGCTGAGCACTGGCCGGCACTAGTGCGCCTCTGTGAGCGCGATGGACTCAAAACGCTTCTAAGCCAAGTCTGGTGGATTCGAGCCCATCTTGAGGCCCAATCGATGCCGGTGGAGCTTCTTCAACCATCTTTCGAGAGGGCGATCTCTCAAGAGAAGGTGGGTGAGGGTGCGGGTACTGATTCGGAATGGGATGAGGTTCAGCAGGTTTTGCGGTCTTGTCGGCGATGGTTTGGGATGAAAGATTCCTCAGAAGAGTTGAAGGTAGAAAAAGGAGAAAAGGGCCGCCCGGTCGAAGATGCTCCGAAGGATGCTCCGCAACAGCCACCTTTATCTACGAAATCAGTATCGAGCTTGCCGCCAGTTAGTAACACTAAATCAAAGGAAGAACAGCTGCCGATTGCGCAACAACAACCAGAAGAAAAGAAGACGAATGGGTGGGACCGTCGAGTTATTACGGTTGCTATTCTCGCTCTAATTATCGGTGTTTTCGTGCGCTATGTTCTCCCCATGCGCGATGATCTAGTTGAGCTTGTCGCCTCTCCGATACCGAATGAACCGCTTCCGCGGGTCGTGCCACTTCTTCGTCATGCCGATCTGGTTCCTCTAACAACCATTGAAGTGTTGCAGGTCGCGATGGATGATTTGGTGAATGTTCGAGAAGAGGCTATGACAACGGATTCGCCTCCTCCCATTTCTTCGCCACCAGCAGCTCCATCTCGACAACGTGCGCCGCTACGACCCACTCCCGCACCATCGCGGGAGGAATTGATAATGGATGGCCCTTTTGAGCCAGCTTCGCTAGGTGATTTGAGGCTGCGACCGGAGGAGGATCCAACTGCTGCAGAGCGTGATCGAAAGGCTGAGCTGCCATCGGTTTGGGATCGAGTCAATCCGGGTAGCGCCCCGTTGGCGACACCTACACCGTCAAAGTCCGTGACCGATTTTTTTGAGGGATTCGATGATCACCCAGGCCATCCGGTTGAGCGTTATCATACGCCTCAGGCTTGTGAGTTATCCGATAAAGCAGTCATTCGCACTCGCCCTAGTGAGCTTGCTCCGGCAACTGCTGAACTAAGAGCGGGGGACACCGTGATGATCGATCAACGGATCGGTCCGTGGGTGCGGTTACAGAGTAAATCTGGTCGGCCTGGATTTGCGCGTGCCAACTGTAGGTGGGAGGCCAAGCCCTTGGTCGAATCGGTGCGTAGAGAAGAGGAGTGGCGTAGGTAACGAGGTAGGTTAAGCGTTAGCCAAGGGGGGGGTGTGCTCCGCGAGTAAAAATGGTAGAGTGGACACTTGGTGAGGTAGCTTAGCTACCAGATGCCGCTGATGCTCCGAATAAGGAGTGGTTTCGTATACGGTCCGCCCGACCTTCATATCGGTGCGCCCTACGGAGTAAGTCCCTGATGGGACAATCGAGCAAAGTTTTAAGGTATTGATTTATGGCACGAATTACGGTTGAAGACTGTCTCCAGATAGAAAATAATCGCTTTGCGCTAGTGAGGCTCGCTTCAGTCCGAACAAAGCAGATTCGACGGGGTTCTGAATCGCTCACCAAAGAGGGGCGATCCAATAAGCCGGTTGTGGCGGCTCTGCGCGAAATTGCCTCTGGGCAGGTGAGATTTTTAACCGCTCAAGAAGAGGTCGAATATCGAGAGAAGCTCGAGGAGGAGCAGCGAGACCGCCAGCAGCAAGCTGAGGCTGCCTCTCTGATGAACACAACAGTCATACCGTTTCAGTCAACGAGCCGCACCGCCCGTCCCTCTGAGGATGAGGGTGGAGAAGAGGCTCTACCTCAGCTTTTCGGCGATAATGAATCCTCAAGCTCTCTTGATTCAGATTCGCTTTCCCTCGATGGAAAGGGTGTTGTTGCGGAGGGTGAAGAAGCTGGAAACGACGATACTACAGAGGGAGACCTCGACGAATAAGTAGTTGTATGATGGAAGGTGGGCGGTAGGTCTCCTGGAGTCTCTGCCGCTACGCCCACTCTGCTGCGGCTTTTTAGGGACCTCTGCAGCCGAGTAATTAATTTTTATAAGAGCGTCCCAACCGCTCCTGATGGCCAGCGGATTTGAAAAGGCCGTTGCCATTGATGGTTTCCCTCATGTACCTGGATGCGATTCGCTCCGCTATCAAGGCTTACTACCCACTTCCAGATATCTCCCTCGTGGAGAGGGCCTACGCGTTCGCCGAGGACCAGCACCGAGGACAGGTCCGTGCCTCTGGAGAACCTTACTTCACTCATCTAGTCGAGACCGCGCTCCTTGCGTGTCATCTTAAACTCGACCTTCCCTCCATTGCAGCGGCACTTTTACACGATACCATCGAGGATTCGATGGTCGAGAAATCCGATCTTGCGAACCGCTTCGGGATTGATGTTGCCGAAATTGTCGATGGGGTCACCAAATTAACTCGCATAGAGTTTGAATCGAAAGAGGAGAGACAAGCGGAGAGTTTTCGGAAGATGCTCCTCGCGATGTCTCGAGACATTCGGGTCTTGCTCGTAAAGTTGTGCGATCGGCTCCACAACATGAGAACGTTGCATCATCTATCAGATGAAAAACGTCGCAGAATTGCGCAGGAGACCCTCGATATTTACGCGCCGCTCGCCAATCGTCTCGGTATCTATTGGCTCAAATCTGAATTGGAAGACGCAAGTCTACTCTTTTTGCGTCCCGAAATTTATCACCTATTGCGCGAAAATCTCGGCAAGACAGCCGAAGAACGGGCTCAATATATCAAAGAGGCGACCACCGCTATCGCGGCAGCACTTGAAGAGAGTGGAGTCCCTGGTCAGGTGAGTGGGCGAGCCAAGCATCTCTACTCGATTTGGCAAAAGATGGAGCGCAGCAATCTGGCCTTCGACGAAGTTCATGATCTGCTCGGATTCCGCATTTTAGTCGACTCAGTTCGGGCCTGCTATGAAACGTTAGGCGTTGTTCACTCGAAGTGGCTTCCTGTCCCGGATAGGTTCAAGGACTACATCGCGATGCCGAAACCGAATATGTACCAGTCGCTCCATACGACTCTGATTGGGCCGGCGGGAAATCGGATAGAGATTCAGATTCGGACGCACGATATGCATCGCGTCGCCGAAGAGGGTATTGCAGCCCACTGGCGATACAAGGAATCGGGTAGCTCAGCGATGCAGAGTGTGCCGAGTAATTTCGATCTTCGGTGGGTAAAGGATCTCGTCGAGAGTCAGCAGTATCTCAAAAACCCAGACGAATTCATCCAGTCAGTTAAAGGAGAGCTCTTCCCCGAGGATGTATTCGTTTTCACCCCAAAAGGCGATCCAATTCGGCTTGCTGCGCGATCCACTCCCGTTGATTTCGCGTACGCTGTTCACACCGATATCGGGCATAGGACGGTTGGAGCTAAGGTAAATGGTCAGATAGTTCCGCTTGATTATCATCTGCAAAGTGGAGATTCAATCGAGATTCTGACATCAAAAAGTCATGTGCCGAGCAAAGATTGGCTTCGTTTTGTCCAATCTGCCAAGGCAAAACAACGGATTCGGGCATTCATTAAGCTAGAAGAGCGATCTCGAAGCCTGGCGTTTGGTCTTGAAACATTAACGAAAGAGCTTCGCCGAGCGAAGCTTAATCTCCGCAAATTGGAGAAAGAGGGGAAGATAGCTGAGGTAGCTCAGCTTCTGGGTATGCGAACTGAGGGGGATCTGTACGCCGAGATTGGTTACGGAAAACTCCCGATCGGAAAGGTCGTTGCGAAGTTTCTCCCTGAAGGTGAAACCCTGAGTGAAGAGGCGGCGGTTGAGCCATCACCGCTGAAGCGAATTTTTGAGCGAGCGGCTCGAGAATCGAGGTCGCGAGTAGGGGTTACCGTAGGAGGTATTTCCGATGTGGTCGTGCGTTTTGCCCGTTGTTGCGAGCCACTACCAGGAGATAGAATTATAGGGTTTATCACTCGGGGAAGGGGAGTTACCGTTCACGATGCTGATTGCGCACAGGTCCACGGCATGGATCCGTTACGGTGTGTCGAGGTGAAGTGGGACGGAGAGGTACAAACTGCTCGAAAGGTCAGAATAACAGTCCATTCGCGCGATACTGTGGGTCTTTTAGCCTCTATGAGCCAGGCAATAGCTGCTCATGGAGCCAATATCATGAGTGCGCAATGTCGTACAACATCGGCAGGTAAGGCGATCAACAGCTTTGAGCTTTCGATACTCGA
>JBIJBT010000012.1:0-45768 GCA_044345055.1 Bdellovibrionota bacterium
GCACCGGTTCTCGTGATGAGTGGTTATAGCCCAGCTGGTAGAGTCCAGGGATTACTTGCCGCTGGACGTAGTAGCTTTATTCAAAAACCGTTCACCATAAGTGAGTTGGCATTTCGGGTTCGGGCGTGTCTCGATCTCCGTTAGGTAAGACGCCGTTTGTAATTACATCGTTAGCCAACTGACGAAGCGATCTCCGGTGCCTCGCGGAGTAAAAAGGCACGATTTGATTCATTAGCTAAATTTGTAAACATACTTACATCGCCAGTTGTGCAAGAATCTATTGTACCTGAAGAAACTAAACCGCTCAGCTGGAGTTTCCCGGTTGATGAGTCAAAGCTATAAGCGGGGCCACCTGAATCACCCCTACACGTATTGGAACTCCGTCCATCGTAGAGGGCGTCAAAGAATAGTTTATGAACCTCTGATACAGTCATCATTCCCCCAAAAAGCTCTTGATTTTTAACATCTGTGACTAACGAGTCAGTGATTCGCCCATATCCGAATATATAAATCGTTTCTCCGATCTGTGGTGGTGGGGCAAGAGAGACGGACTTAACACCGAACGAAAGTGGAGAATCGAGGTCTGCAACTGCAATATCATGCTCAAATCGATTTCCGGAGAATCGACCCTCGGGGTGATTCACTACTCGTACTACCTCACGGGATTCTCCTCCAGCAGTGAGTCTCGCTCTGAATACGAACTCATCAAAGCAGTGAGCAGCACTGATAATTTTCGAAGGTGAAACAATTATTGCGGTACAACGCCCCGGATTATCCTCCTCATCATATAGGTCAAGACGACCGATGGAGCGCTCTAGTAGGGGACATTTTTGGCCTGATATGATCTTTTGATTGGAGTCGGTTGCGGAACAGAGCTCCATAATTGAAGGTGCTGCTGAGGTGTTGTCGGTACCACATCCGGTAATCTGAAAAAGTCCAAGAAAGAGGAGAAATAAAACTGATTTTAATCTCATCAGATCATACTTTGGTTGTAGTTGATTCATCCTAATGTACCCCATGCCTTTAAACTTGCACATATGAGCATCACAGTTCACAATCAGCCCAGAATATGATAACTGGGGTCATTCCTCTTTGAAGCTTTTTTTGAAAATTAGAACTACTTTTTTTAGGAGTATAGTTCAACATGAAGAATTTCTTAAAAATGACAGTACTCATTGTCGCCCTCGTTGGATTCATCGATAGGTCAGAGGCGCAACTTTCGAAGGTATGCCCAACGGTAAAGACCATCACCGACAAAGCGGGTTTAGGAGTGTTGGTACAATACAAGAATAATCAGGTACAGCGAACTGGTGGAGTGGGAACCGACATCGCTGGTTTCTTGATGAATCCGACTATCATCGAAACTCAGGGAACTCGAAAGTTTACCAATGAGAGGGCAAGAATCTACGACAGAACTGGCAAGCTCGTCTGTACAAGCTCCCCCCGCTTAGGGTGCTCAGCTACCCGAGGAGAGTGTCTCGGACGATATAAGTTCTCGTGTTCGACGAGTCAGGTCAGCCGAGCCACCAAAAAGGGCGGTGCTTTTATTAGTGTAGGAAAAAACCTATGTGTAAAGGTTCCTGACGCCTCAATATGTTACAATGTAAAACAGCGTGCACCGTGTAGTGTGGTGCGGTAACTATTGAAGTTGTTTTCTATTAATAGAAGAGAAAACAGTGGGGGCAGTACGCTGCCCTCAACCTTGAAAAATCCCCCATTGCACGATATCCCCTCCGCAGTATGATGCCCGTAACAACAAGGCTCGGGCAGCAAAGGAGGGGACAATATGGAACCTACCTATATTCGTTGGTTTGATGAGCTAAGTATCACCGATATACCGATTGTCGGGGGAAAAAATGCATCTCTCGGAGAGTTGATGCAGAGGTTGCGGGGAGAGGGAGTCCGGGTCCCCCAGGGGTTTGCTATAACGGTTGATGCGTACCGTGATTTGTTACGAGACTACGAGCTTGATTCTTTTATTCGCACAGAGCTAGCTCGTCACGATCTTCGAGATGTGCGCCAACTATCAAAATGTGGTGCCGCGATTCGTCAGGCAATTACTGCTGCCTCATTTTCACCAGAACTTACCGATGCCATCTCCAATGCTTATCATGAGCTTATTTCCCGTGCTGGTGGTATTACAGATGTTGCGGTTAGAAGTTCGGCAACTGCAGAAGACCTTCCGAGTGCAAGCTTTGCGGGACAGTTAGAATCATTCCTTCATGTCCAGGGAATCGATCATCTGATGCAGTGCTGTCACCGATGCTTTGCATCACTCTTCACCGATAGAGCAATTTCTTATCGGGTTGATAAGGGATTTGATCATCGGGCGGCTGCCGTTTCTATTGGCGTTCAAACGATGGTCCGTAGCGACTGCGGTAGTGCAGGGGTTATTTTTTCAATCGATACTGAATCTGGACTGTCCTCAGTCGTTATAATCACCGGTTCTTACGGGTTGGGTGAGGCGATCGTTCAGGGGCGTGTTGTTCCTGACGAATTCGTTGTATCAAAGGCTACATTGCGTCCCCCATATCGACCAATAATTGCAAAGAGCTGTGGATCTAAAAAGGTTCAGATCGTCTATGACGAAATGGCGGAGCACCATATTGCAGAGGTTCCCGTTCCCGCGGAAAAGCGCGGCCTCTTTGTTCTATCTGATGATGATATTCTTACCCTTGCTCGATGGGCGGTAGATATTGAAAGACACTACTCAAAGCGAGCGGGACAACCAACCCCAATGGACATTGAGTGGGCAAAAGATGGTGTGACCGGAGAGCTCTATGTGGTTCAGGCTCGTCCAGAGACGGTTGTTACTCGTCGCGATCCCGCGGTGGTCAAAACTAAGCGGCTTCAGAGACGAGGCCCTATCGCCGTAACTGGTCGAGCAGTGGGACAGGGAATTGGCGCCGGACCGGCCGATGTTATCAGATCTGTCGATGAAATTGAGAAGTTTATCTCGGGCTCAGTTCTAGTTACTGAGGCCACAGATCCGAACTGGGAGCCGATAATGAAATCTGCTGCCGCGATTGTCACCGAAAAAGGTGGGCGAACGAGCCATGCGGCGATAGTTAGTAGGGAGCTCGGCATACCATGCATCGTTGGTGCTACCGGAGCTATTTCGGCGATTTCTAACGGAGAGGAGGTCACTGTTTCTTGCGCTGAGGGAGATGAAGGTCGCGTGTATCGTGGTTTGCTTCCCTTCACTGAGGAAGAGATCGATCTAAGAAAACTCGAAAAGCCGAAGTGTCGCGTAATGCTCAATATAGGTGACCCAGATAATGCATTTCGCTATTCATTCCTTCCGGTCGATGGAGTAGGACTTACACGTATTGAGTTTATTGTCAGCGCATATATTCGGGTCCATCCACTCGCTCTGATTCATATCGATAGAGTGGCATCAGGTGATGAGCGAAATGAGATTGAACGGCTCACCGCTGGATATCGAGAGCCGCGCGATTACTTCGTTGAGCAATTAGCTTCTGGTATTGGAAAAATTGCAGCCGCATTTCACCCAAGAGAAGTTATCGTTCGGATGAGCGATTTTAAGACGAATGAATATGCAAATCTTCTCGGCGGAAAAAGTTTCGAGCCGAGAGAAGAAAATCCAATGTTAGGATGGCGAGGAGCGTCGCGCTATTACGATGCAGGCTATCGGGAGGGATTCTCCCTTGAATGCGGTGCTATTACGAGAGTTCGTGAGCGGTTCGGCTTTACAAATGTTTCGGTAATGATTCCTTTTTGTCGAACACCGGAGGAGGCTTCCCGTGTTCTTGAAGAGATGAAGGTAAACGGGATTGAAAGAGGAAAAAATGGGCTCGCAGTATACGGAATGTGTGAGATACCCTCGAATGTCTTGATGGCAGATCAATTTCTCGACCTATTTGATGGATATAGTATCGGTTCAAATGATCTAACGCAGTTAACTCTCGGTCTCGATAGAGATTCGGCGATGGTTGCCCATCTCTTTGATGAGAGAAACCCAGCAGTAAAGCGGCTTGTAAGCGACGTTATTAGAGCTTGCCGCGAGCGGGGCAAATATATCGGGATTTGTGGGGATGCTCCCTCAACCTATCCTGAATTTGCTCGGTTTTTAATTGAGGCAGGAATTGAGAGTATTTCGCTTAGTCCCGATGCTGTATTCCCCATCTATTTAGCGTTGGCAAGTAAAGGAATATCGGAGCAGTGGAATGAGTAACTAGTAAAATGATGCACAACTCATCGCGAGGTACCGATGGAATCAGTTCGGTGGTTTCTTGATGAAAAAAGGCTAAACAGTCTTCTCGAAAATCTCTCTTCACAGGGATTTACTAATATTGGACCACGACTGGTCCATCGTGATTCTCTCAATCCTGTCTTTGAGCTTGGCCCAATTGAATCAATAGAGGATCTTCCACGAGGCTGGCACGAGGAGCAGGGCCCGGGCCACTACGAAGTAGTTTATCGTAATGATAAACGGCTCTTTTCTCATTCTCCGGGCGCCAATGCCTGGAAAAGATATCTTCAACCTCCTCGCCAACGAATTGGAGACCTAATAACAATTGGCGATATATCTGTATGGAAACAATATAAGCAGCACCGCCCCCGTTATGCACTCTTTGGGGTGCGTCCGTGTGATGCTAGAGCAATCTTAATATTGGATAGGGTATTTATTGGCGCACAAATTCCTGATGAGGAGTATAGGGCTCGTCGAGATGAAATGCTCATTATCGTTACGCACTGTGCTGAGACGTGGGAGACCTGCTTCTGTGAGTCGATGGGAAGTGGACCCAGAGCGACAGACGGATTTGATATTGGAATTACCGAGATTTTAGAAGGATTGAAGCATTACTTTATCCTTGAGGGTGCTACCGATCGGGGCAGCATGTTAGTTGCTGAGGTCGCTCTACGTGAAGCAACATCGGATGAGTGGATGGAGGCATGTAAAATAACAGATCGTGCCAGAGAGTCTCTTTCTCGAATGCTTAAAACGGAAGGACTCCCTGAATTACTAATGAGCTCTCTCGAGCATCCCAACTGGAATTTAATCGCTGAGCGCTGCTTAAGTTGCGCAAACTGCACAATGGTATGTCCTACCTGCTTTTGTTCTACTGTTGAAGATATTACTCGATTTTCAACGGAGCGATCAGAACGTTGGCGGCGATGGATATCATGCTTTGAAGACGAATTTAGTGCAATTCATTCTGGTGTCGTTAGGTCTTCCACCCGTTCCCGTTACCGTCAGTGGCTAACCCATAAATTAGCCACATGGTTCGACCAGTACGGCACATCCGGATGTGTAGGATGCGGAAGATGCATTACCTGGTGTCCTGTTGGCATTGATATAACGGAGGAAGTACCTAAATTTTGTCAGCCAGAATCGGGAAGGGAGGTATCTGATGGAGCTCGCTGAAAGCTATAAAATGGCTCGAAGTGATCCGCTTCTTCCGGTGCAAGCAACAATAGTTGCCCGTAAAAAAGAGTATCGTGATTGTGTAACACTATCGCTTGCTTTATCTAGGGGAAGGTTTTCATGGAATCCAGGCCAGTTTTTTATGGTGACTAATCCGGGGCGAGGAGAGGTCCCTTTGTCGATTAGTGGTGGCGATGATAAAGGAAATTTTGTTTGTGTGACGGTTGATGGAGTAGGGCCAGTGACCAAGGGCCTTTGCACTCAATTGATTGGTCAAACTGTTGGAATACGGGGACCATATGGACATGGATGGCCGATAGATATCATTCAAGGAAAGCACGTTTGTATAATCGCAGGAGGTGTCGGAATAGCACCACTTCGACCTGTGATTCAACGTATAGCGGCAAATCAACCAGAGGGTGCAACAGCTACCATTTTTCTTGGTGCGACCTCTCCTTCATCGCTACTCTACCTTTATGAACTTAACCAATTATCTTCATCTCCTGCGATAGTAGTGAAGACAATAGTTAATGAGGCTGATTTCAGCTGGAGTGGTCGGACGGGGATCGTAACTGACCTATTCGACTTACTAGATCCAAATAATCTACCAGATATATTTTTTCTGTGTGGTCCAGAGCCCATGATGACTCATGCTGCAATCGACCTAATTAGCCGACAGGTTGATCCAGCCACTATATATCTATCCCTTGAACGGTGCATGCATTGCGGTGTTGGATGGTGCGGTAGATGTCAATTTGGTCCACTTCTGTTGTGTCGTGATGGTCCAATAGTGTCGTGGGCCAAAGTAAGTAAACTACTATCAATCGCTGAGATCTGATGGATAGCAAGAAAAAACTTACTCTTGCGGTATGGAAGTTCGCCTCATGTGATGGGTGTCAGCTAAGCCTTGTTGACTGCACTGAAGGACTCACAGAGCTTGCTGATGCCCTTGAGATATTAGTTTTTCCAGAGATTTCGAGTCACTCGGAATCAGGTCCTTACGACATATCAATTGTCGAGGGATCAATCTCAACTGAGGCGGATCGTGTACTGATTCAAGAGGTGCGGCGCCAATCTCACTGGCTTATAACAATCGGTGCCTGTGCAACGACTGGAGGAATTCAGGCGCTCCGAAACTATCGCGATTCTTCCGAATGTCTCCGAACAATCTATGCAGAGCCATCCTATATTGACTCACTCTCTAAAAGTTCACCAATAAGTGAAGAGGTATCGGTTGACTACGCTCTTCGTGGCTGTCCCGTTCATCCAGCCCAACTAAGCGAGGTGATCGCCGCTTTTCTAAAAGGACGAAAGCCTCGAATTTCCTCTTCTAGTGTTTGTATTGAGTGCAAAACTAGAAACACAACCTGTCTTCTTGTTTCCGATAAAATTCCTTGTCTTGGGCCGATAACCCACGCAGGGTGTGGGGCAATTTGTCCTGCATTTAACCGTGGTTGCTTTGGATGTTATGGAAGTGCTGAGACTGCAAATATACCAGCACTCTCAGCAAAGATTATCGAGTGTGGTGTATCGCCAGACCAACTTTCTCGACTTCTCCACAGCTTTAATCCTCCTGATTGGTTTGCGGATGAGGAGGTAGCTGATGAATAGAGAGCCCTCAACAAAAACCGTTACCGTTGATTATGTCGCGCGGGTGGAGGGGAAAGCGGCGCTTTCTCTTACCTGTTCTGGAGAAACTATCACCGATGTACAGCTTCGAATATTTGAGCCACCACGGCTCTTTGAATCGATTCTTAAGGGACGAAGCTGGAATGAGGCGCCCGATATGACAGCGCGGATATGTGGTATCTGTCCTGTTGCCTATCAGATCAGTGCAGCTCAGGCTATGGAGAAGCTTGCCAAGATAACTATACCGAAACAATCTCAGTTAGTTCGGCGACTATTAATGTGTGGAGAGTGGATCGTTAGCCATACAATTCATATCTATCTCCTCCATGCTCCGGACTTTCTTGGATTTGCGAATGCGATCGAGATGGCAAAGCACTATCCCGAGCAGATGAAGCGCGGGCTTGCCCTTAAAGAGGTTGGAAATGAGATTTTAACGACACTCGGTGGCCGAAGTGTCCACCCCGTAAATCTTATCGTAGGAGGGGTGTGTCGGTTGCCGAGCAATAAGGAGCTGACAAAACTAAAGCACCGATTGGAATCCGCAGTTGATTTGGCGCGCGAAACATTAAGCTGGGTCAGCTCCTTTTCTTTTCCTGATTTTACCGAAGAATACATTTTTGTATCACTGTCCAGACCGAAGAGCTATCCGCTGACTGATGGAAATCTTGTAACTAATCGTGAATGGGTTCTCGATGAAAGATCGTTCGGTTCAGTAATTCTCGAAGAGCAGCTTTCATATAGTACTGCACTTGCCTCGACGATTGGACCCTCGCACGAGCGATATCTTACTGGCCCAATGGCGCGATTTGCCCTTAACGGGCAGTTTCTTCCTGAGAGTATTCTCACCGCAATTAAAGAAAACTCAATTCCGCAGCCGTGCTGCAATCCATTTCGAAGCATTCAAGTTCGTGCACTAGAGGTTTGGTTCGCCTGTAGTGAAGCTCTTCTTATTGTCGAAGAGCTTCGGAGAGAAAAACAGAATAGAAACGGTGAGAAATCTCCCGAGCTACAGACACAGGCTGGAACGGGTATAGGAATTACTGAGGCTCCTCGTGGAGTTCTATTTCAACAGTATGATGTTGATGAGGATGGAATTATAACGAACTGCTCAATTATACCACCTACTGCTCAAAATCAAAAACAGATTGAAAAATCAATACTCTATTTTTTAAACCATAGTAAATGCGGGAATGATGAGGAATTACGGGAGTGTGCTGAGAAGATCATTCGGAGCTTTGATCCATGTATCTCGTGTGCGACCCATTTTCTCTCGCTGGAGGTACAAAGGCTATGAATGGAATAATCGTTGGAATCGGCAATCGATATCGAGGAGATGACGGAATCGGTCCATTGGTTCTGGATAGAATTGATATGAAGATGAACCCTAATTTTGATCTTGTCGAAAGTGATGGAGAGCCAACTGGATTGATATCACTTTTTCGAGGGCGAGATTGGTGCATCTTTATTGATGCAATTATTCCTAATGTACACCTTCAGTTTTCTCCTGGTATGGTTGTATCAGTGGACCTATTAATGGAGGGAAATAATAAAGGAACTGAGCTCTCCTCGACTCATACTGGAGGGCTATTTGATGCTATTGGGTTAGCGAGTGTACTTGGATGTTTGCCGAAAAAAGTTTTTCTTGTTGGGGTTGTTGGAAGCTCATTCGGATCATGTGCACCTCTTTCTGAGTCGGTGCAATTGGCGATTCAACAGGCTATAGAAGAGGTAGGACAACTTGTACGATCATTAGTTAATGAAAAACAAGGAGGCATTATGCATGAAAGTGGCATGATTGATGAACTTGTTACCACCGCGCTTGCATGGTCTGCGGCATCTCCTAATCGACGTATCCGATCAATTACCGTTGAGGTCGGTGCATTGTCGCCATGCGATCCAGAACATCTTCGAGAGCACTTTGTTGAGGCGTGCAAGGGCACGTGGGCCGAAGGGGCCTCTCTTATTGTAATACCAAAAGATGATATCACCGATCAGCATGCTCAAGATGTTACGATGGTAAATCTTACGGTGGAAGAGCCAATAGTCACTATCCCTGAGGCTGCTAACGCGGCGTGTCATGGATGAATTGGTTCGACTTTTAATTGAGGTAGACGGCTGCGTTCAAGGTGTAGGATTTCGCCCATTCGTTTACCGATTGGCGCAACTGTATGGGCTCGCGGGTAGCGTACGAAACAGGATCGATGGGGTTACTGTCGAGGTCGAAGGGAGCAAAAGCAAAACGGAGCAGTTTCTATTGTCTCTTCGGACAGAGTCTTTAGTAGGTTCCTCGGTCCAAGCGTTACGCACCTCTCAGACTCGGCCTCTCGGTCAGGAGGGATTTCATATAGCTGCGAGTATCGGCGGAGACTTAGCGACTCGCTTTATTCCCGTCGATCGGGCGCCGTGTGAAGAGTGCCTCTTAGAGCTATCGAACCCCACCGATCGTCGATTCCGGTATCCCTTTATAAGCTGTTCTTCGTGCGGGCCGCGCTTCACGATTATGAGGGAAACTCCTTTCGATAGAGATAAAACGTCTCTTAACTTGTTTCCGCTCTGTTATCAGTGTCGTGCTGAATATGATGATCCAAATAATCGAAGATTTCACGCTCAGACGATAGGCTGTCACTCGTGCGGTCCAAAAATTTGGATATCATCTCCCGAGGGTGACACGATAGCTGACGGAAATGAGGCTATTGAAGCTGCCGCTGAAGCCCTTTGTGCAGGGCGCTGTGTTGCAATAAAGGGAATTGGCGGATTTCACCTGCTTTGTGATGCTCGGTGTGACTCTGCTGTTGAACTTTTGCGTGTTCGAAAGAATCGAGGAAATAAGCCCTTTGCAGTGCTTTATCCGAGCCTTGATCGAATTGTTTATGATTGCATCGTTTCGCCAGAGGAGGAGGCGCTTCTTACCGACGCAAGGACACCAGTGGTACTTCTTGAAGCCCGTAGGCCAAATTTTCTCTCTTCGCATGTTTCATCTTCATCTCGTTACATCGGGGCCATGCTGGCAAGCTCGCCACTTCATCGGCTTTTACTTGATCGGATTAGTTTTCCTATTGTTGCTACAAGTGGCAATCGATCTGGTAATCCAGTTTGTGCTGAAAATAGAGAAGCATTGCTTCAGCTGCGGGGAGTTGCGGATCTATTTTTGCTGCATAATCGTATAATTGAGAATCCATGCGACGACTCAATTATTCAGCTTGTTGAAGGTGCTCCGATCGTTCGGCGACTTGGAAGGGGATTTTCGCCATTAGTGATTCAGGCGAAAGGGGTGAGTGAATCACCGACATTAGGTGTTGGTGGACTACTGAAGAGCACTGTCTCTTACGGGCAAGCTGGAGAAATTATCGTTGGCCCTTATCAAGGCGCTCTCGATTCTCCAGAAGTTGCTGTAAGAAGAGAGCGATTTATTCAGCTTATTTCTCCAAGATTTAGAACCGAGCCTTCGAGACTTAGCTTTGATCTTCATCCCGATGTTCAAGCACATTTTTCAGATGCATCACCGTATTACCCTATCCAACATCACCGGGCGCATAGCTGGTCTCTTATAGCTGAAAAGAGAGTTCCACTTCCCGTATCAGCGGTTGTATTTGATGGCTCTGGTTATTCACCAGATGGGACCGTCTGGGGTGGGGAATGGTTTAATATATCCCAAAAAAAAGAGGAGCGGAGGTTCTATTTGAAGCCGTTTTTCCTGATTGGAGGAGACACAGCGGTGCAATACCCCGAGCGGATCGCTGCTGCATTATGGTACCAGACGCTCGGTGATGACGCATACGAAACGAGAATATGGCAGCGACTCCATGAGTCAGATCTATTGTGGAAACTTATTACATCAGGAACTCACTGCATTCTTACATCGAGTATGGGGAGATTATTTGATGGAGTCTCATCTGCTCTTGAATTGTGTCACCGGAATACCTTTGAGGGCGAAGCAGCGATGATGCTTGAAAATGAATCGCTCGATGGATCGGGTGGTCCATATCCAATTGATGTGGGGGATTTCGGAGCAATTGATTTAGCTCCTATGATTCGTGCGGTTGATTCAGACTTGTGTGCAGATGTGTCGCGAGCCAATATCGCTCACCGATTTCACCAGTCAGTAATACAGCTCATCGTAAAATGTGCTCAAAGTATCGGAAATGAGCGGGTTCTACTGACTGGAGGGTGTTTTCAGAATACGGTGCTTCTCTCGGGTGCGATTCGAAAATTGAGGGAGAGTGGATTTCTTCCTTATTGGAATAATTGTATTCCGTGCAATGACGAGGGTTTGTCAGTTGGTCAGGTTATGGTTGCTTCGAGTATCAGCCAACAGTTTAGTTTTTATTGATCGAATCCCATTTAACAGTCTTATAAAGGTTTTTTGTTTTGATTTATATATGTTCTTCACAAGTGACGGAGAATTATTCATGTGTCTTGCAGTCGCTGGAGTGATAGTGGCGGTAACAGATAATCATCCGCTTCGACGAACCGCTCGGGTTCTCTTTGGGTCTATCGAGCGGGAAATTAATATTTCATTTGTTCCTGAAGCGGTTGAAGGTGACTGGATACTCGTTCATGCAGGAGTGGCTATCTGCTCTGCCTTTAGGGATCCACAAGATCCTCAGTTCGAATGGACTAAGGATGGGGAGTAAGTAATAGAATTCTTGAGTAGTAAAGCGAGTCTGAAGTTCTGGAGGGACGTTCTGATGACCTTTGACGACTACTATAGGGATAGTGAAGTAGCGGAGAAAATAATAAGAGATATTTTCTCAGTCGCAACTCGGCAGTGGCGAATCATGGAGATTTGTGGTGGTCAAACACACGCATTCCTCCGAACTGGCATCGATCAACGTCTTACTGAGGTTGTTAAACTTATTCACGGACCCGGATGTCCTGTATGTGTTACATCGCCAGAAGTTATTGATAATGCAATATCTCTTACCCGCGATAGCTCGATTATACTCTGTTCTTTTGGAGATATGATTCGGGTTCCTGGGAATCATCGGACATTGCGAGAAGCACGCGCACTAGGTGGAGCAGTTGAGGTTGTATATTCTCCACTCGATGCCCTTTCTTTTGCACGAAATAATCCCGATAAAGAGGTTGTTTTTTTTGGGATTGGATTTGAAACCACGGCACCAATAGTGGCATTAGCAATTCTTATTGCCGCATCCGAGCAGCTTAATAACTTCTCTGTTCTATCATCTCACCTTCTTGTTCCTCCAGCACTAATTGAAATTCTCTCCTCAGCTGAGGCGGGAGTAGAGGGTATACTCGCTGCGGGGCATGTATGTGCTGTCATGGGATATCACGATTATGCCTCGATTTCGCAGAGATTTCGAATTCCAATAGTGGTTACGGGATTTGAGGCTGTCGATCTTCTTCTTGGAGTTTATCGTTGTATCGTTCAGCTCGAAAGGGGAGAGTCAAAGGTTGAAAATCAGTATCAGCGAGTTGTAATCGCAGAGGGAAATAGGTCTGCGCGAGATGCTCTCTTAGAGGTGTTTGAAATTGATTCTCAGAGGTGGCGCGGATTTGGATCTATTGAGGCGAGTGGTTTAAAGATTCGTCTTCCATATCAAAAATATGATGCATTCGAAAAATTCTCACTCGCTCGTGATGCTGATGAGAAGCCGTCCGAATGTATCAGCGGCGCAATACTTCGGGGAATAAAAACACCTCTTGAGTGCCCCGCCTTTGGAAAAAAGTGCACACTCGACCATCCTCTTGGCGCAACCATGGTATCAGAAGAAGGGGCGTGTTCAGCTTATATGCACTATAAAATTGGGTAGAATTATGTGGATCTGTCCGACCGAATATCAAGGTGATGAAACAATAACTGTAGCTCATGGGGGAGGTGGTCGGTTAATGCATGAGCTATTGGCTGATATTATTGGGCCGATTCTTGACGATGAGGAGCTTTGTAAAAGTGATGACGCTGCAGTAATTCCTCAGGTATCAGGGGCACTCGCTCTAACGACTGATTCCTTTGTTGTACAACCTCTCTTTTTTCCCGGGGGTGATATTGGTTCGCTTGCTATTCACGGCACGATTAATGATTTAGCGATGCGGGGTGCTCGACCGTTGTATATCACAGTTGGGTCGATCATTGAGGAGGGTTTACCCCGAAATACGCTGCTTTCGATATTTCGTTCCCTTGCATCAGCAGCACGTGAGAGTGGCGTTCGAGTCGTAGCGGGAGACACTAAAGTCGTTGAGCGGGGCAGGGGAGATAAGTTGTTTTTAAATACGACGGGGGTTGGCGTTGTCGAGACCGAGCTGCCTATCACTCCAACTCGGATAGCTCCCGGGGATCGTATTATTATTAGTGGTGACATCGGTCGACACGCCATCGCAGTCATGGCGGCCCGAGCATCGCTTAACTTTCGGGAGCCGGTATTAAGTGATAGTACTCCACTCTGGGCAACAGTTCGCACTCTCCTTGATACAGGATCCGATATCCATGCGATGCGCGATATCACCCGTGGCGGCCTCGCAGCAGTTCTAAATGAATGCTCTCAAATGGCTCGCTGCGATATTACCCTGGAAGAAGATGCTATTCCGATTACTCCGGCGGTTAGACATGCATCAGAACTCCTCGGTCTTGACCCGCTCCATTTGGCGTGCGAAGGACGATTCATTGTGGCGGTGAGTGAGGCTGATTCAGAATCCGTTCTTGAAGTGCTTAAAACGATTACCCCTGAAAATGGCCCCAGCATAATTGGTATCGTCAATCCGACCGTTGGTGACGGAGAAACTCCAACAAAACCAAGGCGTAATCGAGTTATTATGCGCACTCCTTTCGGTGGCGCACGGTATGTTGGTATTCCAACGGGAGAGGTATTGCCCAGGATATGTTGATAGCGAATTTGGGTTGGTTAGGCAGATTACGATGCCTCCCAAACCTCGGGGAGGTTGGGGAGGCGTTACACTGGGTGTAATCAAATAAGACTAGTACACTAGGCTCCTCGGGCAAATATGCTGCCGACATATTCGAGAACATCAGACGCGCTACGTTCGTTGTATCCGAAATCCCTTATGAGACGAGCTTTAACTATGTCGATCTTTTCCTGGGTATCTTTATCTACCGTCGTTTGAGTTATCTGAGAAAGACGAATAGTGTCCTTCTGATCCTCGAATAGTTTCTTTTCTAGAGCTTTTCGGAGACGCAGATTATGGGTGTAATCGAATCTTTTCCCTTCAAGAGATAGTGCACCGATTGAATTCATTATTTCGCTCCGAAAATCTCTCTTAGCGGCTTCGGAAACGGGCGGCTCTAATTTTTCTTCGATAGAGCGCATTAAGCTTTCATTCGGCTCCTCTGGTTGTCCAGTAACTCTGTTGTTTACCTTCTGATGTTGAGTGTAAGCTTTAATATTGTCGATATAGTTCTCGCACAATCGAGCAACTGAACCCTCGTCCGCAGCGATCGCCCGCTGCACCTCTGTCTTTATCAATTCGACATATTCTCCCCGAAGTTGAGAGAGGATATTCGAAAATGCTTCTCGCTGTTTATCCGTCCGGCAGAGTCTATGCTCGGGAATTAACTTCTCTATTGCGGTAAGCATCATGAAGGGATTAACTCCATCTTCACGAGATGTATTTACTAATACCTCATTCAGAACATTCTGAATAAAGCGTGGCTCAATACCATCCATTCCCTCACGCTTTCCCATTTTTCGCATTTCAGCGACGCTCTCCTCGGTATAACCGGGTAGGAACGAACCATCATAAAGCTTTGCCTTTGCAGCAAGGGTGAGCCTTCCATCTTTCGGCTGCTCCAAGCGGGTCATAACGGCGAACATTGCCGCCATCTCAAGAGTGTGGGGCGCAAAATGTATACGTACGCTCGCCCGCTTATAGTCTCGCTCGTAAATGCGCATCTCGTCAGATATCTTGGTATTATACGGGACATCTATTTTCAGAGTTCTCGATTCAATCGCCTCCATTAGTTTATCATCTAAGAGTCGGTGATATTCCGGTTCGTTTGTATGACCAAGGATACAGACATCGATGTCGATCTGGGAGAATTTTTTTGGCTTAATACGACCTTCCTGAGATGCGGTGAGAAAGTCGTATAGAAACTCTTTTGGTAGCTTGAGCATTTCTACACACTCAAAACAGCCCCGATTTGAGACTATAAATTCACCATCAAAATTGAAGGCTCTAGGATCGGAATCAGAACCGTATACAGCGATCTTACGGTAGTTAACATCACCGGTCAGCTCGGTTGAATCGAGGTTCTTTTCATCTCTTGGTTGAAAGGTTCCAATACCTCGTCGATCCTGCTCAGATAGGACAAGTCGTTTCACTACAACGTGTTCGAGAGCCTTTTCGATATCGCCTTCGTATCGTTCAAGATACTCCACTAATTTGAAACGAGACCATGGGTTAAGACCGCCCTTGAGAATAATGGGACGCTCAAGAGAAGGGTGATCATTAACTTTGTCAAGAAAAATACTTTTATCTGAATCTGGCAGAAGGTGAAGTGGGTCCTCATTCATCGGACTCCATTCAATCGTACTCCCAGGTGTTTCCCGAAAACCAAAGGTGTACATTGCACCCTCATCTGTTCGGGAGTAATTTTCAAGTCCTCGCTTTATCTGACCAGCGATCGCGCTCTTTGCTGTTCCAACTGGACCGTGGAGTACTAGAAGTCGTTTATCAGCGCCGTATCCCTCAGCTGCGGCTTCAAAAAATTTTACGATCTTCATGAGTGAACGATCGATCCCAAAGATAGCCTCCTTTCCGCCACGAGCACCGTCATCAAAGAAGTTGTAGTGGATTATCTTTGTTCTATTATCAATTTTCTCAGAGGTCCCCTCGGCAATAATCATGTCAAAGATTCGTTGGTATGAATTTCGGGCGACCTGAGGATTTTGGCGCACGATGTCGAGATACTCATCAAAAGATCCCTGCCACGAGATGGCGCGTTGTTCCTGTTGGTGGTTGGCAAGAGATGATTTTAGTGATTTAGCGAATCCTGTATCAAAGTCGCCTGTGTTCGCACTACTGGATTGTCGACCAGCGCCCTTAGGAAGTTGGTTTGAGCCTCTGTCAAAGGAGGAATCATTTGGTTGGGATGTAGGTGCTGGCATCGGGACTATCCGTAATTATAGACGGGAATCTGAGACTCGGCCGAGTATTATTCGAATCGAGTCAACGACATTAAGCGACGTCTGATCTCCTTGCACTGGGGCGCGCTGGCACTTCCTTAAATTCTGTCGTGAATTTTCAGGAATGGTTTACTGCTTGGAAGCGTCACTACTGGTACTGCTAGAACTACTGGTACTACTGGAACTACTTCAACTACTTTTTTCCGCTGACTATCGGCGGATTAAAATCTTTTTTAATTACTACAAACATCTGTATTACCGTCTTTTCCCTGACATAAAATATCTCTACTAATGGAAACTACGGAAATATTTATCGTCCACCTGAAAAGAATTTCTTTATAGCATCGAGAATCTTGGTGTCATCTGCAATCGGGGTTTGGACAAAATTCTCAGCTGAATTAAATGAATTTTGTAAAGTTTTATAGAATCCTTGTGTTTCAGCACTTGGAGGGGTTCGTGAACTCTGAAAAGGTATCTGGCCGTAGGCAACCTGATTAAAGAAGGGAAGAATCTGTTCCTTCAATAGATCGGTGCACACCGAATCATCCTTTTCGTCATAGTTGTCACCATCTGAAAACTGGAACAGGTATCGATTCCATTGAGAAGCAGGGAAACGCTCTGCTACTTTTAGGACCTCTTTATAAGCAGAAGATATTTTTGTTCCACCGTTTGCATTTATCGAGAAAAATTCCTCTTCTGTTACCTCTTTAGCTTTTTCATCATGAATAATGAATACCCGTTCAACTCCTTGATACTGTCTCTGGAGCCAGAGGTCGATCCAAAAAGCGACCTTCCTCGCGATCTCTTTTTGACCGCTATTCATCGAATATGAAACATCCATTACGTAGATGATACAGGCGTTAAATTCCGGTCTTGGTTCTGGTTTGAAGGCTTTGTAACGAAAATCTTCTCGTTCGGGGATAATAACTGGATTGTCTGGGTCGTACTCTCCGCTGGATAGTGATCGTTTAAGTGCTTCTTTAAAGGTCCGACGGGTATGTCTTAGTGCTTGGGGGCCGTGGCGAGATATAGTAGTGTAGCGACCCTTATCAGATGAGATCTTTTGGTCGCCTTTTGGCTCAATTCTAGGAAGCTGAAGCTTTTCACCGATCATGTCGGCAAATTGCTCGATTGTTACCTCTTCATAAATATGATTTCCCTCACCTTCTCCCGCTTCTTGTCCCTTTCCCTGTCCTGGCTTCGAGCCGGATCCCTTTTTTCCTTTTCCGCGGCTGATCGATTCTCCTGGTTCACCATCTCCCTGTCCGACTCCCTCCCCGTTTGCTGATTGGGTTTGAAAATGCGGGTTGTCGATCCGGGGTAGCGGAATCTTGATGATATCATTCCCTTTTTGGGCAATTATCTCATCCTGAGACATATACTTACCGAGGTCTTCACGGATTTTGCCTCTCGCAATATCACGATATCGGGCTCGATCTGGCTGTATATCAATCCCAAATCCCGTGAGGGTAAGATAGGAAGGAGTGAAGGTTATGTCAGCCAGAGAACCACCCTCATTGTGAAATGGGTAATTCTCTGGCTGATTTAGTGAAGATAAGCGATCCATCAGATCCTTTATTCTACGTTTTCTCGAGAGGTCAACCGTTCGGAGTATTCATGAACGAAAATAGAGCTAATTCTTCCATCTTCGGTACCCTGATTGATCAAATGCGCACCGTTCCCCAACTTCGTTTCGCTTACTGTCGATACACACCGGCCGTGTCCAGAAAAAATAAATGCTCTTAAGTACAGCTTCGGTGTAATCCTGTCTAAGAGGGTCTTTTTCGAAGTGATGCATAAGTCGAATTTCGCCGCGGTTGTGTAAGTTGCCGTCTACAAGTTCAACCAACGGTTTTCCACAATTGACCAGCTGGCGGATGAGTGTGTCGCGAACTTTCTCGAACTCTCGCGACCTCATAACATAGTCACCTGTTACTGCATTCTGATCGAATGTATAGAGCTGGTGACGCTCGCAGAAATCCATTGTGAGGTAGTTCGAAATGAAGGATAGGTCGTTGTTAAGACGCCGAACTTCGAAAATTTTCTCTCGCCCAAGACCAACCTTCTTGTCCCATCGTTTCCTCTCGTCCTCGTTTGTACACGCTTCCCATTCGGGTCCAAATTTACCTTTGTTCCACCTATCTTCAATATCCCGAAAAAGTTCTATTCCGATTTTATAGGGATTAAGATTAGGCGGCTGACTCGCGGTGATACTGCTATGTAAATGGGCATGCTGATCCTGATTCTTGTCTTTAACAACCTCCTGACGCATCAGGGTTGAATGCCAGTAAGATGCCCACCCCTCATTCATAATCTTTGTCTGCATCTGAGGCAGAAAATAGTATGATTCCTCACGAACGATTGAGAGAATATCTCTTTGCCAATCGGGAATTGGGGCGTTTTCAATTAGGAATTGTAATACATCTCTGACAGGCTTTTCTGGAAATTGTCGGGGTTTCTTATTAAGCTTTTCTTCTTTTATCCTAGCCGCTTCGAGTGCCTCCGGTGGATTAATAAAGCTCTCTAGATAGTCGCGCGTCACCGGTAGCCTTCCCGGCTGCCCTCTTAGGGGCTCCTCTTTCATTGTCGAGGATTGTTTATCATTTCCATTTGGAAAGGCGAGCATTTTAAAAGGATCGATTAGATCGGAGATCGAGAGCGCATGGTCGAATACCTTTTCTACCTCATCCCTTCCGTAAAGGTGCATATACTTTGCAACCCTATGGGCGTGAGTAGCCATCATTTCGATTGATTGTCGATTCGTTTGCGAAAAGTAGATATTGTTTCTGAAAAAATCAGCATGCCCAGTTACGTGGCACATCACGAACTCCTGATCGAAGTTTTCGTTTGAGGCCATCAGGTAGGCATATACCGGATCGCTATTTATGACGAGCTCATAGATCTTTGACGATGCGTGCTCATAACCGGTATTGAGAAACTCGTACTCCATACCAAACCGCCAATGCGGATATCGAATCGGAAAGCCGTCACGAGCTGCGATCGCATTTATCTCATGCGAGTAGAGCATTTCGTAGACGATTGGATAGAACGACAGACCGTGATCGCGTGCCGCATTTTCTATCTGTATTTGTCGGTCGCGAAGATCTTCAGAAAGAGTTGGTCGACCAGGTCCAAGAAGTGGAGTGGGAGCTTTGACCTCTCTCGTTCGTAGAGGGAGTCGAGCTTCGATGGGATTATGATCATCTAGGTTTGCGAGCTCTTTGGCTTGTTCCGATGCGGGTAGGTCGGAGCCTGATTCTCTTGCTGGTCCAGATAAATTTGGCTCAGGGGTTGCGTTCATAGTGGTTTAACTTCCTAAGTGATAAGGGGCACGCTACAAATTTTGATAACAGGTGCGCAAGATAAAAAATTTGGTTTTTTAAAAAAAAGTCTTGGCGAATCGTGCCGAGTCGGCAATGCTGCAACGGCTAGTCAGAGAAGGAACTAAGGATCTGCCGACAGACGGAGCTGAGACAGTTTCCGCTTTTTTCTGATTATTAGGTCGATATCTTATTCTTCTATAGTTCGGTACTGTATGGTCGAAGCGAGTTTTGGTGCAGCGTCGTTTGGTTCTTCTGATGATTCTGAGCGGCAGGTACGACCTCCGAGAGAAAAATTCCGCTCGCATACCGATGCAGTAGATTCTCTTGTCGACATCCGTTCGACTAATGACGTCTCGTCAGCTGAGCAATTTGCAGAGCTTGGTTCTCAGCTATGTAGGTCCCATGAGCAATCTCGTAGGGAACGACTTACAACAGACAAAAGTTTTCGGGAATACCTTCTCGATCTTTGGAATGATCCTAGGCATACCGTTCGCTCCGTAGGACAGTATCAGGTTGATGCATTCGAGCATTACGGCTTTGAGGAAAAGAAGATCGCAGGGAGGGTAATAAAAGATTTTAACGCGCGAACTTTCCCGTGGCAGTCTCCTGATCAGGTACATCGACGCGAGTTAGTTGGCCAAGAGGTAGGAACATACGGCTACTATGAGTTCTGTAAGCGGGTGGCAGAGGATGCACGTCCTCGTAGTATCCTTTGTGTGCACGGTCACTCTGGTAGTGGAAAAAGTACCTTCTTTCAGATGAGAGATGAGATGCTGGAGGATTATTCCAATAATCATCCGGAAGGGGCGCTCTATCGGCTCGTATGGCGTTTTTCAGAATCGGAGGCCTCAAAATTTGGATTCTCAATCGGCGATAGTCCTCGCCCTCAGATCGTCGAGAAGGGACAGCCTCGAGAGGTTCTTATTCGGGCGGATAATAATACTGACCCGATATTTGTTATTCCTAATACTCGTCCCACATCTGGGCAGGGGCGCAGTCCTCGCGAAGAGCTATTGTATTCTCTTGAATCAAGCGGACGGATCTCAGAGGGTTTTAGCAAAGATTATTTCCTCTCTGATGGTCTAGACCCTCTATCGCGTCAGATACTTGATCATCTCCTTAATCATTATGATGGGGATATGGGAAAGATTTTAGACCGGCATGTAAAAATTGAGAGGTGGGGTTTCTCCACACCACTGGGTGAGGGAATTGTTTCTTTGAAACCAAATCCCGATCAGCGAGCTGATATAAAGCCTATCTCACAGCCTCAAAGGGCCTTCGTGAAGGATCCTGCTCTCGAGACGTTACCGGAGCTACAATCAACCAGCTCTCTCTTTCTCCATGCCAATCGTGGAGTGCTCCATTTTGCTGATATGTTTCGTCCAAATCAGCAAGACCGAAGTCAGGGCGATATTACTCGATTTAACTACCTACTCGATACTCTTGAAACAGGATCTGTTCAGGTGTTGTCACACCGTGATGCCACTGTTGTGCGGAACATACCCTCATTTGTTTTCGTCACTGCGGATACAAACGATCACAATATTTTAGAAAAGATGCAGTCATCCGGTTTTGAGCAGCTTCGCGAACGGATGGAGTTTTTGACCTTTGGATTAATTACTCGCTGTTCGCAAGAGGCCCGTTTATACGAGTTGGCAAAGGGTGGAGATGCTCGATATCGGCCAAGTCCTCATGCCTTTGAGACCCTCGCGCTTTTTGCGTGTAGTACCAGATTGCTTGTTCCAGATCCCCTCGCGATAAATTACGGTAAAGAGGGTCTATCTGGGATCCTTAATAAGGTTAGTCCAGTGAGTAAAGCGCTGCTTCTTGACGAAGACAAGGGGGCGACCGCAATTAATTTAGTAAAGGATGAGAAGGAGGAGCTTACTGCGGATCAGACTAATATTCTCTCTAGATATACATCGCTGATCGCTGAGGAATATAGTGGAGGAGTTGGGCAGACTAAGTTTTGGCTCTATGACGGAAGTCTTGGTCTCTCGACTCGATCGGCTCTCGGTATTGCTGAGAAGATGATCGCTCAGCACCACGATAGGTCGCTGACAGCGATGGATGTTTGCCAGCACCTCGCTGAATTAATCGATGGTGGACTTCCCTACTTTGCAGACATTCGACGGATGAAGTTGCAGGTGCGGTCTGATGTAGAGCAAAAGGCGCGCGCTGAGGGGCTTAAGCTTTCAGAGTCCGATTTCATTAGCCGAGTAAATAAACTAGTTCCCGTACCAGAGCCTGCTGAGATTCTTTCCGAGGTAACAACTTACGCGAAGCGAATAATTAGAAATGATCTTAACGATGCGCTCGGGCTTAGTACCGAGGCTGATGCTGAACGAGCACTTCTACGGTATGTTTGGCACTTAAGATCTTACTTAACCAGCGGTGACCAGCAAGTTCCCGAAGCGTTTCGTCTGTCGCAAATGCGAAATGATGGACGCGCAAGTGAGTTGATTATGAGCAGCTTCGAGGATACTTGCCTTGATGCGAGTCGTCCCTCAACACCCGAAGCAAGAGAAGCTCTGCGCCGCTCCGTTTTTTCAAAGATTGCTGCGTGGAGCCTTGATAATCCAGAAACTCGCCTTGATGAGCATATCGGTCAGGCTCTCTCTGCTATTTTGCGCGAAGTTCGTCTTAGTGGGCGAGCAAACCAAAAACGCGCTTTTGATCAATTCCTTGATTCTGCGGGAGCGTATGGAAGGAACGATGGATCGTTAGAACGAGATCTTCAGAGTGGGGATCAGGCGATTAAGAAACGTGCTGAGTATTATTTTGATGTGCTGACCAATATGGAGCGATTTGGATACCAGCGAGAGTCTGCTTCAAGAGAGATCGTATGGGCACTTACCAGCGATGACTAAATGTCTAAATCTTTCCGTGTAAAGATTTAGACAGATTGCTTTCAATTTAGAATTATTCTGGATATCCCTTTTAATTATATCTTTTCTTTTTAGAGCCCTAACCAGGTTGCTAAACTCTTTTTTGCCGAACATGCTATTATGCCTTAATCTTTCTTATGTTCTTGCCGTTATGAGGTGAGATGACGATTGAGAAGGTGGCTCAGCATTTGGCTTGTTTCACGATCTAGCCCGGGCTGCTGCGCTCATAATATAACAGGTTTCTAGCGGGAAGGCTGGATGTAAGGCATGGCTGTGAGTGCAAAGTGGCTCTGGCGGCAAATTGGTAAATTTGTCCTTGGTCGCCGGCGAACAACTCGATTCGATGACAGGCTTCGTCGGCTCGAGAGGAGAGTTGTTCGAACTGAACAGGCACTCTCCCTTAATCTTGTTGAGAGGCGTCTCGGGGGGACACAGGACCTGTCGCGCGCTCTTAAACAGGTTGTGGCGATGGCTCATGAGCTGACTAGTGCTCGCTCGTGTGAAATAGCTCTATATACATTAAATACGGGGACATATCACACAGCTCTTCTTGTTGGTGCCCCAACTCAGGCGAGTGCTCAGGCGATGTTGAGCGAGGCTGCTGGCGATAATCCTCTTCAGGTTGGCGATCAAACACTTGTGCAGCCCGTCATATTTGCAGGAGAAACGCTCGGCTCGCTTCGACTTAGTTTTGATCGTAATCGGAAAATTTCAGCAGAGGATCGAGACGTGGCCCGGCTTCTGGCTGTTCAAGCAGGTGTTGCGATTCTCAATTCGCGTCACTCTGAACAACTTGGTCGAATTAGTCGCGAGGCTGATGAATCGCTTCAAGCGAAGCTTGGATTTTTGGCAAATCTTAGCCACGAAATTAGGGCGCCACTAGGTATTATGATTAACGGCGTTGAGCTGGTTTTGAGGGGGTTGTGCGGAGAGGTTAACGACGATATGGGCGAAGTCTTGGGAATGGTTAAAACCAGCGGTGCCCATCTCCTTGAGCTTGTTAATGATGTACTCGATTTTGCAAAGGTCAATGCAGGTCTACTTGAGGCACAATATGAAATAGTCAATCTGTCGGAGCTTCTCACCGATGTTCAGAAAATTATTCGTCCACTCGCTGAAAAAAAGGGTCAGAGTCTTATTTTTGAGATAGCAAAGGGCGATCAATCCATTCAGGTCGATAGACGTCATATTCGGCAAGTTGCACTCAATATTCTCACGAATGCAATTAAGTATACGAAGGACGGTGGAGATGTTACGGTTCAATCTGAAGCTGTAAATGGAATTATCGTAATATCGGTTCGTGACAACGGTATTGGGATGAAACCTGAAGATCTTGAGCTTTTGTTTGATCCCTTTAAGAGGGCCAGTAATCAATACGCTCAGAGTCAGCAGGGAACGGGGCTAGGAATGGCTCTTTCAAAACAGCTCGTCGAATTAAACAGGGGTACAATCACAGTGAGATCGACCTGGGGAGAGGGGACCGAGGTACTCATCGGATTTCCTCAGGTAGGAGAAGAGAAAAAAGTCAGTGATGCTGAGGATGAGGTGCAGGAGGTTGATGGCGCGGGAAGGCGGGTCCTGATTATCGACCTCATTGATTCCTCTGCTGATCCAATAGCTCGGTACCTAGAAAGCCTATCATTTATCGTCAACTATCGCCGAGTGCTAAGGAGAGAGCAGCTAAAAGTGCTGAAATTAGGAGGCGCAGGTATCGTAATACTGTGTGCTCGCAATTCAATTGATTCGGGTAGTGTAGAATTAATACGTTCTCTTATAGATGAAGAGGCCAGTCGTAATGCCGTTCGACCCGTTCTGGTTGTTTTAGGATCGCAAGCCTCAAGACCCGAGCTTGAGCCTTTGCTTCGTGCTGGGGTTGATCGATATATAGTTCATCCCTCTCCACTTTCCGAGATTGCTCGGGCAATTGACGAAATTCACCGTTCAGGTGGTCCAACAGCTATCGACAGTGATCCACCTCGTTCAAGCGATCTTGTTCAGTAAGATAAAGCTGTATGGCAAATTTTTGCGAGGTTCGTCAGGGCACCTGTTGCTTAGAGATGGCTTAAAGTATGCACGAAGATTCCATCCATTCATCTGAATTGGTCGCGTAGGATTGACGCGCCGAACCTCTGACACGACATGCACAAATTGCGCACCAGTATCGTCACGATTGTACAAAAACTTGAGATATTTTTTTTCGTCGGGGCGAAAAAATGCTAGACGAACGCAGTTTGTAATTACTCGCTCATAACAGCTTGTTTTTATAAATATAAATCTATCGTAATCGCTCCGTCAGGGACTTGACGAATCGTGCTTCGGTTGGCACGGGTGTTGCCCTATTGACACTGAAAGGGATTTCTTGTCCAGGAGGCGCGATGGAATTTGCGGAGCTTGAGAAGATTGTTGAGGGTAACGACCGTTCAGGAGGTCGGATTGTAACTAAGCAATCTACCTTCGTTGGTATGGTCAGTCAGTGTCCGGAGATGCACCGGGTCTTTTCGGTTATTCAACGTGTAGCGACGACCCCGTCAACTGTTCTCATCCTTGGTGAAAGTGGAACTGGTAAGGAGTTGGTTGCAAAAGCAATACACAAGATGAGCGGTCGGTCAGGGAAGCTCGTTCCGGTTAATTGTGGAGCAATTCCGGAAGAGATTCTCGAAAGTGAGTTATTTGGTCATGAACGAGGAGCGTTTACTGGTGCAGTTGCGTCGAAAATAGGACGTTTCCAGATGGCTGAGGGGGGCACTATCTTTCTCGATGAGATCGGCGAGATGAGCCCAAAACTTCAGGTTAAGTTACTTCGGGTTTTGCAGGAGCGACGAATTGATCCAGTAGGATCGACTCGCTCTGTTGAGGTGAATGTTCGGGTCGTTGCAGCGACTCATCGCGATCTTCGGGAAGAAGTTCGACAAGGAAGGTTTCGAGAGGATCTCTTTTATCGGCTCCACGTTGTTCCAATTTCCCTTCCACCGTTGCGCGATCGAGGGGGAGATCCCGTCATGTTGGCGCAGTCTTTTATCGATGGAATGTGTCGGCAATCCTCGCGTGATCCGAAGGTTTTTGAAGATTGCGCGCGTGAAGCTTTGCTTCGATATGATTGGCCCGGAAATGTGCGTGAGCTGCAAAATCTTGTTGAGCGGATCTCTGTAATGCACGAGGGGCGAATTATAACAGCTGATGATCTTCCTGATTACATTGTCGGAAGTCAGCCCAGGATCACTGTAGCAACAGCAATTGGGGAGGCTCCAAAAGAGTTCTTTCTTCCTGAAGAGGGGGTCGATTTTAACGAGATGATCGACAATCTTGAAACATCGTTAATCGTTGCTGCTCTTGAGCGTACTGATGGGAATAAGAAAGCAGCAGCTGATCTGCTGCGACTCAATCGCACGACCTTGGTTGAGAAGATTCGCAAAAAGGGTCTCGACGCAGCTATTCCGCGCCGAGGCCTAGAGAGAGGAGAGGGATCGCAGAGTTCATCTCAGCTGGAAGAGGCTGAGCTTTTTTGATGGCGAGTCGTATGATGAGCTTACTCCGAACACTAAAGGCTGCGTTGCACTCGTCGAGTGTCATCGGCACTTTTGCGCTTCTTGGAGTTGTGTTATCTCAATCGCAGGTTAATGCTCAGCACGCAATTGAAGTTCAGCGTCTTCACTCAACTGGAAAATTTCTTGAGAGTCTAGTCGAATATGATCGCATTCCTAAGCGGAGAGTAACTGTCGATGCTGTCGTTGCGGCGGGAAAAAGTGCGTGGGCTCTTGGTTTGCCGTCAAGGGCGCTTCAGGAATTTGATACGGCGCTGCGAAAACGTGGGTTAGATTCTATTCAGCAAGGGGAGATTTTGCTTTCTGAGGGAATTATCCATTTTCAAGAGGGTGAATCTGAGGTTGCGATTAGCTATGCGGAGCGTTCGCTTGAGATTGTGCCACCACCCCATATACTTCGTTCCAGAGCGTTGTTGCTCTCTGCTGAGGCACTGACTCGTCTTGGGCGACACGCTGAAGCAGAGTCTCGATTTGTCGAAGCATTAGCTGAATCTTCTTTGGAGGATCGTCACAACGCTCTATATGGACTTGGCACGGTGAGGATGAATCTTGGGAAAACAGTCGAGGCGCGAGAGGCTTTTGAAGCAATTCCTACAGAGAGTGATCACGCTGCTCAGTCGGTTCGCCATCTTGCGGAGATTGCGCTGAGGGAGCGAAATTTTAAGCGGGCATATCAATGGCTCGTAAAGGGTCAGCGCGAGCATGCAGAATTTTTTCTTGATAGCTGGGTGCAGTATGCGCTTGTCAGATGTGCCGTTGCGCAGCACCAGCTAAGTCTCGTTGAGGATCTTCAGAGGGTTGCAAACGAGCGATTTCCACAATCTGATGGGTGGATTACCCTTCTTAATGCTGAGGCGGAGAGTTTAATCTGGAGTCAGAGCGCAAAAGTTGAAGAAGAGAGGGGCAGAAATTAAGTTCACGATCATTAAGAGATCTTAACTAAGTTAACGGGCCATAAGGTCAGAAAAAGGCAAGGTGGCAATGTCGCGTGTTTTAGTTGTCGAGGAGGATCCGCAGCTTCAAAAGATGCTCACTCTGATGTTGCAGCGAGAGGGGCACGAAGTTGCGATCTGCTTCGATGGACAGGGAGCTATTGAACGTATTTCTGACGAATCACCCGATCTGGTGATTCTTGATTATGTGCTTCCCGATTGCAGTGCGGCGCTTGTGCTATCTCTAAGAGAGCGGATAGGTCGAGTGCCTCTTATTGTTGCAATGAATGGGGCGACGGTTCCTTTGGCGGTTGAGCTGATGCGGGCAGGAGCCAGCGATGTTTTGACAAAGCCATTCTCTGGCCCTGAACTTCTCTCTGCGGTGGCTCGGGCAGTTGGGTCTGGAGATACGACAGCACCGATTCATAATATTTCTGAGGCGCCCCGAAAGAGGGCAATTATTACACGTGATCCTCTAATGATCCGTACGTTGGAGATCGCAGGGGCGGTTGCACGAAGCGATGCAACGGTGCTGATTCAGGGTGAATCGGGTACTGGAAAGGAGTTGATGGCGAGGCTGATTCACGATTCTAGTCCTCGACGTAATGAGCCATTTGTGGCGGTAAATTGTGCAGCGCTCCCGAGTGCGCTCCTTGAGAGTGAACTATTCGGACATGAAAAAGGTGCTTTTACTGGTGCGCACGCTCGCAAAATAGGAAAGTTCGAGCTTGCTCATCGTGGCACAATTTTGCTCGATGAAGTTTCCGAGATGGAGCTTTTACTTCAGGCAAAACTGCTACGTGTTTTGCAGGAGAGGGAGGTCGATAGAGTTGGTGGTAAAGATCCAGTTTCGGTTGACGTAAGGGTAGTCGCAACGACGAATCGAAAGCTTGAAGAGATGGTTCGTTCGGGTGGCTTTCGCGCTGATCTTTATTATCGTCTCAACGTCATTCCTCTTACACTCCCCTCGTTACGTCAGCGGCCGAATGATATTCCGGTGTTGGCGGAGTATTTTATGAAGCAGATTCTTGGGAAACAGGCACCAGCCCTTACCACTGATGTTATTGCGATGCTACGGAGTGCAGCGTGGCCTGGAAATATTCGTGAATTGCGAAATGCAGTTGAGCGAGCGGCGATATTGGCGCAGGGAGCGGTTCCGCGTCAGGAAGATTTTCTAATGGACCTAGCATCGCTCGAGAAACGGTTTGCGGTTTCCGAGGAGATAGCTCCGATACAGGGTGGAGGAGAGGAAGATGAATCACCGCTTCCATTGCTTTCTGTTCAAGCGGGAGGTGGTGATTTACTCCGTATTCGATCGGGTATGACGGTTCATGATGTCGAAAAATCACTAATCTTAGAGACTTTGCGCTCGACCGGTAATAATCGCACTCAGGCGGCTAATCTTCTCGGAATTAGTGTGCGAACGCTACGGAATAAACTCGCTGAATATAGGCTTCCCGCTGATTTTGAGGGGGATGATGCCATAGATGAGGCATCATCGGGTTGAGGATCACAAGAGAGATAAAAGCCTATTAATTTCGCTTGCCGATAGATTGTCTCAAAAGTTCAAGAGCTCTATCTTCTGCTCTGCCCTGTTGCGATGAACCGTCCCGTTGAGCTGTTTGGCCTTTTTGGGGAGGAAGAATCGAAGGGGCTCCTTGTCCATTTCCCTTATCGACAAGGGACGGACCTCCCGAAGCGTTAAAGGAAAGATCCTTCGCAGCTATCCACACTCGAATCCCTTGAGGAGAAAGCACTCGATACCAATCTCCTGAACGCCGCTCAACAGCAACCCGAGAACTTTCCGGTAGAGTTTCGATCACCGCAGCCGAACTGCTAGGTTCTTCTCGTCCAGCGGCGGAAGCCGCTATTATCGTCGCTATCGGCGCATCTCTATCTGCTTGGAGAGCGCCAGCAGGTGAAGGACGGCTGCCAGAGATCTGGTCGATATTTGAGGGGGCGCGGCGACTAGTGGGATTATATTCACCTTCAGAGTTGGGTGCCCTGCGTGGCGGGCTGGGACGCCCATCTGAGGGTGAACCTGAGGCACGATCAAGGTATGCCCGCCCCTGATCATTTAGAAATTCATTTAGACGCTCGACCTCGGTCTCTGAGGTAACAAGCTGGCGCTGTGCTGCTTCTAGCTCCGCTTCGACCTGACGATTGCGCGTTGTGAGAGCTGCTACTCGCTCACGAAGAAGAGTAAGCTCAACATCTCTTGGGTCTCTGATATTTTTCGGTGCGGGGGGTGATGAAACCGGTCGAGTGCCCGTTGATGCGGGGCTTTGAGCCGATGTTTTTGTCACCTTTTGGGCGGCAGCTCTGTTTTGGATGGTAGCCGGTTGCCGCTGTTGATTGGAGAGGGTCGGTTTGGATTTATCGGCGGGAGTCTCTTTTTTTGGGAGGTTAACTGGGGTAATTGAAATAGCTGGTTTGCCCTCAGTGTTCTCGATGGCATCCGCTTGTTTTCCACGCGCCGCAAGAAGGAGCGATTCCTCTTGCTTCCTTAATTCCTCTTCTTCGCGCCGCAGATCTTCAAGAGAAGGCGCGGCCGCAACCGCAGCACTTTTGGAGGGTGGATTGGTGGGCTGAGAGAGGGCTAACGAGGGGTAGAGGAGTTGGGGAAAAAGGGCGAACGCACCATAGAAAAACGGAAGAATATGACGCACCGAAGTTAAGCGCACAGAGGTTAAGCGGGTGCGCGACGTTCTACTTCGCAATTTTTTAAAGTCAGCTATTTGATGGTACTCCTGTTCCCGATAGAGGAGCAGTCGGTCTCCCGTTTTTACCTCAAATCGCTGCACCATCGTTGATCCATCCACTATGAGTAAAGATTAATCTATTAATCAAAAAATTTTGATACTATATAAACAGGAGCTGATTAACTGAACCCTTCGGCACGTTCCTTCCTTCCGAGCCCTTGACGCTTGTCCCTTTCAAACTGGATAACTTGTCGAAAATAGTAGGGAGCGGCGATTCCTGACATTACTATCTCAACATCACTACTGGCCGCAGTGCTGATATTCATCTTTCCGGTATCTAGCAGTCTATCAATAAGAGATTGCTGCACATCCATCGCGCGAATATCTTCGAACCGAATCCGTACAACCATCTGGTTGAGGCTTAAAACTCCGTGCCTCGCCTCGAGACCTCGTGGATCAATTAGGTACCGCACATTATAGATGCGGTAGAGCCCTTGGAAGAGCACCCCAGCAGGAATAAAAATTGCTAGGGGGAGACTCAGATTTATCACCATCCCCTGAATCTCTATAAGGGGACCCGTGATCACGGTAAACGGAAGGTACACCGTCAATGCGTAGGCAACTGGGCACAGCAAGATAAAGGCGACCGCCGTTGAGATTTCTGAGCGCCATGCTCTTGGAATTACCACGCTGCCCGAGGCCATACGTCGAGGTATCCTCTTTTACTGGTTTTGATTATCTGGCAGTCCTGCCTCTTGCTTACGAAGGGTGAGACAAACGAGATTGAGGAGAGTTACTCCACAGCAAGACTCTGATGGTGCCAGTAGGGTTTAATTAACGCAACCCGAGTTCACGCTCGATTTCATCGAAACCGCCATCTTCCTCCTGTTCGGTTCCAGAGTCTTCTCCGGTACCTGCTAGAGGATCGAATCCTTCATCTTGCGCTACAAAACCGCTTGAATCATTCGATGCAGGTCGCTCCGTTTTACCACGTTTATCTGTTGTTAAATCGTCATCATTTTCCCACTGGCTAAGGGAGCTAGGCGCCTGACTCTGCTCTTCAATTACAGAGTTACCATTGTTTTGCATTCGGGTATTAAGGTTTAAACCCAAGCCACCTCCCGACATACGAAATGCGGCAAATAATACGATCGCCAGCACCATTGAAATAATATTCGTTTTGCTTGTCCACGGAGCCCGGAGGTCCTGTATCTCGATCATTGCCATAACTGCCCCTTATCCTACAATCCGCTCCCTGAAGATATGACGAAACTATCAAATAAAGTCGCCTGAGTCATGTTAGATAATAAAAAACGTAGAAATTTTAGGGGGTTTAGATTGCATCGCTTCGTTAAATCCCGCTTGGTTCGTCAATAAAGCTCGTGCGTAGGTTCCAGTTCTTCTTAATACTTTGTTGCTCTATTCGTTGTTGAAGTGCGAGTACTCCTATGGTTTCTGTTGCGTAGTGACCTGCAAAAAGGGCTGATTGACGCAGCTCTTTGGCAAGGTGATAGGCTTCGTGCTTTGGCTCCCCCGAAATAAAGAGATCGATATCAGCTCGAGCGCATTCCTCAAGCGCGAATGAGCCAGAGCCGGTGACGATTGCAACGGTTGAAAATGATGATTTTCCAAAAGGAAGGACTAGGTGGGGCGATGCTCCGTGAAGTTTCTGAAGAATCGAAGATGCAGATTCAAAGGTCATGGATTGGGAGCATCTGCCCCAACAGCCAACAGGGCCGCCTTTGTAAAAACAGAACGGTTTAACATCGTTTAGACCCAAAATCTGAGCGATTTGAGCGCCGTTTCCGACCTCTTGGTGACCATCAAGGGGGAGGTGAGACCCGTACAACGAGCAACCTCCCTCGATAAGCAGCTTTACTTTTCGGGCTAACGGGCCGGTAATGGGGGCTGGAGCTGCGGACCATAGCAAGCCGTGATGTACAACGAGCAGGTCGGCTCCACGAGAGACCGCTTCGGCGATGACACTTTCGCCCGCATCGACCGCAAATGCGATGTGAGTCACCTTGCCGCTACCTGCATCGACCTGGAGTCCGTTTTGGCTTGAATCTAGGTAGGCAAGCGGCGGGAGAAGCTCGTCGAGGAATTTGGTAATCGATGAAAGTGAGGGGTGTGTCATTGGGTAACAGGTTCTCGGGGAAAAAAGGTCTCAGTAAAAAATTCACGGTATCAAAGTTTAGCCACTAAATCAGAGAGGTTCCAAATAGTTGTGTCAAGAACCCTCCTTGGCAGTCAAATAGTGCCCATGTTCAGCTACTTTGCATAATTTCTCTTTAGTTGGCTTACATACCTCCCTTTACTAAACGGGTAACCATCATCTATGGTACGGGTCGGTAAAAGGTCAACCCCTTAAACGCATCGTTCGGACGACCTTTTTAACTTCGCGCTCAGTTTTAACCTCGCGCTCAGCGATGTTGAAATAGTAAGGGTGGGTACGCGCAGAGCGCTAATCTTCGCACGATATCCGATAATCAATAAACCCTGTAATTACCATACGCAATAAATATAGGCCGTAATCGAAGGTACCGCTCATGGGATGGTTGACACGAAAAAAGCAGAAGCCTCAGACAGACGACTCCGATAGATCACAGATGCCGGATGACATCTGGTCAAAATGTAGCTCTTGTGGAGCCATACTTTATACGAAGGAAGATAGGCGAAATCTCGAGGTTTGTATTAAGTGTGGGCACCATGCGCGTCTCTCGGCGAGAAAACGGCTCGAGTATTTGGCGGATCGCAATTCATTTATCGAGCTCGATGCTCAGCTTCGATCGACCGATCCGCTAGGGTGGCGGGATGACGAAAAGGGGAAATACCGCGATTATTTGACGAAGCTCCGAAGTAAATCCAAGACCGGTGGGCCTCTTGAGGCGATGATAACAGGGCGGTGTCGGATCTTGAATGTGCCGGTCATGCTGGGGGTGTTCGACCCGACCTTTATGATGGGGAGCATGGGGTCGGTCGTTGGAGAGAAAATTGTTCGGCTGATTGAGCTGGCTATTCAGGACCGCCGACCGGTAGTGGTTCTTTCGGCTTCAGGGGGTGCTCGGATGCACGAGGGAATATTCTCTCTGATGCAACTTGCAAAAGTTAGTGCAGCGATTGCGCGCCTTGGTGCAGAGCGAATTCCCTTTATATCGGTTTTAACCGATCCAACAACTGGCGGAGTGGCTGCCTCAATTGCGATGCAAGGAGATGTTATTATCGCTGAACCTCGAGCGCTGATTGGGTTTGCGGGTCCTCGAGTTATCGAACAGACGATCAAGCAGAAGCTCCCACAGGGATTTCAGCGCTCTGAGTTCTTGCTGGAGCACGGTATGATCGATCGCATCGTTCCCCGAGCCGAAATGCGCGATGAGCTTGCGCGATTGTTGCGCAATCTTGGATTTGGCGCTTAACGGGAGTTGAGATCTGAGCGAAAATCCTCGCGACTTTGCGACCAATTGTTGGTTCGATAGAGCGGCGCGGGGTAAAAGATATCCACGACAACCAGGAGATCCGTCGAATGACTGAAAGGGGTCAAAATATGCACCCAGTGAGGGCAATCTATTGCCTGGCTCTCGTGACGTTCGTATTTGTGGTGTTTTGGCTTAGGGGAGCCGCTGTTTCGGCACAAGATCAGCCGGTCGATCCGTCGAATCAGGTACAATCGAATCAGACCTGGCAACGGCTCTTTTCGGAGGATCTTGCTCAAGTTAAGCGGAAGCGCCAGGCTGAACGCAAGGGAGCTTTGGCGGTCGAAAAGCCGAAAGAAGATTCGGTAGGGGTGAGTGCTCCAAATGTCGAATACTCTCAGGATGGTAAAACTATTTCGGCGCGTGGAGGAGTCGTTGTATCGCGCGGTGGTGTGCAGGTTGAGGCAGAAGAGGCTACGGTAAATCTTGAGTCGAAAGAGGCATCCTTCAATGGCGGTCTGCTAATCAGCTCGGCGTCGGGGTCGTTGGCGGCGGAGAAAGGGGTTGTTGATTTCGATAAGGAGGTTGGGGTTTTCGAGAATGTTCAGTTCTCTTATGAAGAGGGAGGCTATCGAATCGAAGCGGGGAAGGCGGTAAAGCTTTCGGAGAACGAATACGAACTTACGGACACGGTATTAACTACCTGTGATTGTCGAGAGGGTGACATTCCGTGGTCTCTTTCGGGACGGCGAGCTTCGATAACGCAAGGGGGCTACGCTCATACTACCGATCTGATGCTCCGAGTACGCGGCGTGCCGGTGCTGTACGCTCCTTATTTTGTTTTTCCGGTAAAAACTGACCGAGCAGCGGGGCTTTTAGTTCCACAGCTGGGCCAAAGCAATCGAGATGGATTTCGCTATTGGCAGCCGATATTTCTTCCGCTTGATGGGTCGACCGATCTTACAGTGACCCCATTTGTTGAGACAGAATCGCGATATGGCTCTAGCTTCAAGTTCCGCAAAGAGGTCTCACTGAGAAACTCTCTACGTGGGAAGTTCCTCTATTCTAATGAGTCCGCACGAGAGGGAGAGTTGCGGGGTCTTCAGGTTCCTCCCGACCTTCCTCCAGGGACTCTTCCCGATATTGGGACCGATCGAATTGGATTGATGTATGGTCAGAGTTGGCGCTCTGATGATACTGCGATCGTGCCGAGCAGCTTTGCGGCGGATATCCGGTATACGAGCGACGACGAGTTTCTGAGGGAGATTCGGGACCCCGATTTTGGATTCGCAACAACGAGGTATCAAACCTCCTCGGTGCTATTTCAGTCGTTCCTTACCCCTTCACTGACAGCGAGTTTGGGTAGCGAATATAACCAGGTGATCGACTTTGATATTGCGCAGTCTGATGACTCGATTTTTCAGCGATTACCAGAGACATCGCTTGATGGTTCGTATCGGCTATACCCATTTGGCACAAATCCGCTCGGCCTCAAGATGATAGTTGGAGGGTCAGGGACGGTAACCTCTTTTGATCGAGAGGTTGGGTATGACGGCACTCGAACTCATCTGGCTCCCTCGGTAACAGTCCCTTTTCACTACAAAAATATTTTCTTTGGTCGGGTTGGGGTAACTGGATACGACACCTTCTACCAGCTGCAGGATACCGCTCCTACGGACCCTTTTTCCTCCTCAGAGAATCGACGAACCGGCGCTTTTCAGTATACTATGGGGACGGCCCTCGAAAAATCGATGCCGGTTGAGGCGGGAGGCTTCTGGAGTTATTTTACTGGTCTCGGAGCAGAGAGTGCCTCGTCTGAGTTGGTGAAGATCAAACATACGATTGAGCCAATTCTTCAGTACACATTTGTGCCTGATGTTGATAACGATTCTCTGCCTCTGTTTGACTCGGTAGACCGGATCCGCAACAGAAGTCTCATTACAGTTGGTTTCGACTCCTCGGTCTTTGGAAAGTTCGAGAGTCGGCGCGGTTCCTCGACGATTATTCCGGAATTGGCACCTCGTCCTGCGGATCTCCCTGAACTAGGTTTTCAGGAGGGTATCCCGGAGATGTTTCTTGATGGCCCGAATTCGATGAATTATCGTACGCGGCAAGGAAGGAGAGTGAATGCGAGGGAATTGGTCACCTTCGCGGTACGGGAGAGTTACGATCATGTTGAAGCTCAGGACGATAGCGATCCGACTCGAGAGCCTTTCTCAGACATTTGGTTGGCTGCGGGGTTGAACCCCACCAATTACGTCACGGTTGCTGCGAATAGTTATGTGAGTCCTTACTCCGGTGCGTTGACCTCTTGGGGTACAACACTGTCGGCTCGAGATGATAGAGGAGATCGAATAGGGACGACTTACTCGTTTATCGACCCGTTCAATCCAGATGACTCCACCACAAATCAGCTAAGGGGTAATGCTGAATTGGTGCTAACTGACAGAGTTAAATTTGGCCTATATTCTCAGTATGATCTTGTCAGAAGCACCGCGATCGAGCAGGCAGTAGCGCTTCGATTTGTAAGTGCATGTAATTGCTGGCATGTTGATGTCGGGATGAGCAAGACTACCAACCCCGATAATCAGCGAATCAATATTCGATTCGCTTTAACTGGGTTGGGAGATTTAGCGCAAGGATGGATGTACAGAAATGCGGCGATGATGGGACAGACTCAGTAATAGCTGTTGATTCACTGGAAATTAAACCACCCCTGAATATTGGGCGGAGAGAGAGGTAAACCATGAAGGTGTTAGTAACTGGAGGAGCTGGTTTTATCGGGAGTAATTTTGTCCGGTGGGTTGGGGAACACCGATCTTCGTGGCAGATAACTGTTCTTGATAACCTCTCTTATGCGGGAAACTTTGAAAATATCGCATCGTGTGTTGAAAGCGATGGAGTCCGTTTTGTGGCGGGCGATATCGGAGACCGCGAGGCCGTGACAGCTCTCTTTCGCGAGGGTTCGTTCGATTTGGTCTTTCATTTTGCAGCTGAAAGTCACGTTGACCGCTCGATTTTGGGCGCTGCGCCATTTGTTATTACGAATGTGGTGGGTACGGAAGTTTTGCTCTCAGTAGCAAAGCAATATCCATCGTGTAGATTTATTCACGTTTCAACTGACGAGGTATACGGTTCGTTAGGTGAAACGGGAGCCTTTACGGAGGAGAGCCCTCTTGTTCCATCGAGTCCCTATTCGGCATCAAAAGCGGGCTCAGATCTTCTTGCGCTTGCATTTGCACACACCTACGGACAGGACGTTATTGTCACCCGATGCACCAACAATTACGGAAAATATCAGTTTCCAGAGAAATTTATCCCGCTATTCGTAACGAACGCGCTTGAGGATCGGGAGCTTCCGCTTTACGGCGATGGAATGAATGTGCGGAGCTGGATCCATGTTACCGATCACTGCCGAGCGTTAGTGATGATCGCTGAAGGGGGTCGAACTGGAGCTGTTTACAATGTGGGTGGAGGAGCCGAGTTCGAAAAACCGAATCGAGAAGTTGCTCTTCTTATTCTAAAACAGCTCGGAAAGAGTGAATCTCTACTTAAGTTCGTGGCAGATCGACTCGGTCACGACCGGCGATATGCGGTCGATTCTTCGCTTCTTCGTCACGAGCTGGGGTGGGCACCATTAGTTCCCTTTGAAAAGGGTGTTAAGGAAACGATCGATTGGTATCGTGAAAATCGGGGATGGTGGGAACGAATTAAATCGGGCGCCTATCGTGACTACTACGAACAGAACTACGGGAGCCGCGTTAATGCGGAAACAAAAGTGTGCTCTGGTTGAGGCGCGAGTATACTTTTAAATGTGGCTGCCCTTTTAAGGCAGTCTTGCGTTCAAAGCAACAAAAAAGCCCCCTTGGGTTGTGGCATTAGATGGTTAGTTATGAAGATTCTTCTGTTCGGTGGTTCGGGGCAGCTCGGATACGATCTTATTCGGCAGGCGGGTGATCTTAATTTCGAGATCGTAGCTCCTGTGACATCGGAGGTCGATATTACCGATCGAGGGGAGGTAAGCCGAATTGTTCGGAACATTGCTCCCTCAATAGTTATTAATAGTGCGGCGTATACTGCGGTTGATAAAGCTGAGGAAGAGCCAGAGCGGGCTCATGCAGTCAATGCTCTTGGTGCAGAGCTGGTTGCAGAAGCTTGCAACCAGCGGGGGATTCGACTTATCCACATTTCAACTGACTATGTATTTGATGGCGAAGCTGATGCGCCACTCAAAGAGGATGCGCCAGTAAATCCTATTAATGTGTACGGAAGGACGAAGCTCGAGGGTGAACGAGCAGTGCTTAGGATAATCGGTGATAAGGGGCTGGTTGTGCGTACAGCAAGTTTGTACGGTCAGCGGGGTGCTAATTTTGTGGGCACAATGCTTAAGCTTTTTGGGGAGCGTGAGCGGGTTTCGGTTGTTGCTGATCAATGGATGTCACCAACATGGACTGGGTATTTTGCTGAGGTAGTTTTAGATCTGTGTAGAATTCCGTGTTCGGGAGTGCTTCATGCGGCGTGTGAGGGCGCAGTTAGCTGGTTTACCTTTGCAGAGGCGATAGCGCGGTTATCATCGGTGAGATTGCCATCGGGTGAGCGGGCTGTTGTTGAGCCAACAACGGCGGAGGCGTTTTCAAGACCTGCTCGAAGGCCTCGGTATTCTGCGCTCGATTGCGGGAAGCTGTCAGCGCTTCTTGGGCGGCCGTCGCTTCACTGGGAGGTGGCGCTGAAAGAATACCTTCAAGAGATCGGGAAAGACGGATCGTAAGGAATTTTTAGGCTTAAGATCATTGTTGATTGAGAGAGGTCATGTGGCTAAAGGGGATGCGGTGGTGAATCAAGAGGGAGAGGCGAATAGGGAAGTGCTCTCGGGAAATATCCACGCCGTTATCCTGGCAGGGGGACAGGGAACCCGTTTTTGGCCGATGAGTCGAAAGGCACGTCCAAAGCCGTTTCTTCCCTTCGGTGATGGCCGAGAGAGCCTTATTCAGGCAACAGCTCGTCGCGCTCTTGAATTAGTCGGCGACAATAGTCGGCTGTGGATAGTGACAAACGAAGTACAACGGGCACTTGCCGAGGAGCACGTTCCGGGTGCTCAAATCATCGCGGAATCTTTGCCGAGGAATACGGCAGCAGCAATAGGCCTTGCCGTGGCGCATATTAGAGCGGTTGATCCAACGGCGGTGATGGTAGTTCTGCCCGCCGATCACGCTATTGAGCGAGAAGATCTTCTATTGACAGCGTTACAAGAGGCGGCATCTTTGGCGATGGCCGAGCCGTTAATTGTGACGGTCGGCGTTCCTCCGACCTCTGCTCATACCGGGTATGGGTATATTCGACGGGGGGCATCGCTCAGGGGGGCAGCTTACATGGTCCATCGGTTCTATGAAAAACCGAATCAGGAGCGGGCTGAGCAGTATGTTAGCTCTGGGCTTTATTGTTGGAACAGCGGGATGTTTATCTCATCGGTTGAGACTGCATGGAATGCTTTTGAAGAGCACATGCCGGAGCTTTTTACTGCTCTTGGAAAGTTAACAGAGGCACTTGGTTCGCCAACCTATGAGGAGGCTGTAAAAGTTGAGTTTGAGCCGCTTGAGTCAATTTCAATCGATTTTGGAGTACTTGAGCTTGCCCGTAACTGCGCGATGGTGTGGTCAGAGCCCTTTGGATGGAATGATATCGGCTCGTGGGATGCGTGGGCCGATCATTTCGAGCATGATGCCCGCGATAATCTTTTTCGGGGAGATGTTGTTGCTATTGAATCCGAGGGCTGTACGGTGCACTCTGAGCATCGGCTCTGTGCGCTCGTGGAGGTGTCCAACATTGTGGTAGTTGATTCAGGTGATGCGCTGCTCATCTGCTCTCGCGATCGGGTACAGGATGTCAAACTTGTTGTTGAAGAGTTGCGAAAGAGGGGCAGAAACGACCTACTCTAGAGTAATTAGCCTGAAATATTTATAACAGGACATTAATTTTCAAGCGAATATAGGAAGTGTATATGGCGGAAAAACGAGCGCTAATAACTGGTATATCGGGCCAAGATGGATCTTATTTGGCTGAGCTGCTCCTTGAACAGGGGTACGAAGTGGTGGGTATGGTTCGGCGCTCCTCGGTCGATCGCTTTGACCGAATATCTCATCTGATCGACAGTGTGCGGTTGATTCAGGGCGACCTTCTCGATATTCATTCATTGGTTAGTGTTGTGCGTGATGTGCGACCGACCGAGGTTTATAACCTCGCTGCGCAGAGCTTTGTTCCGACAAGCTGGAGTCAGCCGATATTGACTGCGGAGTTTACAGCGCTCGGCGTGACGCGATTACTCGAGGCGATTCGATTGGTAGATCCAGAGATTCGCTTCTATCAGGCATCGAGCTCGGAGATGTTTGGTAAAGTTCGTGAGACGCCGCAAACGGAGCTTACCCCATTCTATCCCCGTTCGCCTTACGGAGTCGCAAAGGCGTATGGTCACTACATTACGGTCAATTATCGTGAGAGTTACGGCCTTTTTGCGGTATCAGGAATATTGTTTAATCACGAATCCCCACGCCGAGGGCTTGAATTTGTGACCCGAAAGGTGACTGATGGAGTCGCTAAAATAAAGTGTGGCGTTGCAAATGAGCTGCGACTTGGCAATCTCGATGCAAAACGTGATTGGGGGTTTGCGGGCGATTATGTGCGGGCGATGTGGCTGATGTTGCAACAGGACACACCCGATGATTATGTGGTTGCCACCGGAAAAACATGGACGGTGCAGCAATTAGTCGAGTGCGCTTTTGCGGCGGCCGATCTTGATTGGACCAGATTCGTCAAGATTGATGAGCAGTTTATGCGCCCTGCAGAGGTCGACCTTCTTGTCGGGGATCCGAGCCGCGCCGAGAAAGATTTGGGATGGAAGCCGGCGGTTAGCTTCGAGAAGATGATTGAGATGATGGTGACCCACGATATTGATAGAATCTCAAAAGTTGCACCTCAGTAGTAAAGGGGCCGGTGAAAGGCAGCTTTAAAAGATGTTGTGATGAATCGGAAGTCATTGCAGTTCAGAATCGATACTGCGTGGTGAAAGGACTGTGGTAAGAGCTAGTGTGGTGAGGGGGAAACGATGCGTTCATTGGTAACTGGAGCATCAGGATTCGTTGGCTCTCACCTCGTTGAGCATCTTTTGGCGTGTGGCGATGAAGTTATCGGAACCACCTTCGGAGAGGGTGCAGGGCTTTCATGCCGAACGATGCCTCTCGATATTACCGATCGAGAAGCGTGTCGGCGAGTTCTTGCTGAGGTAAAACCCGATGCGGTCTATCATATTGCGGGGATTGCCTCTCCACCTGCGGTAGCGGGTGACCCGATGGCATCGCTTCTGGTGAATGTGGGCGGAGTTCACGCTGTTCTTGGAGCTGCCGCCGCCCTTCCTCAACCACCCCACGTGCTCGTAGTAAGCTCCGGCGAGGTGTATGGGGGGGCGGGCGATAATGGTAAGTCGATCACCGAAGATATTTCCACGGCTCCCCGCAACGACTACGCGGTTTCAAAAATTATGGCTGAGGAGGTAGCGCTCCTCTTTGCACGCCGAAACAATCTTCCCGTTACTATTGCGCGACCCTTTAATCATACCGGACCTCGTCAGAGCGAAGCTTTTGTCGTTGCAGCTTTTGCCAAACAGCTTGCGTTGATAGTTAACGGAAAACAACCTCCAATCATTGAGGTCGGCAACCTCGGAGCGCGTCGTGATTTTAGCGATGTTCGGGATGTCGTACGCGCCTATCGCCTTCTCGTCAATCAGGGAGTAACCGGTACTTTCAACGTAGCATCGGGGAATGGTGTATCGATAGCGGATATTCTGCGCTACCTAATTGATATCACCGGTGTTTCGGTCACCATCCAGCCCGACCCAAAGCGAATGCGCCCCGCCGAGGTGCCGTTAATTGTAGGTTCTGCAGAGAAACTCAAGGAAAAAACGGGCTGGATGCCCCAGTTTACTCTCAAAGAGACCTTGGCTGATACGTTGGATTGGTGGGTTCAGGGTGGATTTGGAGGAGAGGTTAAGATCGGACGTGAGAGATTAGGAGAGGTTCGAGCAGTTGGGTTAGGTTGAAGGGAGCGGCGAACTTATTTGGTTGGTCATAGCTTCTCTGTGGCTCAGAGAAATAGGGCGCCAAGAAAAGAGAGCGCTAAGGCACGGTGGTTTTTGATTGGATTTGACGCTCGAAATTGCTCGGTTGATTGCGGGAGTGTTTCAGAGCAGTCGCGTAGTATGAAAGGTAGGCTACGTGGTGTTAGAGGTTTATCGATTGAGCGGGGGGCGTGCTTGATTGCGGAGAAAAGGGGGAGTTTGGGAATACTTGAACAGTGGAGAAAAAAGGGACGAACTTGCTTATACAAGCAAATTCGTCCCTGAGAGTGGTCCTGAGGTAGAACCTACTTGGCCGCCGGGGGAGCAGAGGCCCTGTTTTGCTGCTGTTTCTGGACAGCAGCGCAATTTACTGTCCCCATAGGTACAGTAAACGATAGCCCCCCACTGACGTACCAGCTGGAGTCTGCAGAGCTACCATATGGGGCTCGTCCTCCAACCAGCCCAGCGTTAAAAACTGGGACTGGGCAGACTGCCTCCAGTCGGACATCGCCTTGCTCCCACCGAAATGACTCCGAGGGCACCCCTGTTGCTGGAAATGGGGATGGCAGCGATGGTAGGCTGAGGACGGTTACGTTCGCTGCCCCACCACGCGCGTAGGAATCGCCGCCATTGCCCACACCGAGGGCGGTGGCGCTGCTGGCTGAGGTAGAGTGACCTCCATCACCACCTCGTCCTCCTGTACCGCCTTGACCGCCCATCCCTCCTGCACCGCCTTGACCGCCCATCCCTCCTGCACCGCCATTATTGGTAATGGCGGGAGGGGGAGTGGGGGTAGGTAGACCGCATGTTGCGCATGCGTGGGCTGGAGCGTTCGAGGCGAGGATTGAGCCTGCCAGAGCGGCCGCAGCCAAAAAAAACCTTTTCATGATAAAGTTGGCATCCCATGGTAAAGAATTGGTATGGAATACCGATGGCACCACCGAACCCGTAAGGTCGATCATTCCATCGCTATTCCAGCCTAAAACCTTTGCTTCTGCATTTGTGCACGGCGCATCAAAACCGTCAAGACTGTGCAGGGGCTTTATTCACTTCTTGGCTATAATAAGCCATTTTTACTCGCCATCTTCCGCTTTGGTTCTCATTCGCCGCAGGAGTGCAGATGGTATCGCTCGCTTGCGGCGGACTTCTTACTTCCCTGACGAGATGGCAGACTGCTCATTTGCCCAATTACGCAAGGCGGCGGATAACGTGCTGGTCGCTACAATCTGTTTTGATGCGGGGGTCAGTTGTTGCTCTCCCAGAGGGACGGGTTGTACGAACTTGTCGACAGTTGGTCCCCCATTATTGTCCCGCATCGTTCGAACGAACGGCACCATCGCGAATCTTTGTCCATTATCTACTGACTCGGTAATACCGGCTGCATCAATGACGAACGAGACCTCCCCTGAAGCTGTTCGAAGTGAGACCCGTTGTTCGGTTAGGTCGCCCCGAGCTTGTATTCCGGCAGGAGGGAAGCGCTCTAGGATCTTGAGCGGGGTACCGGCTAAGTCTCCTCCCTGTCGAGCGGTCGATGCAAGGAGTTTGTAAACATCAGGCACCGTATTCTTTTCTGCATTTCGAGCATCTTGATATACCTGGCCCCGGACAACAGCTGTTGGTACCTTGGGATCGGGCGCTACAGTTTGCGAATAAGTTATCTCCGTGAGCTCTCGCAAACTTTGTTCACGGATACCAGTTTTCTGTTCTCGCGTTGATGGGCGGGCTTCGGTGTCGGGAGTCTTGACGGAAACCGTTATCGAGGTTGTCGCACGCGTTTGTCCATCCTTCTGTGTTACGTTGCCTGATGATGATGAGGTCAGTTCAAACTTGTCAGCATAGGTGGGTTTATAGCGATTTATTTTGGGGAGAGGGCTGGCCTCGCCGGGTTTGAGAGGTCCGTGTCGCAATTCTTGAGCGCGTACTTCAGCCGCGAAGTTCTTTCGAAGGGTGTCGGGGGTTGGTATGTTTGGTTCCCCAATTCGAGCAAGGGCGACAGCCTGTAACGATGCAAGCTGTTTCGCAGCAATCTTTGCTGCGGCAGGGTCAGATGATTTTGCAGCCGTTTCGAGAGGGGGCACAATTGAGGGGTTGTTTTTTTTGAACCAGCTCCACACAGCGTCGTTCAGCTTTTCTTGTGGAATCAACGTGCCGTCAGGGTTGCGCGGATTGGTCCCCGTGATTTTCTTAAAATTATCAAGCAAAGCAGTTTGGTCTGACTGAGCGCTACGAGGAAATACATGGACAGCCGCCTCAGCAGGGACGTAGGTAATCGTTACCGATCTTCCCTTTTCCGAGGAAGGTTGCAACGATTGACCGTCGCGCCCACGGAGTAATGCCTCGGGGATGCTATTGAAGGTAGCGAGAGTTTTCTTCGATAGCCCTGATTCCGCGATGCGACTCATATCCGTAGCGTTGAGAGCCTGGATAGTTTCCTCGGGAAGGGGGAGTCGTCGTTCGGGGACGAGATTAGGCCCCGGAATGAAAACGGGGATGACCGGTACAGGGCCAGGAATTCCTGCAATTGCGCCGATGGTAGCAGTAGGACGACCATCAGTTCCTAATAGGTCGAGGGTGCCGTTAGGCACGTTTGTCACTGGTACCAGGTTATTCGGGGGGCGGAAAGTTGCTAAGGCTCCCGATAGTGGGAGTTGGATTCCGGCCACTTGCAGATTTCGCAATCCCAACTGGAAGTCTGCTCCTCCCTTATTCAAGTCATAGTTCGATAACGTTAATCGTGCGTTTGGGCCAAACGGGTCGATGCCGACAGCGGCAGAGTAAGAATTACTCCCGGAAGGCCCACTGTTCGAGGAATGGAATGATACCTGAGCGGAGGGTAGAGGTCCGCTCGCTGATCCCGAGAAGCCATGCAAGCTACTCTTAACTGGCTGAGATCCCCAAGACTCGCTTCCTTGAGAGGATTTCGAGACCGTCATCCCAACATTTGGGGAAGATCCAAAAAACCCTCCCAGAACGGAAGTTGCGCTGGTTTGGCTGGTTTGCTCGGTCAAACCTCCGGGCATAGGCTTTGTGCAACCTTTAGTATTCTGAAGCCCGGCGCTCCCAACCACCCCAACTCCTCCCGGACCTCCCGTAACACCCAAGCCCCCGGTAACGCTCGGCACCGACTTGCACCATGTCCCCCCGGCCTGAACATACAACTGTTTACCATCGGGCCCAAACACGACCAACGAAGGTGCATCCTTTGGGGGGACGGTGGTAACCTTCCCGCTTTCTTTAATAAATTTTATCACTCGGGCTATTGATTGAGGGTCCACCGGCCCAGAGCTCGTTACATTTCCCGTTAGTCGGAGAACCGCCTCGTTTGTGCGATTAGGATCCGGGTTAAGCTGAATTACTGGATTTTTCTTGGTATCTGTTCCTGGAGTCGGAACGATCGACGCCTCGGTAGGGGAATTGAACGTCGCAAAGCCCCCATTGTCAGTCTGTACGGTTAGCGTCGGAGGAACCTTGGATGCCGGTGAGGGAGATGCCGGTGACGGCACTGCCGCAGGGAGGGAGGCGGGGGCTGTTGGGGCGGCTCCCGCTTGCTTACCTTCTGGACCTACTCCCATTACACTACTCCCCTTAATCAATAATCGAACCACTTTCCCTGTTATGCACCATTTACCTTAAACTGTCGCAATTCTCGATTTTAATTTTTTTGAAAAAGTTTTTCCACCTTCCTCGACAACGATGTGCTCCGATACCTCTGGTATTCATCCACCGCTTTTCGCATGTTCTATCTTGCCTTTGTGCAACGCAACAGCAGCAACGATCTGCTCAACTATCTCGGGATTAATAAGAGTCGAGGTGTCGCCGAAGTTTGTGGTTGCACCCGCTGCGATTGATCTTAAGATCCGCCTCATGATCTTTCCGGAACGGGTCTTTGGTAGTCCTGGAACAAGAAGTACAACCTCGGGGCGTGCTATGGGGCCAATAATCCGGGCAACGGTTTCCTTTATTTCGCGGGCGAGGTTTTCCTCGGAACGATCGGTGAGGTCGACGATCGCGTAGGCGTAGATCCCCTCTCCCTTTATCGGATGGGGGTATCCCACCACCGCTGATTCAAGGACTTTGGGGTGCTCATTTATCGCGTTTTCGATCTCGGCGGTGCCGAGTCGATGTCCTGATACATTAATGACATCATCAACCCGACCCAATATTCTTATGTAGCCGTTCTCGTCCCGTTTCGCGCCGTCACCAGTGAAGTAGAGCCCGGGATACTGCGAAAAATAGCTCTGACGACACCGCTCGTGATCTCCGAAGGTCGTCCGCAACATGCCGGGCCACGGAAATCTGATGCAGAGGTTTCCTTCAACACTATTGCCGGTAAGCTCCTTGCCAGTCGTGTCGACGATGACGGGCTGAACACCGGGAAGGGGCAGGGTCACGTGTGCCGGTTTTGTCGGGGTTATTCCCGCGAGTGGGGCGATCATGATTCCCCCCGTTTCAGTTTGCCACCAGGTGTCAACGACAGGGCAACGCTCTTTGCCGATATGATGGTGATACCAATGCCATGCATCCTCGTTGAGCGGTTCGCCGACCGAGCCTAATACCCGGAGCGAAGAGAGGTGATACGGCTCGATATGATCGTTGCCGAGCGCTTGGAGAGCCCGTATCGCGGTTGGAGCGGTGTAGAAGTGAGTGACGTGGTGCTTGTCGATAATCTCCCAGTAGCGACCGGGATGTGGGTAGGTGGGGATACCCTCGTAGATAAGGATGGTGCTCCCCGCAAGGAGGGGGCC
>JBIJBT010000072.1:0-14365 GCA_044345055.1 Bdellovibrionota bacterium
GCTTGAGGATAAAGATAGAGAAATTCAGAAGCATAAAGAGAGAGCAGAGCAAGCTCGACAAGGAGAAGAGCAGGAGAAAAAACGAGCTGATCAGGAGAAGGCTCGTGCGGAGGAAAATCAACAAAAATTGACTGAGGCTCTTGAACGTCTTCAGGAACTTGAAAAACTTTTAGAGGCTGCGAAATAAGGGGTTTCGGACGATGGCACCGCCCATTCGGCCCATACATCGATTCGAAAAGACGAGGAAAAATCCTCAAAATATGCCTGATATTCTTCCGGTTTTTCCTCGTCTTTTCGAATCGAGTCTGTGCCAAAGCAGCGGCACCCTCGCCTCGAACCACCTTATTTCGCAGCCTCTTAGGAAAAAAATCTTGAACTCAGAAAATCTTCCTCTATCGATAAGCAATTAAATACCGCTCTTGATAGCGCCTTTATAGGTCGAACTAATGTTACTGAAGCAAAAGAATTCTTGATTTTTGACCCACAATGCGGAGCGAGCTCATTGATTGACAAACCATCGTTTTTCAGGATACCCTTCCTGCTATGATTAAACTGCCCTTCCGCTCCGAGCGGCGCACCCTAACAAGTTTCGATTCTTCTGGTATCGCAATTACCGGAACCGGAACAGTGTTACTTGTCGTCGTACTCCTTACTAATCGGTGCGGGCCGCCTTGCTAGGCGACTGTGGCGTAAAGCCCCCGCACCGACTAACAACCGGTGCGGGGGTTTTTTTTTATCGGTATTGCCTGGGGAGCGTTTCTCCAAACTTATTTGCTGGGACTTTGATATATGGCTGAACAGAGCAGCTACTCATCTGCGGAAGAAGAGATTACCGGTGCAGAAGCTCTTATGCGTTCGCTCGTTGACCTTGGGGTCGAGGTGGTCTTTGGATATCCGGGAGGGGCGATAATGCCCGCCTATGATGCGCTGTACCACTACCAGGACCGAATCCGGCATGTACTAGTCCGGCACGAGCAGGGGGCTACTCACGCGGCTGAGGGGTACGCGCGGGTAACTGGGCGATGCGGAGTTGCAATCGCTACCTCTGGACCAGGAGCGACAAATCTCGTAACTGGTATCGCGGATGCTCTAATGGATTCGACTCCGCTGGTCTGTATAACGGGGCAGGTCGGTCGCAGTCTTCTTGGTACCGATGCGTTTCAGGAGACCGATATTATCGGAGTAACCGTTCCGATTACAAAGTGGAATTATCAGGTAACCTCTCCCGACGAAATTCCCTCTGTTTTGGCTAAAGCATTTGCAATAGCACAATCGGGTAGACCGGGGCCGGTCGTTGTAGATATTACAAAGAATGCGCAGCTAGAAAAGACTCGCTATCAGAGAGCTTTTTACGATCCGCCTCGACGAGCATTTCACACTACACCGTCTGATGATGATTTCGATCGTGCAGCAGACTTAATCAACGAAGCCAAACGTCCCCTGATTCTTGCTGGACGGGGTGTTCTTATTGCACGGGCTCAAAAAGAACTTCAGATATTTGCCGAAAAAACTGGCGCTCCAGTTGGGCTAACTTTGCAGGGACTTTCAGCGTTTCCTACACGTCACCCATTGTACGGTGGAATGTTGGGGATGCACGGCAATTATGCACCAAACATTCTGACGAACGAGGCGGATGTAATCGTTGCGGTAGGAATGCGCTTTGATGATCGGGTAACCGGCACGGTGAATTCATACGCAAAGCAAGCAAAGATAGTTCATATAGATATTGAGCGGGCGGAGATAAATAAGCTTGTTCAGGTTGATGTGGGATTGCGTATCGATGCAAGGCAAGGACTCTCTGCGCTAATCGATAGGGTGAATGTTAGAACTCACCCCGAGTGGGTTGCTCGATTTGCAGAGCTCTATGAATCTGAATTTGAGACCGTGATCGCGCCTGAGGTCACTCCATCCTCAGGTGGAATCAGGATGGCAGAGGTGATTCATCGATTATCAGAGGCAACAAAGGGAGAGGCGATCACGGTAACTGATGTTGGCCAACATCAGATGGCGACCGCTAGGTATTATCGCTATGCGAAAACTGATGGATGGATCTCTTCAGGTGGGTTAGGAACTATGGGATTCGGAGTTCCCGCTGCACTCGGTGCCGCCCTCGCCGTTGAGGATAGGCCCGTGCTTGCGATTGTTGGCGATGGTGGTTTTCAGATGACCTGTCAGGAGTTGGGGACTATTGCTCAGGAGAAAGCTCCGGTGAAGATCGTGATTCTCAACAATAACTTTCTTGGAATGGTTCGTCAGTGGCAGGAGCTATTTTTTGATAGTCGCTATTCATTTGTTCATCTTGATAATCCTGATTTTGTAAAACTCTCTGAAGCCTTCAGAATTCCTGCGAAGAGAGTCTCTGAGCGGGAAAATCTTGACGAAACGATCCAGTGGGCGCTCGAAACTCCCGGCCCTTGTCTAATCGAGGTGCAGGTCGAAAAAGAGGAAAATGTTTTTCCGATGATATCGGCTGGAACGGGAGTATCAGATATTCGATTAAAGTAGTTAGGGGCGTTGATCGCGATCGAAAACTATATCATTCGTAGCGCGAAAATAGCCGTTTTTTGAAGAATTTACCCGAAAGAGTTCGCTATGGCGCACAGTGTTTGCTTGACCGTTTTTTCAGATAATAACCCGGGATTACTTCATCGGGTGACCGCTGTTTTCACACGACGAAAGATTAATATCGAATCGTTGACCGTTTCTGAAACGGAATTTCCTGGTGTCTCGCGCTACACGATCGTAATCAATGCGGAGAAAGATATTGCAGGAAAATTGGCCGAACAGATCCGGAAAATCATCGAGGTTCATGAGGTCATTGTCGGAGAGGATGAGGCGATCGTCAGCCGAGAGGTTGCATTGATAAAAATATTAAGGAGAGAGGATGGTGGTCTCTCTCAGGTGATAGAAGATCACCATTTAGTTCTGGTCTCAGAGAGTACGCACGTTCTCATCTTTGAGAGAACGGGAGCAGTAGAAGAGGTGAGTGATGCGCTCTTTGCGCTCCGTCCCTTTGGTATTATCGAGTTTGTTCGTTCGGGTCGGATTAGCATGGCTGCGATCCCCTCGCGGTGGGACGAAGCGATACATTCAGGCTCTCAGGGAGATGGGGCTTTTAGCCCTGAAAAAAGGTGTAGTAGCATAATTTAAGGACACAGAAACGTATGGCACGGATGATATTTGGTGATGTAGAGGAATCAGTTGTAACGCGAGATGAGGTATCGCTTGAGAAGGCCCGAGCGACTCTTGAGTCAGAGACGATCGCAGTTATCGGATATGGCGTTCAGGGTCCAGCTCAGGCGCTTAATTTAAGAGACAACGGGTTTCGGGTCATTATCGGGCAACGTCAGGGCGGGGCCTCATGGAATAAAGCGGTTGCTGATGGGTGGATTCCTGGCGAGACTCTCTTTTCGATAGAAGAGGCTGCAAAAAAAGGAACAATTGTTCTTAACCTTCTCTCTGATGCTGGACAAATAGAAACCTGGCCTGCGATTAAGGCTGGTCTCTCTGCCGGAAAAGCGCTCGCCTTTTCTCACGGTTTTGGAATCGTTTTTTCGGAGGATACCAAGATAGTTCCACCAAGCGATATCGATGTGTTTCTAGTTGCGCCGAAAGGTTCGGGGATGAGTGTGCGCCGCCTTTTTCAGCAAGGAAAGGGAATAAATTCGAGCTTTGCAATTCATCAAGATGCCACGGGACGAGCGCACGATCGGGTCACCGCTTTGGGAATCGGCGTTGGTTCGGGATATCTCTTTGAGACGACCTTTCAGAAAGAGGTTGTCAGCGATCTAGTTGGTGAGCGGGGCATATTGATGGGGGCTCTCGCAGGAGTTATCGAAGCGCAATATCGGTTGCTTCGCGCTCATGGTCATTCTCCGAGCGAGGCCTTCAACGAGACGGTTGAAGAGCTTACTCAGAGTTTGGTGCCGCTTGTTGGCGAAAATGGCATGGATTGGATGTTTTCGTGCTGCTCAACAACCGCGCAGCGGGGAGCTCTCGATTGGAGGCACAAGTTTCGCGAAGCAGTAGCTCCTGTTTTTGATGAGCTTTACGAAAATGTCGCCTCAGGTCGAGAAGCAAAGCACGTCATCGCCAAGAACGGAGAGTCAGATTATCGTGCAAAACTTGATAAGGAGCTTGCAGAGGTAGCTGAATCTGAGCTGTGGCGAGCTGGAAGGCAGGTTCGGGCGCTAAGACCTAAAGCCTAGTTCACGAACTATCATTTAAACCGTTGGCAAGTTGGAAATCGGTCCGACTTGCCAACGGTTCGCAAGCTGCTCCTCAATAAACACCTTCACAGTATATGGAAGCGAATCAAAAAATCGACTCGACTAATCAAGTCAAGATTTTCGATACAACTCTGCGCGATGGACAGCAGTGTCCCGGAGCGGGCATGAGCTTTGAGCGAAATCTCGAATATGCGCATCTTGCAGCATCACTTAAAGTTGATGTTATTGAAGCGGGGTTTCCCTCAGCGAGTCAGCTTGATTTTGAGATTGTTAGCCGCATAGCCGCGGAGCTCGCGCCAAAGAGTGATGGGCCGATTATTGCGGGATTGTGTCAGCTTCGCGGAGACCAGATAGACCGAACCATCGAGGCGCTGAGTGGAGCAATTCCGTTGGGTAAGGCGAGGGTGCATACCTATGTACCGGTGGATCCAGCCCTTATGGTTGCATCTCTTGGTCGTCGAGCACACGATTTCTCCGAAATCATCTCGGAGGTGGGTAGATATATTGAACAGGCGGTAGCTGCAGGGTGTGAGGTTGAGTTTAGCCCCGAGGGATATTCTCGTATGGGCGAAAATTTCGATTTTGTTACCGATCTCATTCGTGCCGCGGTTCAAGCCGGTGCTTCCGTTATCAATTGCCCCGATACGATTGGGGGTGCTTCGCGGATGCAGGGTGACGACTATTTCGTTGCAAAGATGAATCGACACGCCGCAATTATCGGCGCTGAATTTTCCGATCGTTCGGTAACCTGGTCAGTTCATTGTCACAACGATTTTGGTCTTGCGCTCGACAATTCGCTCGAGGGGGTATTTCGTGGACCAGCCCGACAGGTTGAGGGTTGCATTAATGGAATTGGTGAGCGTGCTGGAAATGTCGCCATTGAACAGGTGATTCTCGCAATTGAGCATTTTGGATCTTTAGCTGGGGGAAATAGCCCATTTTGGACTCGAGCCGATAGATGCCGTTTACAGGCGGTGTCCGATTTTGTACGCCGTCACATGCTTCCGCGCCAACCTCATTGGCCCATAACTGGAGACAACGCGAGCAAGCACTCATCGGGAGGTCATACCAACGCGATTCTCCGCAATCCTCTCGCTTATCAACCGTTTGATCCTCGTTCGATTGGGCGTGAGATCTCAATTGTATTTGGACCACTTTCTGGTGGGAATCATGCAAAGGCTCTTATCGAGGCCCGCGGCTATCGGTGTGATGATCACGAAAAAGCTGCGATAGCTCAGCACATCAAAAATATCTTCAAGGATCGGCGCAAAGGTATAACAGAGGATGAGCTTCTTGAGGGATATTTTGATTATCGAAAAATCGCTCGTATCGATTCTTTCCAATATCGAAAAGAGGGAGGCCAGGCCGGTGTCACTCTGCGCGGGAGCTTTTTTGGGAAGACCGGTGAATTTGTCGGTAGTAGAGAGGGGGATGATTCGGCTCTCGTAGCGCTCAAGGAGCTAATAGATGGCGAATTTCCAAACACGGAGATTCTATCGCATCGAGCTGAATCGGAGGAGCAGGGAGCTCGTTCGAGAAGCGTTTCACGGATCGTTATTCGCAATGGTGGAGATCAAACCTGGACCGGAGTTGGAGTAGATAGCGATATTGAGATAGCTGCAATGAAGGCGCTTCTGGATGCGGTCAATCGGGCCTATATCGATAAAGAGTATGCACAGGAGCCCCGTGCGTTCTCGTTGGCGGGGATCTCTGAAGAGGAGGAGTAACACGATGGCGAATGATCGCTATACACTTGCCGTTTTACCTGGAGATGGTATCGGCCCAGAGATTGTTGATGCTGCGCTCACTGTTTTACGAGCCATCGAAGAGCGTGAGCAATTTTCGACCGAGCTTCAGTTTGGGCTTATTGGCGGTGCTGCGTTCGAGGAATTCGGTGAGCATCTGCCGCGGGAAACAATCGAGCTTTGTCGTCGTTCATCGGCGATATTATTTGGTTCAGTCGGAGGCCCAATTTCGGAAGCTTCCTCACCAAAGTGGATAAATTGTGAACGAAACTCGATATTGGCGATTCGAAAAGAGTTTCGTTTTTTCGCGAATATTCGTTCGTTGCGGGTACCGGTTGGTCTTGAGTATCTCTCGCCGCTACGTCCCGGATTGATTCCGGGTGGACATTCGATTGTCGTCATTCGGGAGCTGCTCGGTGATATATATTTCGGTGAGCACATAACATCAGGAGAAAGCCCTAATAGGATTGCCACCGATACGGCCGTATATCGAGAAGAGGAGATCGTACGGATAGCCCGCCTTGCTTTTTCGTTAGCTCAATCTAGGAGCGGACGAGTTGTTTCAGTCGATAAAGCAAATGTCCTCGACACATCGCGACTCTGGCGATCGGTTGTCTCAGCGATCCAATCTGATTTTCCTGGCGTATCGCTTGAACACCAACTTGTCGATAATTGCGCAATGCAGTTGGTTCGTAATCCGAAGCAATTCGATCTTTTACTCTGTCCAAATCTTTTTGGAGATATTCTCTCTGATATTGTATCGGTCCTTGGCGGCTCGCTCGGTCTTATGCCATCGGCAAGTTTGAACGAGCACGGATTTGGTCTCTATGAACCTGCGGGCGGCTCGGCCCCCGATATTGCGGGTAAAGGAATAGCAAATCCGATAGGACAGATCCTCTCGCTCGCGATGTTGCTCCGTTATTCATGGAAAAGAGAGGGTGCAGCGCAGATAATTGAACGAGCAGTCGATACCGTCCTCGCTAAGGGGATTAAAACAGCTGATCTTTGCAAAGAGGGCGAACCCGCCGTATCAACCTCTGCCTTTGGGGAAGCTGTTGCCGAGGCGGTTGGGGTGAAGTAGTCCGAATAGTTTTTATGGGCTTAGCGAGAGATGTCGATAATAAAAGATTAGCAGTTGATTATTTTACATTTCAGCCGTGTGTATTTTTTGAAGAAAATAGGGGAAAGGAAATCCAAAGTTCCAACCATCAAGTAAAGATTAACCTGCCTGATTTCTGTTAACCTAACCTCTTTCAGCAACACCTATTGCTTCATATCTGCCGTGTCAAACCGATACCATACGTGATAAGGTTTTGCGGTGACCCGCATCGAATGACGGGTAGCTTAGTGACTCCCTGTTTCGCGCACCCTCTATGAAGACGCGGTCGACATCTCTGTTTTCGCTTTGGTATGCCCTCGGGGCGAGCCTCGTGCTCGCCGTTGTAGGGGCTATTTGGATGGGGATCCGCTTGACTCGAACTTCGAGCGTGGTAAGCGAACGACCCATCACTCCCGAAACTGCTCTAGTGCGATATGTGCCACCTCCGCTCCGTGATACGGGCGAACCGGAGTCGCTGATTCGGGCAATCGATCATTCCTTGAGCTATTTCCGCCAACTTTCTCCCGCCACGGAGCGGCGGTTTGGAAATGATCTTGTTCCTGTTTCTGCAATCATTGAGACCCTCGAAGATCTTAAGGCTAGACTACAGCAAGAAGGTTTCTCTCCCAATTTTTTCCGTTATCTCAACGAAAACTACTATTTCTACAAAGCGTCTTCAGAGAGAGGTATTATCACGGGATACTATGAGGCAGAGGTCGAGGGTTCGACCGTGCCCGATGAAGTATATCGGTTCCCACTCTATGCCCCTCCGCCGGACCTCGTTCGACTCCGAGAACCTGCGCTCAGTCTGCGGGTTGGCGATCCAGCCCCTGAAAGGGTCGGTCGTTTAACATCGAATGGCGAAATCATCCCCTACTACTCTCGGCGTGAGATCGATGCCGGTGGCATGCTCAAAGGCAAAGGGCTCGAAATCGTCTACCTAAAAGATCCGATAGATCGATTTTTTATCCATATTCAGGGCTCTGCAACGATTGTATTGGAAAATGGAGAACGGATGCGTGTGGGGTTTGCGGCCAAAAATGGACTCCCCTACCGTCCGATCGGCCGAGTGCTGGTTGAGCGAGGTATAGTGCCTCTTGAAAAGATATCGATGCAGGCGATTCGTGAGTATCTTCGCGCTCATCCGGAGGAACACGATGAAATTTTTAGCTATAATGAAAGCTATGTATTTTTTCGTCCCCTTCAAGAGGGTCCAGTTGGTAGCATCGGAGTACCGATAACACCATACCGCACGATTGCAACCGATGCTCGTCTCTTCCCACCCGGAGCGCTTGCTTTTCTTATCACTGATCTTCCCCATTCCGTCGAAGGAGAAGCAAGTGTAACGAGCCGGACCTTTAATGGATTAGTGCTAAATCAGGATGCTGGTGATGCGATTAAAGGGGCTGGACGGGTGGATCTCTTCACCGGACGAGGTTCTGAGAGTGAGGATGTAGCTGGTCTCATGAAGCAATCGGGTGTCCTCTATTTTTTACTTAAGAAACGGTGACTCTTTGAGGGCGGAGAGTCTCTCTTGAGAAGTGATGTAAGGTAATAAATGAAGCTCGTGCTTAAATCGTCCCTTGCGGTGATATTGCTCATATTCGTGGCGACAGCGGGAATTTTTTTCTCCGTGTATCAACAGGTAAAGTTGATTGATGTTGCGCTCGAAAGCGTGCACGCGCAGGACGATGAAATCAAAGAGGAGGAAAAGCAGTTTCTCGCTAAATCGTCCCAATTACTCTCTCAAAATGAAGAGTTCGTGAAAAGCATAACTGAATTTTCGAACTTTACGGGAGAAGAGAACGATAGGCAGCGGCGGTTTGTGTGGTTATCTGGGAATGTGATGTCCCAGCTCTTTGTGGAAGCAAAACCTGCCTCAGAGATCGCTCCCCTCGAGCGGCATCTTAATAAAAGATCTCGGCTCGTTCGGGATTTTGAACAACGATTTGTAACCTATCAGAGTCTCTGCGCTGCTGGGTGGCGAGCATCCTTTGTTCGGATGCTCGGCCGTTGTCACGATGTTGCTACAGAGCTTACCGCAAATCCCCCTGCCACTCCCCCTTCTCGAGAAGGAAACGTTTCTCCCCAGAGCGCAGAGTAGCACGCACATCAACCGTATCATCCGAGATCATGAAATCAGTGTGAACGAGGCTGTCGTTGCACCCAATCGACTCTCGCTCCTCTTTTGACATCTCCGGCCCACCCTCAAGACAGTAGTGATATGCAGAGCCCACTGCAAAGTGACATGCAGCATTTTCATCAAAAAGGATCTCCTCAAATAGGAGCCCACTCCGATAGATCGGAGAATCAACTCCCACGAGGGCAATCTCACCCAGCCGTCGCGCCCCAACATCTGAATCGAGATAAGCATCGAGTGTCTCTTTGCCTGATGATGCTTCCGTTCGAACTATGGTCCCTTCAGAAAATTCAAGGACGATATCTCGAACAAGCACTCCGTTTATCGTTACAGGCCGTGTAACTCGCGCTACACCGTGAGTTTCGCGCCAATCGGGTGTCGTAAAACATTCCTCAGTCGGAATATTCGCTTCATACAGCGCCCCTCGAACGGAGTGTTTTGCACCTCCGACAAAGCGAGCTTTCGGTGAGAGACCGACAGTAAGATCAGTTCCCGGACCGGTAATGTGGAGCGACGCAATGTTGAGGGAATTCAGTAGCCGCTCTCTTCGCGAGAGTGCATTGTTGTGAGCCTCCCACCGCTCGAGATAATCGGGTGTGTCGACGCGAGTGATACGAAATATCTCATCCCAGAGCCGTACATGTGCCTCCTCTGGGGCAAGCTCGGGAAAAACGCGAGACGCCCATCCGGGAGTCGAACCTGCACATATCGTCCACTGGACAAGATTTTTCGAGATACCCTCATCATAAAACCGCTTCAGCGCTCGGCGCGCCCCGATTTCAGCCCGATTTACTCTATTTGGATCGAGCTCACTCATGAGCAGAGGATCTTCTTCGCCGACGATGCGGCAGGTTGCGCCACGTTGATCTACAAGCTCATTAAACCGAGCACGCTGCGCCTCAGAGACAGTATCGAGATCCTCATCGGAGCTTGAAACAACTCTCTCATAGCCGAGTCGCGGTTCTATAAGATCCATCTGTACGAGCTTGGCACCCTTCTGGTACGCCCGCCGCGCAATTCGAAACATCAGCTCGCGATGAATAACCTCTCCTCGAACTGCAACGATCTGCCCGGGCTGAACATTCATCCCAACCGTTGCAACGAGGTCAGCGTAGCGATCCAGTAATACAGAGAATGAGGCTAGGTCGTTCATTGGGAAGCTCCAAAAGCTAATGTTCAACAGATGGCAGGCGCTATATGACTAACGGCACCCCCGTCAGCCAACAGCTCCGACACGGTCAGTACCGTACCTTGAGCGGACACCTACCGCCAGTAGCTGGCATTAAAAAGCAGCTAATTTGTCGATGATTCCGGCAGTTACAGTGAGCAAAAAGGTGCCTGGCACCATAATCGGGTCCCCTCTGCTACTTCATTATGGTGCCAGGCACCTCGACCAATCCGAAAACAAGTGCGACATGCAGCGAAATTTAGCCATAACCTAGTTTTAGTGGATTTCGGTTTCGGTCTCGAAATCGGGGGAGATAGAGGGTCTTTAAGAGATGCTTGCGCAGGCTTCTCTAAGAGGCTGCGAAATAAGGGGGTTCGAGGCGAGGGTGCCGCTGCTTTGGCTCAGACTCGATTCGAAAGGACGAGGAAAAACCGGAGAAATATCAGGCATATTTTGAGGATTTTTCCTCGTCCTTTCGAATCGATGTATGGGCCGAATGAGCGGTGCCATCGTCCGAAAGCCCTTATTTCGCAGCCTCAAAGATTACGAAGGGGTGCATCTCCCGATTTGTAATAAGTTTTTGAGGATTGAGGGAGTTATATGTCTTTTGATTTTCAGGGAAGCGAAGGAACAGCGGGTCGGTTTCCGCATATCGATGGAAGCTATCAATCAAGCAGCGCGGCAAGCCCTATGGGAGAGCTGATGCGGGCAATGGTTTTGCGGGTAGTCGATGATGTGCGCGCAGGTGGTGAGCTGCGAGAAGATGCGCTTGCTTACATGGATTCAACGGTAGAGGAAGGCGCAGAAGATTACGTTCTCTCATTTAGAAACGTCGCTGCTTATTTGGGTATATGTCCAAAGCGGCTACGAAGCGCCATATTAGATCCAATGCGCTCAATTAGTACCCGACGAAGAGCTGCCTAAACGGTAGTGTGGCGGAGTGAGAGGTAAAAAAGAGAGGGGATGGGGACCGGGGCGGGTACGGGTTGGAACGAGGCAACCATTCAGCCAGCCCATCTTTTTTGTTTGAGAGGTGATCGTAGAGATTCAGAGGATTGGTCTATCAAAAATGCCTATAGTGAGTAGGAACCTCTACGCCTCTGAGATATAGATCGAGTGAGCCGCCTACTTCATCGAAAGCTCAAGACCCTTCATTTTAGGTGGAGGACTGCATTTGCCACGGTGCATAGCTTTTAAAAAGTGATCGATTGTCTGAACGGAAAGCCCCTCAACATTCCGTGAGAAACCACGGCCGGCAAGATTCATGTGGGTAGCACCATCGATAACCGCTAGCCACTTGCATCCCGGCTGCATATCATAAAAAGGTTCGAGACGAGTTTTCCACGATTTTTTACCTAGCTCGTTGTCGCGAGTTCCTGTTATGAGGAGCACAGGTTTCTTGATATTTCTCCACGCATGTTCAGGGAAGATTGCTCCGACTCCCTGTGGAGATAAAGCGATATAGGCATCGAAGGAATCCTCACCGTGAATCTCAAGGTTGCTATGTCCACCTGCCTCCATCATCACGGTTGCAGCACCCATCGAATGCCCGATAAGGAGTGATTCTGGTGCGCGACACCGTCCACGCGCCCACGCTTTTGCCGCTGCGATGTCCATTAACCTACTTCGATATGCGCTCGCATCGGTCGTTAATTTCACTAACCCATCGGAAAGCCCGTTGCCGCGCAGGTATTTAAAAAGGGCTCGTCCGCCACTCTCCGAATGACCGACAACAACCGCTTGGTATCCTAGGCCAGATAAAGCTTCGCCTAGATACTGGTATCCCTGTTCGGATCCTCCTGCACCGGGTGAGATAATAGCAACACCCCGACACATTGAGGCCTTTGGGGAGTACCCGGAGGCAAAAACTTGCCGTTGGTCGTGCCTCCTTAACCGTATCGCTTCTTGAGCGAGGGCTAAATTGGAGGTTATGGCGATCATGAGTGCGCTGATTGAGAGCCTTAATATTATACACATCTGCGATTCTCCTTTAGCCGCTCTTCGTGGAGTTCTCTGACTAGCAGACTTCGAGGTTCAGCATGGTCATTGAGCCACCAACAACCCCGCAATCGCCCGCGCCCTACTGCGAGTGGATGTTTTTCGTCCTACGAATCACCTAGTCTACTTATATCTTAAACGCACCTCTCTCTTGTGCTCCGATCACGATTCCTCTCCCACCCCACGAAACAACTCAATTGCAAACCCTTTTGCCTCAGCGTGATCAACGATGAGCGGCGGATATCCGCGCGGACGGGGGGCGCTCGGCTCTGCCAATCGATGAATCGCCGCTGCGGACCAACCCGCAAATTCCGCCACCCAACGTTTTATGTAAACCGCTTCCGTGTCGAACTTTTTCTGCTGGAGCCATGGATTGAAAATTCGAAAATACGGTTGTGCATCGCACCCAGTCGATGCCGCCCATTGCCAACTACCATTATTAACAGCTGGGTCGTATTCCGTAAGGTGCTGCGCGAACAATGCCTCACCCATTCGCCACGATTGATGGAGATCTTTTGTTAGAAACGAAGCAACAATCATTCTTACCCGATTGTGCATGTATCCTGTCGCTTGAAGCTCCCGCATTCCGGCATCAATGATCGGATATCCGGTCATCCCCGCGGACCACCGCGCCATCTTTTCACTATCTTCTTCCCACGGTATGCGATCGTACCGACGATGAAATGCTCCTGAAAAAACATGGGGGAAATGCCACGCGATGTGAGTGAAAAAATCGCGCCAAAATAGCTCGCGAATAAACGAATGTGAAATACCGAGTGCATCTGCAGCGGTCCAATATACTTCTCGTATAGAGACGGTTCCAAACTTATTATGAGGAGAAAGGATCGAGGTTTTATCAAGAGCCGGAAAATCTCTCACTGAACCGTAATCTGAAAAACGAGGGACGCGGGCCAGCGTTGCGATCGCTGCATTTCGTCCCCCTGTACTCCGCCGTTGCGGCGCACCGCCCCCCGCTTCACGCACTAGCTCGCGATACCGCTCGAGCGAAGTCAACGCAAACTGGCCCGCTGCTCCGCCCTCCGCAATCACCCCTGCTGGCACCCGCCCCCACGGGCACCCTGCCTCAAACGGAATTGGCCGCCTCACCTCCTCTTGCACCGCTCGCTTGTAAAACGGAGTAAATACCGTGTACGGCGTGCGGTCAGGTTTGCCAAAAACACTCGGTTCAACAAGAAGCGCGTCAGAGAGGCTGTGAAACCCAATCCCCGCCGTATCACAGCTCGCCGCTATCTGCCGATCTCGATCGCGACTATACGGGGTGTAATCTTTGTTCACATACACCGCATCAATCACCCCGCGCGCCGCAAGAGCTGCCACCACCTCGTGCGGTTCTCCATGAAAGAGATGAAGGTCTCCGCCATCACGCGCAATCTGCTCTCCAAGCTCCGCAAGTGACTCGAGCATAAAGCCGAGCCCATTAATAGAGCGGAATCGGTGCGAGGAGGTCTGCGTGTCGGTAAAGATGAAGCAAGGAATAATCGAGCGCGAACGAGAACGGGCGGCAAGCAGTGCCGTGTTATCGTCAAGCCGGAGATCACGGCGGAAAATTAAGAGGGAGCTGCGGGTCATGGCGAGGAATAAGAAAAATACCAGTGGACGAGCAGACAGGGTAAGCGATACTCATCATCGGAGGAAAGTCCTTGCTTCCCGTCAACGCGTCGATAATCCCCTCTTCGATCCACCGTGTCTGGAGCTTTAGCCTAAGATCAATCTTTTTCGCCCGCTATCTCGAGGACTGCGTCCACCTCCTCGAGGCTGACCCCCGCAGAAATAGCGATTTCATCTCTGCTGAGACCTTTGGCTAGGAGGTTCCTTGCAAGGCGTTGGAGTAATTCGCGGCGCCCTTCCTGACGCCCACGCTCTACACCTACCCTCTCAGCCCACTGCACCTCCCACAGGTGCTGCTTGACCTCTCCAACCAAACACCGCAGCTGGTCCTCGAACGCCTCGTACGCCCGACGCTCG
>JBIJBT010000056.1:0-18291 GCA_044345055.1 Bdellovibrionota bacterium
GAGTTCCGCGTCGTTTAATCCCCTCTGGACTGATCGCGGGAAGTATTGCAGAGCGTTTTGCCAAAATGGAAGAATCACTTGCGGTAGTAAAGAGCACACCGCTGATATTCCTCCGAGCCCTTTTTTTCTCGATTTTTTTTCACCTATTTACGATAGTGAATACCCAGGTTGCAGCGTGGGTCGTCGGGGCCCCTCTTATTAACTGGATTGATCTTGCCGTGGTTGTCCCTCTAATTCTTTTGATAGGTGGGTTGCCGCTTACTCCCAGTGGACTCGGTATACAGGAAGGTGCATGGGTGTACTTTCTTGGCTATGCGGGCGTATCGCCTGCGCATAGCCTTGCAATTAGTATTGTGCTTCGCGCAAAAACATATCTCCTTAGCTTGTTGGGAGGAGTGATCCTCGCACGAGATCGGGGATGGAGAGGTGGTTGGTCTAAAGTAGATTAGAAAGCAGCATCAAGACATTTCTCCGGTGGAGCACGAAATCGAGTAATCACCGCTGTGCGATCTGCTCTTTGTGGTGATACACCCGCTTTGTGTGTCGGCTCGAGAAATTCCTCGTAGTGCTCTACCGTTATTCCCTCGTTACGCGCATCGTCAACGACTTTAGGCACAGTCAACAGCCATGTGCCACAAGGAACTTTCCCCCGTTCGTCTTCTTTGGCCAAAAGTTGCGCTACCTCGGGCACAGAGTTTGCGAGTAGCGGCGAGAGAAGCTGATCGTGTCCCCGAGAAATAAGTTTTACCCTTACTGGAACACGCGAATAATATATAATTGGATCAAGATATTCTTCGGCGAGCTCCTTGAATACGACTATCGTCGGTGTAGCTGATCCAGAGCTCATTTGGTAAGTTGATAAGGTATTAAATCGGGAAATTATTTCATCCGTTCGATTTGGAAAATCCTTTACGGTATTTTTTATCCCAAGACCAATAGCAATAATCATGAGGGGAACTATCCCCACAATAACAGAGAGACGTGATAATCGATCTCCCCGCTCCTGCAACCGAAACCGAACTCCTCCCGCTAATAACCATACAATACCGATTATTAATGCAGAGGAGAGAAACCACTGATTAAGAAACGGTAAAATCGGGTCGGCCCGTTTGAATGACCACCATTTAGAAATAAGACCAAAGAGCGTAGCAAGTAAGAGAGGAGGAACCGCAAGGAGGAAAAGTTCCAAGACTGAATACCAGCGCCACAACTTTTCACGCGCTGATTCAGAGAATCGACGAAGCTCCCACGCGATATAATGAGCAGTCATGACAGCAAGTGGGGGGAGTAACGGCAACAGGTATGAGTGCCGTTTGCCCTCAGAAACGGAAAAAATTGTAAGGCAAAAAAAAACTGCGACGAGCAACACCCGCATCTCTTTTCGATTATAACCCCTCCGCACAAGCGATATGAGAAACAGTATTGACCAAGGAAAAACAGTCCGAACAAGCGAGGGTCCATAAAACCACCACGGCTGACCATCGATCCAACCTCCACCTGAAACCCGATCTATGTTTTCAAAGATAAATCGCTCAAGAAACGGCACGCCCCAGTGGAGCGCGGCGGGTATATACCAGAGAAAGGGCAATATGATAGCGATGATGGAGAGGATTGGTGGAATTAAAAACCAACGTATCGCGCTCCATAGGCCGAGCCGCATCCAGAGAGCGAGAAAGAGGACACCTGTCGGAAAGACAAGCCCCACAACGCCTCTAGCTAAAATCGCTAAACCTATCAGGAACCAAAATAGAGATTCAACACCCCACCCCCTCTTACGCCATGTGGTTTTATCTCGGGTAAAGGGAAGTATGACCGATAGGCTTAAGGTTGATAGAGCTACAAAAAGCATATCAACCCTCGCATTTATCGCGAGATTCATGAATAGATGAGCCGAGAGGACTGTAAGAAGCGAGAGCCGTACGACGCCCCAATCCGCTGAACCATCGTCACGCGCTTCAGATGGGTTAATCCACCATCTGCTGGTGAATACTCGGGCGAGCCTCATAGTCGCCAACGCAACAACCGCGCCCGATAAAATTGATACAATTCTTCCGACCCACGGCGCGGTGCTACCGGTCAGAAATCCTAATACACCACCAAACCAGTGATAGAGAGGAGGCTTTGAGGGAATAATCCCGGCACGTGTCGGAAAGAGCCAGTTACCGTTGAGCACGATATCCGCAATAACGTGCGCTTCTCGAGCTTCCGATGAACTTGCGATAGGGTAGGGAATAACCAGCAGAATGGCAGATATTGTCCACAGTGCGATTAGAATATGACAATGAGATTTTTCCGAGATTTGATTCATTTTCGTATTCAAATTTCATTTCTTCTAGAACTGATGGCGTTCCCGACAAGCTTCTCACCGATTAACCTTCGTTCGGCGATACTCACGCAACACCTCAATAAAAGGTGGAAGGATCGAAATTATAATTATCCCAAGAATAACAAGCTCGAAATTCTTTTTTACAAAGGGCACTTCTCCAAAAAGATAACCTGCTCCCACTAAGAGTACGACCCAAAGAATACCTCCTACTGCATTATAGAGGCCAAAAGTGCGGTAATTCATCCGTCCCACACCCGCTAAAAATGGTGCAAATGTTCGCACAATCGGGACGAATCGGGCGATTACTATCGTTTTGTTACCGTATCGTTCGTAGAACTGCTCCGTTTTCCTGAGGTACTGGGGTCGAAATATTTTGGATTTCGGATTGGAGAACGCCTTGCTTCCTAACCTCCGGCCTATCGCGTAATTTACCGAGTCCCCGAGGATCGCAGCGATTATAAGCGACCAGATCAGGGTTGTTACCGAGAGTGCCGTACCGCCCGTCGTGCTCGAGACAGTTGAGAGAGCTCCCGCAGCAAACAAGAGCGAATCCCCCGGAAGAAAGGGAGTTACCACTACCCCCGTTTCGAGGAAAATGATCCCAAATAGAATGAGGTAGGTAAGCGTGCCGTATGTCTCGCAGATCATTGCAAGGTGCTGGTCGAGATGGCGGAAGATATCGAGTATTGTTCCAAGGTCCATGTGAGTGTTGCGCTTAGGATAGTATCGTCGGATAGTTTAGCTGTAGTTGAAGGGGCTGGGCATTACGAATGCTGCAATTTGGTGCACCCTTTCTGTTCGTGATGGTAGCAGAGAAAGAGGTTTCAGGAATAGCTGTCGCGAATCGGGCGTTAGGAGAGAGGAGAAGAATTCAAGATGACGCAGATTAAAAAGATTCGTTTATCTCTTGGTGCGCTGTTTCTTTATTACGCACTCTTTGGTGTAGCTCTTCTTTTTTTGCCGTCCTCGCAATTTCCCCTTATAGGTTTAGATAGCACCACCGCCGCATGGCCGCTTCGCTTGGCTGCAGTAATGGTGTGTGCGTTCGGTGTGGGTATACTTCTTCCGATGCAGTCGCCCCTTAAACATTGGGGCATGACGGCGCTGATTGCAGCAGGGCAGCTAGTTATGCCACTAACTACGGTGCTACTGATTAAGGTAGGCGACCTTCCCGCGAGCGTGGGGGTGCCGATGGCGTCTGTTGATCTTCTTTTTCTTTTCGCGGCTCTTCTTGCAGTAAAGTGGACGATCAATCTTCACGCATCTTCTCAGCTAACACTCGATAAATCATCAAAAGCTGGCGTTGATTCATCAATGATTGTGCCACTACTTGAAGTTGTACCCAACGGAACTTCCCGCTCTATAAAAGAGCTTTCTCACGAGGGGCCAGTTTTAATGTTGCTGCTCCGCCATCTTGGATGCACCTTCTGTCGTGAGACCCTGTCAAAAATTAGCGAAAATCGCCAGACTCTCGAGGCCCACTATCGGAGCATAGTTATTGTCTCAATGAGTCCAATGGAGGAGATGATTCCGTTACGAAAACATTATCAGCTAGAGGATGTCCTCCTTTTAAGCGACCCTGAGAGAACTTTTTATCGTGCCTTACAAATTCCTGTTGGCTCTTTTTCTCAAACGCTTGGTTGGAAAACCCTAAAACGGGGCCTTTTCTCTGGCCTCCTATTCCGACACGGCATCGGCCCAGTTCGTGCGGACCCTTTTCAGCTTCCTGGTTCCGCGGTCATTGAGAAGGGCGGGGTAGTATGGTCTAAGCCGGCAGCCGATGCATCGGAGTCCCTCTCAACGGGCGGTGTGTGCTCTCTATAGCAATTCATTCTGCTATAAAATGTGTGGGGCGCGATGACCACGCCCCACAAAAAGTCGCCTCCCGTCTTATTACTGCAACGCAAATCCCGGGCTATCGAAAGCAAGCTCAGTACCGAACGAAAGCTCACCATCCTGGACTCCGACATAGATCGTTTGTCCATCCTGAATATCGCCTGCGATTAACTTCCTTCCGATCTTTGTCTCGAGTTCTCGCTGAATATAACGCTTGAGTGGCCGCGCTCCGAATGATGGATCGTAGGCCGTTTCTGCGATGAGTCGGCAAGCCGCCTCTGAAACCTCAAGTCGAATATCGCGATCCCTTAATCGAGATGTAACATCGGCAAGCTGTAGCTTCACGATCTCTGCCATATCAACGATACTCAGCGGTTTGAAGAGCACCACTTCATCGATTCGGTTCAAAAACTCCGGCCGAAAGGTTCGGCGCAGCTCGGCCTGAACCTGTGCCTGCGCTTCATCCGAAATCTCCCCATCCGCGCCAATCCCCTCAAGGAGAAATGGCGAGCCGATATTCGAGGTAAGAATGATCACGGTGTTTTTGAAATCAACAGTACGTCCCTGCGAGTCCGTTATACGGCCATCGTCTAGCACCTGTAGCAAGATATGAAATACCTCTGGATGGGCTTTTTCGATCTCATCAAAAAGCACAACCGAATATGGACGACGACGAACGGCCTCGGTGAGTTGGCCACCCTCCTCATACCCAACATACCCGGGAGGGGCTCCAATAAGTCGAGATACGGAGTGCTTCTCCATGTACTCGCTCATATCGATTCGCACGACACTCTCTTCAGTATCAAAAAGAGTAGAGGCGAGAGATTTCGCAAGCTCCGTTTTTCCGACACCAGTAGGGCCCAAAAATAGGAACGAACCGATCGGCTTCCTTGGGTCCTTAATTCCTGAGCGTGCACGAATAACGGCATCAGCAACAACCTGCACCGCATCTTCTTGCCCGATGACCCTTTCGTGAAGTATCCGATCGAGACTAAGGAGTTTATCTCGCTCACCCTGAACCAGCCGCGTTACCGGAATACCGGTCCACCGCGCAACTATCTCAGCGATCTCCTCCTCGGTTACCTCCTCTCGGAGCAATTTTGCTTCACTACCGCACCGCTCTTGTTCATCTATTAGATTTTTTTGAAGTCCTGGAAGTACTCCGTGCTGAAGCTCTGCGAGCCTATTCAGATCGTACGAGCGTTCCGCTTTTTCAATATCGCGGCGAACCCGTTCAATCTCCTCGCGAAGGTGTTGAACTTTGTTTATACCAGCTTTCTCAGCTTGCCACTGCGCATTCATCTGCGCAGAGTCTTCTTTGAGATCTGCAATCTCTTTTTCAACACCCTTGAGCCGCTCACCGCTCGCTCTATCGGTCTCTTTTTTGAGCGCGGCCTGTTCAATCTCAAGCTGCATGATCCGACGCGTTACTTCATCAAGTTCTGCTGGCATCGAATCGATCTCGGTCCGAATCGTTGCGCATGCTTCATCAACGAGATCTATGGCTTTGTCTGGAAGAAACCGATCGCCGATATACCGATTGGATAGTGTTGCTGCAGCGACAAGGGAAGAGTCGAGAATTCGAACACCGTGATGAAGTTCAAACCGCTCCTTCACCCCTCGCAGGATTGAGATCGTATCCTCAACACTTGGCTCACTCACCATCACGGGTTGAAACCGTCGCTCGAGGGCAGCATCTTTTTCAATATGTTTCCGATATTCATCGAGTGTTGTTGCGCCGATGCAGTGGAGCTCTCCTCGCGCCAGCATCGGTTTAAGCATATTGCCTGCATCCATCGCACCTTCGGCCTTTCCGGCACCAACTATGGTGTGCAGTTCATCGATAAAAAGAATAATTCGGCCCTCTGATTGACGAACTTCCTGCAAAACCGCCTTTAATCGCTCCTCGAACTCTCCTCGATATTTTGCACCTGCGATCAACGCTCCCATATCGAGCGAGAAAACAGTTCGCTCCTTTAGTCCTTCTGGAACGTCGCCCCGTACGATTCGATGGGCTAATCCCTCGACAATCGCAGTTTTACCAACGCCCGGTTCGCCGATCAAAACTGGATTATTTTTCGTTTTTCTCGAGAGTATTCGAATAACCCGCCGAATCTCGCTATCTCGGCCTATAACAGGATCTAATTTTCCTTTACTCGCTTCTTTGACAAGATCGCGACCATATTTCTCGAGCGCTTCGTAGGTTGCTTCGGGGTTAGCACTTTGAACCCGTTGCCCGCCACGAATCGAGGTAAGAGTTGTAAGAACTTTCTCTCGAGAAACTCCAAGACCTTTGAGTATACGGCCTGCAGGCCCTCTATCACCCTCCTCAATAAGCGCCAAAAAGAGGTGTTCTACCGAGATGTATTCATCGTGAAGATGCTTTGCTTCTTCCTCTGCTGATGCAAGGAGACGCTGAACATGTTGGCTAATATAAGTCTTCCCCGGCTCAACAGCTCCGCTACTAACACTCGGTTTTCTCCTCAGCGCTCGCTCTGTTTCCTCAGAGATCACTTTTGGCTCAATACCAAGTTTGGTTAGTAACCGAGGGATGATTCCTCCCTCCTGAGCAATTAGGGATAATAGTAGATGATCGGTATCAATCTCTGGACTTTTTCTTTCAAAAGCCAATTTCTGTGCATGCTGAAGCGCCTCTTGGGCCTTTTCGGTGAATCTTTGGCCTGTCATTGAGTGTCCCCCTAAACGCTACGATGCCGCCTACCTTTTTAGTAGGCAGTAGGTAATACAAAGTCTCTTTAATCCTCTATTAAGCAGTTATAAGAGAATTTCAATGGGGAAATTTTGAGAAGATAAAAACCGTCGATTGCGTAACAAAGACGTATAGCTTGCGTCCTAAAAAATAACCTTTAATTAACCCGAGTTAATACCTCAACCACCACTTCGCTTCGCAGCAACCGCGCTACGCACCCACGAGATAATATCTTCTGTCCGGGCGCCTGGTCCAAAAAGTTCACTCACCCCTTCACGTTTGAGCATTTCGATATCATCTTTGGGAATAATGCCACCGCCAAAAACAATGATATCCCCCGCATCCTCCGCGCGGAGCAACGACATCACAGCTGGAAAAAGGGTGAGGTGAGCTCCTGAAAGAATGCTCATTCCGATACAATCAACATCTTCCTGAATAGCGCTACGCACTATCATTTCAGGCGATTGATGAAGCCCTGTGTAAATAACCTCCATTCCCGCATCGCGGAGTGCGCGGGCTACTACTTTCGCGCCTCTATCGTGCCCATCGAGACCTGGTTTTGCGATAAGTACTCGGATAGGAGAATCTTCATCCTCGATCGTGGTCTCTTTCGTTTCTGTCATCGAAGCTCCTTTGCTTCCATCGAGTTTTATAAATGCTCGATTTTAACTATTCACCCCTATAATTCCCAATAACCTCCCATAACCCCTTAGGGGTGGCGGGTGAAAGCCCGCCGGGGGGAAACAACTAACTATTCAGCAAAAAACTGCCGACGAGCGTTGAGCGAGTCGAGCCACCCAAATCACCACCGTGTCTCATGTTTTTTTGTCTTTCGAATGACTCCCTTAAAAAGGTGGGCTGAATAGTTACGCTCGATTTTAACTCTTACTAAAAGGTGCCAGGGTCTCGATATTCTCCAAACGCAGAGCGAAAGAGATCTGAGACCTCGCCGAGAGTGACTCCATTATCAACCGCATCAATCAACGGTTCCATGATATTGGCGCCCGAACGACACCGTTCCTCGAGGCGCGCCAAAGACTCAGCGTGGCGTTGTTGGTCGCGCGAAGCCTTAAAGTGGAGCAATCGTTCCCGTTGATCGCGCTCTATTGAGGTGTCAATGGTGTGGGTGGGAATCGGTTGTTCGGTTTGATCGATATACCTGTTTACCCCCACCTGAATCTCCTCGAGTCGTTCCACCTTGAGCTGAAAGTGATACGCGGACTCTGCGATCTCGTGTTGAGGATATCCTAGTTGAACAGCTCGCAACATCCCACCAAAGCTGTCTATCTTCTCGATGTATTGCATCGCCTCTTTTTCTATCTCATCAGTAAGCTGCTCGATATAAAAGGAACCACCAAGAGGATCGACCGTATTAGTTACCCCTGTTTCCTCCGCGATAATCTGTTGCGTCCTCAACGCAACTTTTACCGCCTCTTCAGTAGGTAGTGAAAGAGTTTCATCCATCGAATTTGTGTGAAGCGATTGAACTCCACCAAGCACCGCAGCAAGCGCCTGAATCGCAACACGGGCGACATTATTCACCGGTTGTTGCGCGGTAAGGCTTACTCCCGCAGTCTGCGCATGGGTGCGGAGCATCATTGATTTCGGATCACGAGCACCAAATCGATCGCGCATTAACCGAGCCCATATTCGACGCGCTGCACGAAACTTTGCGATCTCCTCGAAAAAGTCGTTATGCACATCAAAAAAGAACGAGAGCCGGGGCGCAAAATCATCAATCGCCATTCCGCGATTGAGACACTCCTCAACATAGCCAACGCCATCAGCAATCGTAAAAGCAAGCTCCTGCACCGCCGTAGCACCAGCTTCTCTAATGTGATATCCGCTGATGCTAATAGGATTAAACCGCGGAGCATGGCTCGCACAAAATTGAATGACATCACAGGCAAGCCTAACCGAGGGTTCAGGCGGGGATATCCACTCTTTCTGCGCGATAAACTCCTTGAACATGTCGTTCTGGATCGTTCCGCCCAATCTGTCGAGCGGGATACCGCGACGACGAGCAACCGCAAAGTACATCGCGAGCGCAATCGGAGCGGTGCAATTGATCGTCATTGAGGTTGTCACGGAGCCAAGGTCGATCCCCGCAAATAACCGCTCCATATCCTCTATCGATGAGACTGAAACCCCCTCTCTGCCGACTTCGCCTAGTGAACGTTTATGATCGGCGTCGTACCCCATCAGCGATGGCATATCGAATGCGGTGGATAGCCCGGTTTGACCCTGCTCAAGAAGATACCGAAAACGCCGATTCGTATCCTCCGGCGATCCAAATCCCGCAAACTGCCGCATCGTCCACAGGCGGCCCCGATACATCGTCGGATGAATTCCTCGGGTATATGGAAACTCACCCGGATATCCGAGTGAGTCGTGTGAATCTAGATTTGCCCGATCTTCCCAAGAAACAAGGGGAGGTTGCTCGCGAAAGCTTATCGAATCAAATCTTTTTTTTCGCTCCAGTTGCTTCCCGTAAACCTGAGCTCGCCAGGTGGCACGATCAGGTGAGCCATTTTTTTTTTGCTCTGTCATGCCGAACCCTCCTTATGGATCTTCCCTTACGAGACTTGATGCGATAACGATCCGCTGAATCTCAGTGGTCCCCTCATAAATCTCTGTGATTTTAGCATCTCGAAGATGTCTTTCCGCTGGATAGTCACGCACATACCCGTAACCGCCGTGAATCTGAATCCCTTTATCCGCGCAATCCATCGCGACGCGCGAAGCAAAGAGTTTCGCCTGAGCTGCCTCTCTCGCATAGGATAGCCCCGCATCTTTTTTTCTTGCAGCGGCAAGGGTCAGATAACGAGCTGCATCTATTCCCGTAATCATATCGGCAAGGTAATTTTGTATCGATTGATGTTCGACTATCGCTTTTCCAAACGTTTTTCGCTCTTTCCCGTAGTGGAGTGCGTCAGTAAGCGCCGCTCGAGCGATTCCGATAGCCTGAGCAGCAACTCCGATACGACCACCGTTGAGTGTGTTCATAGCAACCGAAAACCCTTTGCCCTCAACTCCAAGAAGGTTCTCGCGAGATAATTCAACACCATCGTAGGTAATACTTGCGGTAGATGAAGCGCGTATGCCGAGCTTATCTTCGTGTTTTCCTACTAATATACCGGGAAGATTCATATCGTGAACAAAGGCGGAAACTCCCTTGTAGCCCGCTGTAATATCAGATGTCGCAAGAAGAACACAGACTCCCGCATCAGGTGCGTTGGTAATCCAATTTTTTGTGCCGGAGACGATGAATTTATCTTGTGATGCGCAATAGTGACAGGTAAGAGAAGCGGCATCGCTGCCGGTCCCCGGCTCAGAGAGTGCAAAACAGCCGAGAGTTTTTCCTGTGGCAAGTGGTCGGCCAAAACGCTGGTGTTGTTCCGGAGTGCCGTAGTAAACCACTGGCCAGAGGCAAAGTGAATTGTGAGCACTGACTATAATCGCTGTTGAGGCGCACGCTGCGGCGAGTTCCTCGATTAGAACAGAGTAGGCTACTGAACTTAAGTCTGAGCCGCCTATAGCATCAGGAGCAACCGCACCCAAAAAACCGAGAGTCCCAAGCTTTGCGATGATATCGCCGGGAAACTCACCCCGCGCATCAAGCTCTGCTGCCCGAGGCGCCACCTCTTTTTCAGCAAAATCTCTCGCGAGAACCTGAACGGAGAGCTCTTCATCATTTAGTAGAAACGCACAGCCATCACGCCATCCCATCGAGTTTCCTCCATTCGTTTCTCAAGAGTAGCTGATAATCCCCTCTACCGGCCCACAAAGGAGGCCTTTCGTTTTTCAAGAAATGCCTTCATTCCCTCATCCCTATCTTCAGTCGCAAAGAGAGCAAGAAACGCCTCTACCTCTCGCCGCATACCTGAAAGCTGATCTCCCTCAACCGTTTTGTTTATCACCCGCTTTGCCGCCGAAAGGGCAAGTGGAGCTTTTTCAGCTAATTTTTGAGTGAATTTAGAGACCTCGTTTTCAAACTCCTCTGCAGCAAACACCTCGTCAACCAGACTAACCAGTTTTGCGTCTTTCGCATCGAGAAGGTTGCCAGTCAGAGTAATGTAACGCGCTGTTCCGACACCGCATCGTGAGATAAGGCGCTGAGTGCCCCCAAAACCAGGAATTACACCCAAATTAACCTCAGGAAGTCCTAGCTTTGCGTTACTACTTGCAAGTATAAGATCTCCTGCGAGCGCAACCTCAAGACCACCACCGAGAGCATACCCCTGTACCGCAACAACAACTGGTGCCCTACACAGCTCAATCGCTCTCACAGCCCGCTGACCTAATTCGATAAAATCAGCTATTGCGCGTGGTCCAAGGTCAAACATCGCGCGAATATCAGCACCTGCAACAAATGCCTTATCGCCAGCTGACTGGAGAAGCACAACTCGGACTGACGCATCTTCTTCGATCTTTGCAAACTCAACGATTAATGATTGCAAAACGTCTGGATTAAGCGCATTCAGGTGTTCGGGACGCTGGATAGTTACGACTGCAACGGCACCTCGTTTAACCACTGATACTGATGAGTATTCCAACATCCGCAAGCCTCCTCTTTGATAATCTTTCAGCCGAGGCGAATTCTATTTGCTTTCGCCGCTTCGCTTCGCCGCATCGCGGTGCAAATCCACGCTCAATTATCCCGGAGGCCATTCAAACCTGCGACCACCCAATACATGGGCATGCATATGAAGAACTGTCTGACCTGCCCCTACGCCAGTATTAATTACAATCCGATATCCCGATTCAATTAGACCCTGTGATTTGGCTACCTCTACGCACCCCTGCATGACGTGGCCAAGGAGTATCGCATCGTCTATCTTTCCGATATTTGCAAACTGTTGCTTCGGAACAACGAGTACATGGACTGGAGCTTGGGGATTGGAGTCGCGAAAAGCTAGAACATCATCCGTTTCATACACAATATCTGCTGGAACCTCTCGCGCGATTATTTTTCCAAAAATTGTTTCTTTGACTGCCATAGTTTGAACCACTAAATAGTCATCATACGCCCCTTGCAGAGCACAATTATTCTAAATTTTGAAGTAACACTATCATCTCACCGGTTGGACCGATAGAGTGAAAAAGGCGGGCGTATTTGAGAGGAAGTAGTGAGATACCTCGTTATAGAAGATTCTATCCAATTACCTTCTTTAGTTTTTTTCGAAGGTGCACTGAATCATCGCGAATGGCTTGGCGAGTGTTTTGGCTGATAGCTTGACTGCGCCGCTGCTCGGGCGAATTGGCAACAGAATTAGAAAGGTGAAGCTGCTTGGCCTTTAGAAGCACTTTGTCGATTCGGTAGCCATCCATATCGACGACCTCAAAGTCGATATCACCAAAACTAAATCTATCTCCGGTACGAGGAACGTTGCCGAGCCGCTCCATTATCAAACCTCCGAGCGAATAGAACCCCTTTCTCTCCCGTTCGATCGGAAGCCTTATTCCAATACGCTCCATCATATCCTCGAGATCAACCGATGCATCGACAAGATACGAGCCATCCTCACGTTTTACGATAGTCGATTCAGTTGCAAATTCACTATCGCCGATCTCTCCGACAAGAGCCTCCATCAGGTCATGAGTTGTGATCAATCCATCAATACCGCCGTATTCATCGATTACAAGGGCAAAACGGTGCTTGTCTTCTTGGAACCTCTGTAAAACAGATAGAGCCGGAGAGGTCGCAGGAACCTGATACGGGTCTCTACACCGAGAAAGGTCTAAATCTTTTCGTCCCGCAGTTATCTGTTCTGCAAGATCCCCGATAGAAACAATTCCAAGAATGTCATCAATCGAGCCCCGCATAACGGGAAAATGAGAGAAACCACTCTGACGTGCGGCTTGCCAAAGCTCAATCAAAGGCTCTTCGCAATCAAGCCATACGATGTCGTTTCGTGGAGTCATGAGTGAGCTTACGTAACGTGATCCAAATCGAAAAACCTTCGTGACAATCCTCTGTTCTGCTGGATGAATTAAACCTGATTCTCTCGCCCGATCCAAAACAAGCCGAACCTCCTCTTCGGTTACAAGGGGTGTAATATCACCATTCTCGGATGATATAACCGGGAGGATTACGTTCGAGATTGCATCGGTAGCCCGAATGAAGTGACGAAGGAGATAATGCAACCCATCGGCAATTGGTGACGTGATTCGGTATATTATCGATGGATATCGAAGAGCTAATCTTCTCGGGATAGCATCGCCAAATGTGACGACAGCCCCAGCAATAAGAAACACTAGTATTGTGAACGTGCCCGTCGCGATCGACTCTTTTAGAGTGTTCTCAGGTATTATCCCCGATTGAATTAAAATGCCGAGCGGCTCTCTCAAATACCATCCACTATAGGCTCCTGTTAAAACAAGAACTAAAGTAAGTGCCGAACGTACTCCTGCGAGCAAATCCGAGCGAGCGGTTCTATCAAAACGTCTGGCTTTATCTGAACGATCTTCGAAGCGACTCTCAACCACGAGAGCTACTTTGGTGAGGGTAAGGATGAACGAGAAGAAAACGAGAATAAGAACGATTGAACTGTGAAAAAAGAGGTCGGGATGCATAGCGTTACTGTTTGCAACCAGAGGGGGATGTTAAACAAAGCCCCTACTATGGCCGAATGTGATGTATGGAATCAACAACCCGCCTCTATAATAGCGGAAAAGGGGATACGAACATAAAACCGAAGGCGAACCGTACAAGTATACCACAGATCTAGCAGTTCGATGAAAAAAAGCGCAACCACTGATTCTCAACTGAAATAATATCAAAGATTTTAGAGTCCTAATCCAAAATTGCTTGCGCTCTTTTTTTTGGCTGAGTAAATGTGCTAGGAAATATTCCAGCTGTACTTCCGCCGCTCAGCTACTCTGAAATTATCAGAGAGTCTGACGAAAGAGATTCCATAATTTATCTCAATTATCAATGCTGTCACTTCGCAACCTCCAGGAACGTCACTCCGCACTATGCGCTAAGGTAAAAGATTCCGCAGAGTTTTTTAGGAGTAGGTTTGAATCCCCGCCGATGCCTCGCGCTCATGTGGAACTTACATCGGCGATTGAAAGAAAAGATTGGGAACAAGTTGATAAAATAATCGAACAGACGTTACGCCGCGATTATTCCGGCGCGTTCCTTCATGAACTTTTTTCTCAGCCACTCCCCGAAACTGGTCTTAGCTCTACTATCAGTGGTTTACCGCCAGTCCTTGCAATGGTTGTGCAGGATAGCTCACCAAAATTATTCGAGAAGCTGCACGAATTAGGGGTTCCAATTAATCAACGAGCACCCGATTCGTGGCAGATACCGGGTGCAACTGCTATTCATCTTGCGGTGACAGAAAAACGATTTCATTTGATTCCTAAACTCGCTTCTTGTGGAGTTAATCCAAACGCACTGGCAGGTGATGGGGAAACATCGCCGCTTCAGCTGGCGGTTCAGGCGGCCTCAAGTCGGGAAGGGTCTATTGAGGGACTTCCCGAACTTGTTTCAAGTGGTGCATCGCTTCGCACTCTTGCGGATGGAACGGGTTTGAATCTGAGAGGGTGCCGCATCAGTGAAGATTTGCGAGGATTTTCTCTCCGCGATGCGAATCTAATTGGCGCTAATCTTAGTCAATCCCGTGTTGACCGTAACACGTTGAAGGGTTGTTGGTACGGGCCTGATACGGTACTTCCGGAGAGTGTCATTCCTTCATCGATGTCGATGAGGCCAGGTTTGATGGTGCCCGATCTCCGCACAGGCAGTCCCCGTTATTATTCGAAGAGCGAGCTAGAGAAAATGTTCGAGGAAAGCGGCTCTAAGCGCCCTAAGTATCTCGCTGATGAAGCAAGGCGGCTTGTAAAAGTATCGGGGAAAATACGGGACGGAGTTCTCTATCTTCAGGTTGCCGAGGAAAATGCGAAGTTTGGAAATCAGGGTACAGGAGCTGCGATGACTGAGCTCCTCCCTCGTCTAATCTATGGTTACGAACCGGGAGTGATCGGTAAGTTACTCGGTTCTATTGAGGCATCGATGGAGGGTCTTAAACCAGCTGCCGACTATCAACCAAATGAAGCCGAATTTCTCGCTCTTCTTCGCCACTCTCGCGATACTCAGCTTGAGCGGATCGGTGCAGCTGGGCAGCTCACCCGAGTATTGACGAGCATTACGTATTGGTACGGATCCAATGAAAAGCTCGAGATGAATACGGAGGTTGCTAGTAATTGGGGGAGAATTGGAGCGCTTAATTTTAGCTTCGGGAGATTTAAACATGATGCGATGCGTGAGTACCAGACACTTAATGCTGACTTTCGTATAGCAGTAGGCCCCTGTCTACTCGAACAGTTCGGAGGAAAACCGTATGATCTCGGAGAGGTTAATACTTATCATAAGCCCGACGGATCATTGATCGAGATCCCCCTTCGCGGTTTCGCTTTTCCCGCTGGCTGGAAGGAATTTAACTATATAGGTTCTGATAAAGAGGGTAATTCACAGCGTCTCAGTGCGGACTCTCAATTGTCGATAGTGCTAAGTCAAACAGATATAAAAATTAGCCACCCGATACACGGTTCTCTCGTTATTCCAAATAAGAGCCCTCTTTTTGCGAGAGGTTATTACGAAGGAGCGGCGTATTTTAGTGAGCTTGGAGTTGGTGATGGCATGAGTCAGGAGGAGCTATTGAGCATCACACCGAAAAACCTAGGTGCATTCGGTTTTAGGGAGATTTTGAATATTGATCTGAATGCCTCGGTTCCCGATTTGCAGAAAAATATTGGGGCTCTGCTTGATGGGTTTGATGCATTTTATCAGGATTACAGCCGTTGGAAATTCGATACAAATCGTTATACCGCGCTTTCCTATATTCCTATTCCCGGGCAAGAGGAGATGAGGTTGTTGGGCGGGCCGGCATCGCCGGGATTCCGTTCTTTGATTGATATTGTCGAACGGCTCTCGAAAAAAGGACTACCCGTTGCGCTTGCTTTTGTTCCACACGATCTTCCGCCCGTAGTGCCGTATTCTTTTAGCGACGAAGAGGGTAAACAGCGGCAATTACTCTCAATAAATGCAGAGCGACTCTCGGCGCTCAAGGAGCTAGCGAGAGGACCGATAAACGTGGACCGTTTGAAAAAAAATGGCATATTTCAGTTCATCGATACCGGCTTTCGTAATGAAGCAGATCTTATAATCGTTGAATCGCATCCTTCATGGATCCAATAAAAAAGAGTTCGCAATGTCGGCCATTCGATGAATACTAAATTCATCGGTAAGACTGGGTATATCGTGATGATATACCCACTGCAAAGCTAAAGATTCAGCGCTGCACACAATTTCATCAGATCGAGCTTGCAATAAAAATCGAATATCAAAATGAAGATGCTGCGGCTCATCTGCGCGAGCGGGGATGTGATGTACATCGAGATCGAAGACTTCATTGGTTACAAAATCAAATTCCGATAATCCAGATTCTTCTTGCGCTTCTCGCAGCGCAGCGGCCGCAACATCGGCTTCGCCATCAACGTGTCCCCCGAGCTGGAGCCAACGTTGAAGTTTTCGGTGATAACAGAGCAGAACCTTCCCTCCGCAGGGGCTTATAATCCACGAGGATGCCGTAACATGACCTGGTTCAAAATGGCTCCGCCACAATACTCGGTCTCCCTGTGTGAGAAGCTCAAGAACTGCAGTTTTGGCTTTTAATTGACACGGATACTTGGGGGATAGGGAAAAAGATTCAATAAGGGCGATGGTGTTTGAGAGAGAGAATAGCTTGGACGACGATGCAGTCATTGCATATCAAAAAAAGTTTTCAAAAAAACCACGGGAAGGTGATTAAGAGGAGGAGAAATGTCGAATGACAGAATCAGAGCACTGACAGGCATGTATTTGAAAGGAATATGTTCTGGTGCGCCAGGAGGGTCTCGAACCCCCGACCCGCTGATTAAGAGTCAGCTGCTCTACCAACTGAGCTACTAGCGCGTGACGTGGAGTTTGTCTAGAAATGGCTCGAAAAGTCAAGATCTCGGGGAAGAATTTTGTGGAGGGCGAGGTTGAGTTTTGCTCGAAAGATCTTTAAGAACCTGGCAGTACATGTACGGTCTCAGGGAGAAAAAAGGTCAATTTCTCCCCGTTGAACCATTTCTCGATACTGTCCTATGATGCCGACGAGGAGAGTCTTTAACTGAGTTTATTGACTCAACAGCCGAACACCGAATCTTCTTAACGTTCGGAAAACACCAAGAAGATGCAAGGGAGTATAACGGCGATGGAACTAAAAAAAGTCGTTGGGATTGGAGCCTCAGCTGGAGGCTTAGAAGCCCTTCAGGTTATGTTCCAAGGAATTCCCCTTGAGTCGGGGGCTGCATTTATTGTGGTGCAGCACCTCTCTCCCGATTTTCCGAGCATGATGGATGAGCTGTTGGGACGGACAACCGAGCTGCCAGTAATGATGGCTGAGCACGGTATGCCGATAAAGCCCAATGTGGTGTATGTGAACGCACCCGGTAAGGAGCTTTCTATTGAACGCTCGCAATTTGTGCTCACAGATAGAGAGCCTCCTTTGTCGTTGACGATGCCGATTGACAGGTTTTTTCAATCACTGGCCGAGACCTTTGGGGGAAAGACTGCGGCGATAATCCTTTCTGGAACTGGGTCTGATGGTTCTCGCGGGATTAAAGCTGTTCACGATGCGGGAGGTTATTGCATAGTCCAGGAGCCCGAAACCGCGAAGTTTGATGGGATGCCTCGGGCAGCTATTGCGACCGGTGTTATAGATGAGGTTCTACCGCCTGCGGCAATAGGTGGGGTGATCGAAAGATTAACAGGTGAGAGTGAAGAGAGATTCGAGGGGGACTCTGATTGTGATGAAGACGCATCGGTGCTTCTCTCGATCTATCGGATGCTTTTTGAGTCGTTCGGGATAGATTTTTCGCAATATAAATTGTCGACGGTTGCTCGACGAATTACTCGCCGCCTTGCTCTTGTTCAGGCGAATTCTCCAGAGGCGTATCTTGAACTGCTGCGAAATAACGACGATGAATTAGGGAAATTGTATAAGGATTTATTAATAGGAGTAACAGCTTTTTTCCGGGACAAGTCGGCCTATGAGTTTCTTGAGTCTTCTGTAATTCCTGGTTTAGTGGAGAACTTTGCGGCTGATGGTGAGATTCGGGTGTGGTCTGTTGGGTGTGCAACGGGAGAGGAACCGTATTCGCTTGCGATTCTTCTTCGTGAGGCGTTGACATCTCGCAAGATGACCAATCGCATCAAGATTTTTGCAACTGATATTCATCCAACCTCTATCTCCTCTGCAATGGCGGGTATTTATTCCGCTGAAAGTATCGCCGCACTCTCGGCAGAGCGCCGAGATAGATATTTTACACCCTTTGGGGAGGGTTATCGGGTGAATGCTGACTTGCGGAGCATGGTGACCTT
>JBIJBT010000039.1:0-24893 GCA_044345055.1 Bdellovibrionota bacterium
TTCACTAAAATAGATCTACTCGTATGTCGGAATCTTCTTATTTACCTACAGCCGAGCGCGCAAAAACGGGCGCTTTCGATATTCCATTTTTCCCTAAAGGAGCAGGGGATTCTCTTTTTAGGCTCGAGTGAATCGACAGGACCGCTTAAAGATGATTTTGATTCTGTCGATCCCGCCTCAAAGATATTTCGCAAGCGTCGCGATCGTTCAGCTGTGCCTTCGCTGAACCATGTCTCTGAATTTTCGCAGCTCCGATTGCGGCAATCAGATCGAATAGCAGGCAACCAACTTTCTGAGCATAGGATTTTAGCTATTCTCGATTCGGTGATAGCGGAATATATGCCCTCAGGTTTTTTAATAAACGATGTGCGGGAATTGTTGTACTGTTTCGGGAAAGGAGGGGATATCCTCTCGCTTCGCAGTGGCAGAACAAGTGTCGACATTCTCGAACTTGTTCCTCAGGAGCTCCGTTCGTTGCTCGTTGGGGCGCTCCCTAACATCCGGAAAACAGGACATTCAGCTCGGTTCGAGCGAGTCAGTCTGACCTTGGCTGGCGGGATTTCGCAGGAGTTCCATATAACGGTTCGGCCCATTACGGTGCGGTTTGTCAAAGCTGAATGTGTCTTGGTTTTGACCGAGGAGATAGTTGCAGCGCCGCTAAAGGAGATAGCTGTCCAACCAGAGCGGATTGTTGATGGTCGTGCCCTGAGTGGTGATGATGCGGGGAGGCAACAGATCGATAGCTTGCAAGAGGAGCTTCGCTACACCCGAGATACTTTGCAGGCCACTATCGAGGAGTTAGAGACGACTAATGAGGAGCTACAAGCGAGTAACGAGGAGCTTATCGCCTCTAACGAGGAGCTACAAAGCACAAATGAGGAGCTCCACTCGCTCAATGAAGAGCTCTATACGGTCAATACCGAGTATCATCATAAGATAAGCGAGCTCACCGAATTAAGTAACGACATCGAGAACTTTCTCGCCGCAACTGATATAGCAACACTTTTCCTCGATAGTACTCTAAGCATACGGCGATTTACCCCGGCAATCGGTGAGCTGCTCTGTCTTCTTCCGCAAGATGTCGGAAGACGGATTGATACCTTCGCGATGCGTTTTCGGGGTCCAGCACTCGTGCCAACCCTCGAAAAGGTGCTTAGAGAGGGTGAAATGATCGAGCACGAGTACCAGGATTTGAGTGGTCGATCGTTCCTGGTCAGAGTGCTTCCTTATCTTGTTCGCGATGTGGTCGATGGAGTGATCGTCACGATGGTTGATGTCTCAACCCTTAAAGAAAAGGAGCGTGCCCTTCAGCTTGGCGAGGCGCGCTACCGCACCCTTGTTGAGGCGTCGGAAGCAGCGGTTTGGAGTATGGATCGCTCGGGAGCTATTCTCGAGCACCAGCCAAATCTTACCTCATACACCGGGCAGGATTGGCAAGCAGAGAAAGGGTTTGGCTGGGTATCGGCGATTATTGAGGGGGATAGGTCGCGAGTTCTTGAGCTGCTTTCACGCGACCCTACAGGTTTGCCCGGCACTTCACTTTCAACAGTTGTTCGGGTGTGGAATGCTCACCATCAGGAGCATCGGGTATGTTCACTTCAATTTGTTCCGTTTCGGGACGACCTTTCCGGAGAGCGTGGGTGGATGTGCACCTTGATGGATGCTCACGAGCTTCACCGAGCTCAGGCCTTATTGGGTGAGACGGATGTTTTGCGGAATATTCTCGACTCCTCTCCAGCAATAATTACTGTTCAGGATCTCCTCGGGCGCTACATTCTGGTAAACAAGAAGTTTCAGAACATTCTGAATCTTCCAATAGCTGATATCGAGGGAAAAACTGATTACGATTTATTCCCTTTTGAAATAGCTGAAACATTACGTAGTCATCACGTCGAGGTGTTACGAGCTGAGGAGATTCGGGAGTTTGAAGAATCTTTTAACGGCGCGCATGAATCAGCAGAACTGGCGCCGACCTACGTCGCTGCGCGGTACCCGGTCAGGTCTCCCGACAAAGGTTTGTATGGCGTAGCCACAATCGCAACCGATATCACTGAGCGCAAACAGGGTGAATTGCAGGCGCTCGAAGGGATCCGGTTGCGGGATGCCTTTATGGCGACTATCGCACACGAAATTAGGAATCCGTTGCACGCGATAGTAAGTGCCGTGTCGCTTGTGCAGGAGGATAAGACTCAACCTGAATCGAAGAAACGCGCTGTATCGGTGATAGCGAGACAATCGCAACATATGAGTCGGTTAGTTGATGACCTAATGGGTATGTCCCGTTCCCAACAGGATAAGCTTCGTCTTTATAGGAAAACTATCGATCTGCGACCCACAGTCGACTCCGCACTCGATCAGGTTCGACTTGAATTTGAGCCAAGAGGACAAACCATATCGGTCGAATCTCCCGAGCAACCGCTTTGGCTATTGGGTGATGAAGATCGACTAAGGCAGCTGGTCGCAAATCTTCTAGATAACGCGAGCAAATACTCCGGTGAGCGGGCGCGAATATGGGTTCGTCTCAGTCAAGAAGATGGTAGCGCTGTTCTTGTGGTGCGTGATGAAGGTCGAGGTATTGATCCAAAGAATATTGGGAAAATCTTCGAGAAATATTCACAAATTGATTCTGATTCACCAAGTTGCTCGCCAGGTGTTGGGCTCGGATTGTGGGTTGTTCAGGAGATAGCAAAACAGCACGGAGGTACTGTCGAAGTCCGCAGCGAGGGGCTTGGTAAGGGGAGTGAATTTCGTGTTTGTATACCTTTGGTTGCGCGAGAGAACCCGTCCGATGCTGCAAAAGCCGATCGGTGTCATGCACCGGGGGACAGAATATTATTGGTCGAAGATAATCCGGATGCCTCAGAGATGCTCCGAATGGTACTCGAATCGAAAGGATTTGGGGTAGATGTCGCATTGACCGGAGAGGCTGCAATCGAGCAGGTGCACAATGGAACCTATCCAGTCGCCGCGATCGTTGACATTGGCCTTCCTGATATGAGCGGCCTAGAGGTAGTCCGCCGCCTCCGAGCCGAAAATCCAAAGCGGCTGCCCGTTATGATAGCGATAAGTGGTTACGGTGAAGAAGATGACAAGCGAGCAGCTCGAGAAGCTGGATTTGATGCCTATCTAACGAAGCCGGTGCGTGTGGATGAGGTGGTGGCGTTGTTGAGTTAAGTGGAGGACAGGGGAAAGGAGAATTGGAGCGACCGGAGTTAAGAGTAGGGGTGGGGATTGACGGAAGGAGGGGGATTGATTAGGGTTTCGGGGTTGTTTCGTCGAAATCGACGATGAAAAAAAGGTTTTTTTTCGGGCTAGTCTACGGGGTAGTCCTGATTGCAGGGTGCGGACTTTTAAAAGGGTCTGTGGTCTGGTTCGCATTCAATCTGTTTGCGGGCTTTTCTGCCGCCGGGTTCAGAAATTTTTTTCTCTTCCGTAAATGGGAGAATTTGGTCGGGGCAGTCGGCTCAGCTTGCCTAGCCCTTCTGGCTCTATACGAGCTCATTTTTTAGGCCATATGGCAACCTAAAACCGCGGGTAGTCCAACCATGTTGGACTACCCGCGCTCTCTTTCGTTTTCCGCCACCCAATCACAAATATTCCAACACAATATCCGGCAGGTATCTTGTTTCTATCCGGGCAAAATCTTTATCAAGGGTTGAAACTACTTTGCGGCTCACCTGTTCGTGCAACACGCTTCGCAAAATGCCGAGAGTGTGGCTTTCTGCGATGAGAATTAGCTCGTCGTAGCCTTCTGCGTGTTGGTTCGAATTGAGTCGACATGCGTTTAAATAGTGCGCCACCTTGCGGCAAAACTGTTTAAGCGATTCCTCTTTGGCTGAGCTGCCCGGATTGTAGACGTTTCCTCGATACTCCCGCGAATTCATCCGGCCGATGCCGGGTCGATCACTTGTTAGTTCCTGCTCAAGAAAATCACCTCCGGGGTGCTCCCACTCCCGAAGTAATGAAAGGTCCTTTTTTCGGGCAAGCCGTTCAAAAATACGGGCCCCCATGCGATCCATCACCACTACCCAGGTTCGCTTCATACGCAGCATCCTCCCGGTTACGAGTTTGGTACAAGTTTTAAAATCACTATATCGCTACTTCTGCGAGTAGGACTAGGTTAAAAATCAGCGGTAAAATTGAACCAGTGTTAAAACCAGCCAGAAAAGTGAGACATGTTTTCAATGAGGCGATAATCGGGTACCATGAAGTCTTATTTTGCCTCGCCCAAACCCCAATAACTGTGAGAAAAACCGTGATCTCTCGCGCCGTTACCACTGATGTCACTACCTGCCTCTCCGACCTCCTAACACCGGTGAGTCTCTATGCGCGGGTGCGGGACCATTTTTCTGAAACGCTCCTTCTTGAGAGCGCCGATTATCGGGGAAGCGAAAATAGTTTTTCATATCTTTGTGTTAATCCTCTCGTGACGATTCGGGGTGAGCTTGATGAGGTGGTTATCTCGGGTGCGGGAGCCATTTTTGAGAAGAGATCGCTGACGGAGCCCAAGGATCTTCTCGCTGAACTTCAGCAGTTTTGTCGAGATTTCCACTTTGGTTCTCAACCTGAAGGAATCGTGAACGGTTTTTTTGGATTTAGCTCATACGAAGCTGTGCAGTGCTTTGAGGATATTCGATTTCGCGAGCGTGGAGCGCGGCGATATGAAGTGCCGATTCTGCAATATTCAATCTATGAATTTGTCGTTGCGATCGATCATTTCCGCAATACGATGTATCTCCTCCATAATCGAATTGATGGGGTTCCCTCACGTGATAGGGAGGCCTTTAGCTCGTTGTTGATGAGAGGCGATCCCGTGACTCATCCCTTCACAACAGAGGGGCCAGCAGAGGAGGTGATCTCTGATGATGAGCATCGTGCGATTATCGACTCGTGTAAACACCACATCCGTCGTGGTGATGTATTTCAAATAGTTCCCTCGAGACGTTTTTTGCAGCGCTACTCTGGTGATGATTTTCAGGTTTATCGTGCTATCCGCTCGATTAATCCCTCTCCCTTTTTGTTCTACTTCGATTACGGTTCTTTTCGAATTATTGGTTCATCGCCTGAGTACCAGATCCTCGTCAAAGATGGAAAAGCCTCCATTTTCCCGATTGCGGGAACTTTTCCCCGAAATATTACGGGCGAATCTGATGATCAGCTTGCGGAGCGTTTACGCGCCGATCCAAAAGAGAGTGCTGAGCATGTGATGCTCGTTGATCTCGCACGAAACGATCTCAGCCGCCACTGCACAGAGGTAGCTGTTGAGGTTTTTAAAGAGGTGCAGTTCTATTCGCACGTCGTGCATCTGGTTTCAAAGGTCTCGGGAACTTTAAAGGAGGGCCATTCAGCGTTGCAGGTGATGGCTGATACCTTTCCCGCAGGAACCCTTTCGGGAGCGCCAAAATATCGTGCGATGGAGCTGATTGACAAGTTCGAGCCCCACGAGCGGGGAGTTTATGGCGGAGCTATTGGAGTAATCGGAGCTCGTGGAGAGTGCATCCACGCGATAATGATTAGAACGATCCTAAGCAGCGAGCAGACCCTTCATTACCAGGCAGGAGGCGGCATCGTTGCAGATTCTTCCCCGGATGCAGAGGTGCTTGAAGTGCGGAGCAAAGTAGGTGCATTAACGCGGGCGATCTCAATGGCTGGGGAGGTACGGTGATGAAGCCGGTTTTGGTGATAGATAATTACGACTCCTTCGTTTACAACCTTGTTCATCTAATTCGTGAGCTCGATGGTTGCGAACCAATCGTCGCCCGAAACGATAAGATAACGGTTTCGGAAGCGGCTGCGTTTGAGCGAATTCTCCTTTCTCCAGGGCCAGGAATACCCGAGGAAGCGGGGGTTATGCCCGCTATCGTGCGGGAGCTTGGACCAACGCATAGGATATTAGGGGTGTGTCTTGGGCACCAATGTATTGGAGAGATCTACGGTGCGACGCTAGAAAATATGGCGGACGTTTGCCACGGCAAGGGTGTAGCAACAACAGTGCTGGATCGTGATGAGGAGCTTTTTTCGGGCATTCCCGATATCTTCCTCTCGGCGCGATACCACTCATGGGTGGTTTCTCCGAAGCTTTTTCCATCGTGCCTCGCGATCACTGCGAGTGATGAAGCAGGGCGTGTTATGGCGCTTCGTCATCGAGAGCATGATGTTCGGGGTGTTCAGTTTCACCCGGAATCAGTGCTCACTCCCGAGGGGCGACAGATGATGGAGAATTGGCTTCGTGCTCCGTCTACTTTGAGCGAGGGTGCATCGTGAGGGATCGATTGCTTGAGCTAGCTCTCGCAGGCGGAGCTCTCACCCGAGAAGAAAGTGGTGAGCTAGCGGGTGCGATATTCGATGGTCGCGAACTCCCCGCACGGATCGCCGCATTACTCGGAGTCTGGTGCAGTAGATGCCCAAGTTTTGAAGAGTTCTCCGGGGTGCTCGACGCACTTCTTCAGCGAGCCGTTCCGCTCGATCTTGGGAGTGAACCGTGCATCGATCTGTGCGGAACGGGTGGAGATGGAAAGGATACCTTCAATATCTCAACAACGACCTCGTTTGTCGTCGCTGGTTGTGGCGTTCGGGTCGCAAAACACGGCAATTATGGAGCTTCTTCGCGAGTTGGATCGTCTAACGTTCTTGAGGCGCTTGGTATTCCGCTGTTGCGAGAGCCCTCTCTTCTTAAACGGTGCATTGATTACGCTGGTATAACATTTATCCATGCGCCCTATTTTCATCCAACTCTCGGTGCGTTGGCGCCGATTCGTCGAGAGCTCGGTGTGAGGACTATTTTTAATCTGTTGGGACCGCTCGCCAATCCTGCTCGCCCGGTGATGCAATACGTTGGAGTATCAGATCGTCGAGTGATCAGACTATTTGCGCGAGTTTTGGCTGAGCGAGGCGCGTCATTCTGTATTGTTCACGCTGATGATGGGTACGATGAGATAACTCTCACCGGATCCGCAACAATATTAACGAATCGTGGATGGTTCTCAGTGCGGCCCGAGCAGGAGGGGGATGAGCGGGTTGATCCTGAGGCGTTGCGCGGAAGCGGTGATGTTGGTGATCATGCAGCGGTCGTCGAGGCAATTCTGTCGGGCGAGGATCGTTCACCCCGATTGGCGGTTGTTTTGGCAAATGCTGCTAGAGCGATCTCTCTTGCCCGCCCGGAGGCTTCGGCGGAGGCGTGTCGTTATGAAGTTAAGAGATCGATCGAATCAGGTGAAGCGCTTAAGGTGTTACACCGTATTCGGGAGTTTGCCGAGAAATTAACCTAACATCTTCTCCCCATAAAACGGTTGCCCCATAAAAATAGGCTTCTTAATCAGTAATAATAACATCATCGCTGAGTCGCCATGTCCTCTGTACTTGATACGATTATCGCCGATACCCGCATTCGCATTGACCGAGCTAAGGAGCGAATTCCAGTAAAAGCTCTAGAGGATAGCCCTCATTTCGCCGCACCGCCGGTCTCGTTAAAGCGATATCTTGTGCGAAGTGATCTTAGCGGTATTATCGCCGAAATTAAGCGGCGCTCTCCTTCACACGGAGTTCTTCACAATTCAGTCTCGGTAGAGCAGCTATCGGTCGGGTATATGCAGGCGGGCGCAAGTGCATTATCCGTTCTTACCGAACCGACTCACTTTGGGGGTTCGCTAGAGGACCTTACCACCGCTCGCCACCATAATTTATGCCCGATCCTTCGGAAAGATTTCATCGTCGATGAGTACCAGGTGCTTGAGGCAAAGGCTGCGGGAGCAGATGCGATTCTTCTGATAGCAGCCGCGCTCTCTGCGACAGAAATTCAGACACTCGCAAGAGTGGCGCAGAGTCTCGGATTGGAGGTTTTAGCGGAGATTCATGAGCCTGACGAGTTAGAGAGAGTGCTTATTCCTGAGATTGGATGTATCGGTGTAAACAACAGAGATCTGCGGGATCTCTCGATATCGGTCGATAGATCTTTTGCTATGGCATCGAACATTCCTCCTGAGTTTGTGAGGGTTGCTGAGAGTGGTTTGCGTGATCCTTCGGTAGTAAAGTCGCTCCGCGCGGCCGGTTTTCAAGGCTTTTTGATAGGAGAAGCGTTCATGCGGACACCCGATCCTGCGCGGGCGTGTCGGAACTTTATTCGTGCGCTGCGGGAAGAGGTATGAACCAAGAGCAGAGCCACTCGAACGGTACGAAACCGTGGATAAAAGTTTGTGGTATGATGGCGGCCGATAATGTAGCTGAGATCGCTGCGCTTGGAGTCTCCCGTATTGGATTTATTTTCCACCCTTCTTCACCCCGTTATGTTGGAGGTATGCCGAGTATACCGAAAAAAAAAAGTGGATCAGCAAAACGGATAGGTGTTTTCGTCAATGCATCGATAGAGCGTGTTCTGGAGGTTGCCGCGGCCTGGTCGCTTGATGGAGTTCAGCTTCATGGTGAAGAATCGCCCTCATATTGCGAAAGTTTGCGAGCTGGCTTTAAGGGGGAGATAATTAAGGCGATAGCTGTGTCGGGTGAATCTGTTGAACCGCTCGTCGCACCCTATGAGAGTTTTGTTGATTATATACTTTTTGATACGGCGTGTAGCACTCGGGGAGGAAGTGGTAAAATCTTTTCTTGGGAGCTACTTAAGAATTATCGGTTGCGGACACCCTTTATCGTTGCAGGTGGGCTCGATGGAGATGCAGTGCTGCGTTTGCAACCCTTTTTCGCGATTGATCAATTAGCGGGCATAGATCTTAACAGTAGAGTAGAGCAGTCAATTGGAAGGAAAGATGTCACTCGCGTAGCAGCGGTGGTAAAACTGGTTGCTCAGTCGGGCTTGTAAGAGGACGAAGATGAATTATTACGCAGATAATGAGGGATATTTCGGTGAATTTGGCGGAGCATACGTCCCAGAGATGCTTCACGGGACGATAGATACTCTCCAATCTCAGTACCGAGCTGTTACTGAAACAGAATCGTTTCAGCGCGAATACACGTCCCTTTTGAGAGATTTTGCAGGACGGCCATCGCCGCTCTATTTTGCTCCTAGACTCTCTGAGCGATATCAGTGTCAGATATATCTCAAGAGAGAGGATCTCAATCACACCGGTTCGCACAAAATTAATAACGTCGTCGGTCAGGTGCTTCTCGCACGAGCTCTCGGAAAAAAGCGTATCATCGCGGAAACGGGGGCAGGACAGCACGGCGTGGCAACAGCAACTGTATGCGCTCGATTTGGACTGCCCTGTTTTGTTTACATGGGAGCAATTGATGTCGAAAGACAATCACCGAATGTAAGAAAAATGCGGATGCTCGGTGCAACCGTTGTGCCGGTAACAAGTGGGAGTAAAACATTAAAAGATGCCACTAATGAAGCGATTCGAGACTGGATCGCTAATCCGAACGACACTCACTACATCATCGGCTCTGTCGTTGGTCCTCATCCGTTCCCGGCGATGGTGTCGCAATTTCAATCGGTAATTAGTGAAGAGTTAAAAGATCAGTTGATGCGGGATATCGGGCGGCAATCGCCCGATTGGATCGTCGCGTGTGTCGGTGGTGGCAGCAATGCGATTGGAATATTTTATCACTATCTCAATGATCCATCGGTTGTGCTCGTTGGAGTTGAGGCGGCGGGAGAAGGGGTCGCATCGGGTAAGAGTGCAGCAACAATTGCGTTAGGGAGGCCCGGAGTGCTGCACGGGAGCAAGACAATTGTTATGCAAGATGAGGGAGGGCAGGTTCTCGAGGCTCACTCGATCTCAGCAGGTCTTGATTACCCAGGTATTGGACCGCAACACGCTCATTTAGCGATGAGTAAACGGGTGCGGTATGAACAGGTGCAAGATGAGGAGGCTCTTGCGGCAGCGCTGCGGCTTGCGCGGTTGGAGGGAATCATTCCGGCGCTCGAATCGGCTCACGCTTTCGCGTGGCTCGAGCGACGAGTTATTCCGCGCGATGCGGTCGTGGTAATGAACTGCTCCGGAGAGGGTGAAAAGGATATGAATACTTATCTTTCTTGGGTTGAGCAGGGAAACGGTGGTGATATTAGTTAGTCGGCCCTGAAAAACCCCTCCATGGGTTTTTCAGGGAGCACTAGGTAGTGATTCGGCATAGATCTTAGCCGCGAATATATCGGAGGTTTAGGTAAAAGTGGGAATAGAGAGAATTACCGCAGCATTCAAACAGGACGAGCCGCTCCTCTCGATGTGGACGGCAGTGGGATTTCCGTTTCGGGATTCAGCTCCAGCAGTATGCGCGTCGCTCGTAAAGGGTGGGGCGGGAATGATAGAGCTTGGGATTCCGTATTCTGATCCTTTAGCTGATGGTCCAACGATTCAGGCCGTTAACGCGCAGGCGCTTACGCACGGCGCAGGTGTTGCGCTCTGTTTTGAACAGCTTCCCGCCATCCGCGCAGCGGTTGGCGAAGTGCCGATACTGGCGATGGGATATGTTAATCCGATGATGCAGTATGGGTATGAGCGATTCTTGGTTTCGCTAAAAGAGGCAGGAGGGGACGGTATCATTATCCCCGATCTTCCAATTCCGGAGTATCGCCGCTCGGTTGAGCCTATCATTGAAGAGCTCGGGCTTGGCTTTATCGGACTCGTTACGATCGATTCATCTGAGGAGCGTATTCGATTGATCGACTCTCTCTCGCGCGGATTCGTTTATGCCGTGTCGTCGCGGGCGGTAACGGGAGGCCAGTGGTCTTCGGACCCAGAGCGACTCGCCTTTTTGCAGCGATTGCGCTCGATGAAGCTCAAGAATCCTGTAATGGTTGGTTTTGGTATAGATAGTCGCGAAGCGTTTTCTGCGGTGGCAGCTCATGCGGATGGAGCTATTATTGCGAGCGCGTTTGTTAAGCGGCTTCTTGAACAAAGCGGTGCAAGCAGCCCTGCTGCGTGTGCTGAAGCGTTTGTTCGGGAGATTGTTGGCTGAGGCGGAGAGATGCCGGGATTGTGTACAGCAGTTGGGCCGAGTTGGGCTTGAGAGAGTTTAAACAGTTAGCGTTATCATCAGATAGCGTAACTGTGCGGGCGCTGCTACTTGCGGACCTTTGAAGAGAATATAGCCTGTAGCACGCGCTTTTCAAGCACTTCGGTGGTAAATGGCTTAGTGAGGTAAGAGGTGATACCTAACTGAGCCGCACGAATTACATTTTCTCGATCGGCCTCATTTGTGAGCAGAATAAAAGGTGTTTGGTCGTGGAGTACGTTAGAACGCACGTATTGTAGAAGCTCAAAGCCTGACATCTCTGGCATGTGCCAATCGGAGATAATGAGCGAAAAGGTAGTTGTGTGAAGTTTTTCAACCGCCTCTTTTGCGTTGGCTGCTTGAACAATATTGGTAAAGCCGATGCTCACCAATTGGCTCTGAACTATACGACGGATTGACGACTGATCATCGACGACCAGGATTCGGAGGGAGCTGCGGGAGACAGGACCTGTGTTCATCGTCGGATCGAGATATGTCGGAAGGAGGTTGGCGCAGGGGTAAAAAGGCTGGATGTCGGTAAGTCAACGCGAAAAATTTTTTCTCATTTGTCAAGGCTACCATGATTATTCAATTAGACCAAGTAATTACCGATGAAGCTCGTCGCGCAGTCTTTGATCAGCTTCGAGCCATCGGGCTTCGGCCGACTGAGGTGCGTACTCAATTTCGGGAGTATCTCGTCTGCATGGGAGACAGCGCGATCGATATTCGAATAATTGGCGCTATATCGGGGGTGAGCGATGTTCATCGAGTTCTAGATCCTTATCAACTTGTTTCGCGCTCGTGGCGAGTTCACCCGACGACGATAGATCTTGGCGATGGCGTTACTATCTCAGAAGGGGGTGGAACGATCATGATGGGCCCATGCTCGGTTGAATCGCCTGAGCAGCTTGAATCGGTCGCCCGTTTTCTTGTCTCGGAGGGTGTTCAGATTATTCGAGGTGGCGTCTTTAAGCCCCGCTCCTCGCCCTATTCGTTCCGAGGACTCGGTGCTGAAGGGCTGCGGCTCTTTTCGAATATCGTTAAACCACTTGGTCTTAAAGTCATCTCCGAGGTACTCGAGCCGAGTCAGATCGAAGAGATGTTCGACGTTGTCGATATATTTCAGGTCGGTGCGCGAAATTCCCAAAACTTCAGCCTTCTCGATGCTCTCGGAAAGGTCGATAAACCGGTACTCTTGAAGCGCGGGCTTTCAGGAACTATAGAGGAGCTCCTTCAGTCGGCCGAGTACATCTACGCAAACGGTAATGAACGGATCATCCTCTGCGAGCGCGGCATCCGCACCTACGAAAAAGCCTATCGAAATACTCTCGACCTCAACGCAATTCCAATCCTCAAAGAAAAAACTCACCTCCCGGTGATAGTCGATCCATCCCACGGTATCGGCATCCGTCGACATGTTCACCCCATGAGTCTTGCGGCTCTGATGGCGGGTGCCGATGGACTTATTATCGAGACACACCCTATCCCAGAGGAAGCAAAGTCCGATGGAGATCAAAGCTTAAATTTTGCCGAGGCAAAGAGGTTAATTTCAGCAGCGCGAGAAGTGTCGAAGTTGAGGAGGGAAATGGAATGGCGTGGGTGATGGGGGATTGGGGTTATATACTCTCAGCTGTTTGGAGGCTGACTAAATTTGTTTTGATGTGGTTAATGAATCCTTGGTCGATTAGCTACGTTGCTGAGATAAAAAGGGCTCAGGAAATCTATTTCGCTAGACAAGACAATCTCGTTCGACGACGGCACATTGCTCCTCTTCGTTCAATATAATAGCCTATCGATAAACCGATCAAACCTGTCACCAGAAGTGCTAGAAAATCTGTGGCACCTTGAAAGACGGCATCTCCCCTCCTAGTCTGTATTGTTATCAAAAATTGCCCAATCACAGCCAGATGTACCCAGAAGTACAAAGGTGGTTTCAATTGTTTAGCCGAGATTGATGTTTTCCCCCTTGAAGTAAAGCTCTGTAATTCTAGATCCTCAACCGCTTCGAGAGGTAGCTCAACTATCTCTGAATTAAACTGAGCGCGGTTCTCTAATTGCTGCTCCGAGTTGCGAGCTTGAATTCGCCAATAGCGTACCTCTCGTAACGAGTACTGGAGCATGGTCGAGAGGAAATCGATAGCGACCACAGTAACTAGCACACAGGTTAAAATAAAACCGAATTTAAGCGATTCCGTCTTGTAAGCAATGATCAAAACTCCCAAGACGAACACCCCCGGCAACATCGCAAACTTTTTCTTGGGAGGAGCAACCCGCGCCACAGCCCAAAAACGGCAAAAGTCGGTATCACTCATTGAGTCGGCTTGTTCGATTATTTTTCTTAAATGATTATTCATCAAAATCCCCATCGCAAATCAGTTGCTGATGAAATTGATCGCTTTATTCGTCCGCTTAGTGATAGCTCTCAATCAAGTCTCTCAATGCCAGTGACTGCAGCCCCATCTCCTACGCCTCTAATATGCTCCCAATATATCACTTTTGCCTCGATTCTTTTCGCCTCTGAGATGTCGAGAGCTAGACCCAAATAATATCCTTGCAATCCAATAATATTGCGCGTATTTTGTACTAAGATATGTATTTAAGCGTAAAATCGCTATCAAATAAGTCGCTTTTACGCTTAAAGGGACTTTAAGGACTATACATCTCTTAAGATTCTTTCCAATGTTTATCGGTCGTACCCTCGAACTAAATCAGCTAAAAAGCTTTTTTTTGCAGAACAGAGCCGCTATCGCGGTCATTTATGGGCGTCGGCGAGTTGGTAAGAGTTCGCTTATTAGAGAGGCGGCGCGCGGTCATCATTTTTTCTCTTTTGAGGGAGTTGAAGGCCAGTCGAGGTCGAAGCAGATTCGGATTTTTATTCATCAACTGCGCGAGCATGGGGTGAGTGATATTCCATCTGATGTCAAAGAGTGGTTCGAGCTGTTGCCGTATCTTGCTGAATTGGTAAATCCAAACGAGCCCACCGTCATTGTTCTTGATGAATTTCAGTGGCTCGGAAATTACCGGCAGGATATCGTGAGTGAGCTTAAATTGGTTTGGGACCAGAAGCTCTCTCACTTGCCGAACCTTAAGCTGATTCTCTGTGGGTCGGTTGCATCATTTATGGTGAAAAAGGTAGTTCGGTCGCGAGCCCTTTTTGGTCGCTGTGCGCTGAGCATCGATCTTCAACCGTTTTCCCTCTGTGAAACCCGCGCCCTATTGGCGGATAAGTCAGAAGAAGAGGTTCTTCTTGCGCATCAATGTGTAGGTGGTATTCCGTATTACCTCTCGTTGCTGACCGATCGATCCTCTGTGCTTCTTTCTCTTGCCTTTCATTGTTCGACTGCGGCAAGTACCTTTGTGACAGAGTTTCAGAAAATTTTTGTCAGCCATTTTGGTAAGAATGCACTCTACGAGAGTTTGATTCGAGCCCTAAAATCACGGCGGTACGGTGCGAGTAGAGCTGAGCTCATACAAGATTTGCATGTCTCAAATTCGGGATATCTCACCGCAGCACTTGAGGATCTTGAGTATGCTGGAATGATCTCCTCTTTCGTTCCCTATGACAAAAAAAGGAATTCTCATACGAAGCGCTACGTACTGGTTGATAGGTATTTAGACTTTTATCTGACCTTTATTGAACCACTGATACAAAGTGGCGAGCTTGGGCGAATTAACTTTATAAGCCAGGTTTTTGAAACGGCTTGTATGGTCAGCTGGCTCGGGAAGAGCTTTGAGCTAACGTGCCTTCGTGAAGCATCGAAGATTGCGGGAATTCTCGGATTTGGTGGAATCCGTTTTGAAGCTGGTCCATTCTTTCAGCACGGCAAAAAAGGCGATCTTGTCGGGGTGCAGTTTGATCTGGTGTTCGGTCGTGCCGACAAGGTCGTGACGGTCTGCGAAGTAAAATGTCTCGATGTGCCGGTGCCACTGTCTGTTGGTAAGCACTTTGCGAAACAGGTCGACGCAGTTTTTGATAGATCCAAGGTCACGGTTCAAAGGGTGCTGATTTCAAAGACTGCACCGAGTAAAGAGCTTGAGAATAGTCATCTGTTCTCATCAGTAATAAAGCTCGAAGATCTCTTAGAGGCTGCGAAATAAGGGGGTTCGAGGCGAGGCGGTGGATGGAGCGTAGAGGAGGGGATGATTGTGTTTGACGGAATCGTTCTCGAACGGCACCAACTTCTGGACCAATTCCCCAGATGGAAATCTTTGTTGCATATGCCAAGGATATGCTAGAAATTTGCGATATGTCCCAAGGAGCTCTTCCACTCTTTTTTCTTTCTGCGAAAGATTTTCCATCACCATATCTAGTTCTAATTTCCGATGATCCACAGCCTCCCTCTGGGTGCGCGGGCCCCCGCCCGCATTTCTTTGAGGGATGGTGGTACTTGATGCGGACCGGAGGTCCGCGCACCCAGGATATTGTCCCCGAGATGATTCACAACGTCAGCCTCCCCCTCCTGGGTACGCGGGCCTCCGGCCCGCATTTCTTCGAGGGATGGTGGTACTTCATGCGGACCGGAGGTCCGCGCACCCAGGATCTTGTCCCCGAGATGATTCACAACGTCAGCCTCCCCCTCCTGGGTACGCGGGCCTCCGGCCCGCATTTCCCGCGGCGGCACCACACCACCTTCATTCCGCTCTCCCCAGCCGTGCCAAGCGCTGCTCCATCGCCACTCCTCCTTCGTACGGCACAAATAAGCTCTTACCGGATTATCCCAGATATATGACTGAACTACTTCATAATGGCGGTGATCGCGAACAAATCGATCAAAATAGTCCTCCATCCAGAAAACACCGGTCCTGCCCAGAAGGCGATTAGCTTCTCGCGCAGTGAATGTTTTCCACGAACGGACGACATTGGACAAGGGATTTCCGTGAATCGTTTCGAGAAGCACATGCACATGATTCGGCATGATACACCATTCAAGAAGGTGGTAGCGCTGATTGTCGAAACGGAGAAGCGCATCTTCAACTAACTGAGCAATCCGCGGGTCGCGAAGCCAGCACGCACCGTGTCCTGCGTCTTCGTACTTGTCTATATATTCGCGCAGTTTTGCTCGACGATCATCGTTTTCTTTATCGATCACCGCTGCACCAAGAAGCCCCAGCTCGTTTTGCCACCCCTGAACGACTTCATCAGGCACGCTGTCTCCGAGGCGAAAGGTGATGTTTTGAACAAGGCCTGAGAGATCGATGTGCGGGTGGTAGCCACGGGAGTACCAACCTTTTTGTGAGGGTGGGGTGGGTGCTTGGGGGTAGGCAGTTTCAGCTGAGGATTTTGGGGTGGTTTCGGAGGATTGCTGTACTTCATGCGGACCGGAGGTCCGCGCACCCAGGACCTTGTCCCCGAGATGATTCACAACGTTAGCCTCCCTCCCCTGGGTACGCGGGCCTCCGGCCCGCATTTCTTCGAGGGATTGCTGTACTTCATGCGGACCGGAGGTCCGCGCACCCAGGATCTTGTCCCCGAGATGTTTCACAACGTCAGCCTCCCCCTCCAGGGTACGCGGGCTTCGGCCCGTATTGCTTCGTTAGCCTACATTTAACCCCAACTAATCAAACGCCAATTTCCCATTTACCACTTCGTGCCACGGCAATCCATAGGCGCCAAGTTCGGCGAGGAATGGATCGGGATTAAACTGCTCGACGTTGAAGACTCCCGCACCGGTCCAGTGTTTGTTGAGGACCATCTTTGCTCCCAACATCGCGGGAACGCCGGTGGTGTAGGAGATGCCTTGAGCTTTTACTTCGCGATAACACGCGGCGTGTTCGCAGTTATTGTATATGAAGTAGGTTTTCTCTTTTCCATCTTTAATACCTCGGATCTGGCAACCGATTGAGGTTTGTCCGGAGTAGTTTTCGCCGAGGCTTGAGGGCTCGGGGAGAACCGCTTTTAAGAATTGAAGTGGTACGATCTCTTTGCCTTCGTATACGACCGGATCAATACGGGTCATGCCCACGTTCTCAAGCACTCGCAAATGAGTTATGTACTGCTGCGAGAAGGTCATCCAGAAGCGGGCCCGCTTGAGGTGAGGGATATTTTTGACGAGCGATTCAAGCTCTTCATGGAAGAGGAGATACGAATCACGGGGGCCTATCTCGGGGTAATCGACCGGTTGGTGAATCGAGAGGGGCTCGGTTTCAATCCACTCGGAGTTCTCGTAATAACGGCCCTTTTGAGTAATCTCGCGGATGTTGATCTCGGGGTTAAAGTTAGTGGCAAATGCCTGGCCGTGACTTCCGGCGTTACAATCGACAATATCAAGATAGTGAATTTCGTCGAACTGGTGTTTTAGAGCGTAGGCGGTGAATATTCCGGTCACGCCTGGATCAAATCCACATCCAAGAACTGCAGTAATGCCTCGCTCTTTGAACCGATCGTGGTAGGCCCACTGCCACGAGTACTCAAACTTGGCAAGGTGAGGGGGTTCGTAGTTTGCGGTATCAAGATAGTGCACGCCGGTTTCCAGGCACGCATCCATAATCGCAAGGTCTTGGTAAGGGAGTGCGACGTTGATGACTATTTCGGGCTGGAATGCGCGAATAAGGGCGACGGTTTCACTCACGTTGTCGGCATCGAGCTTCGCGGTGGTCAATCGGGGTGAGCCAATATCGGTGGCAATCGCATCGGCTTTTGCCTTTGTTCGGGTCGCGAGCATTACCTCCGAGAATGTCTCCTCGGCCTGAATGCACTTGCGCACCACGACGTTACCAACTCCACCTGCTCCAATAATTAGTACCTTCGCCATCTGGTTGTACTCCCTATCTAAAATAGAATGCCCCGAAACCGGACTTTTTTCTGGGTCCGAGGGTAGCACAGGGCGAGAGGGGTTGGCGAATTGACGAGGAAAAAATTTAGATTACCCCGGATTCCCTCGGCGGGAACGTTAATCCTGTGCCACCTCGCGCCAGAATCTGATACGCTCACGGGAGTGACCCATTCGGGCTTTAATCGCCGAGTCCTTCGACCCATCGTTTTTTTCCGTGACCTCTTAAGTACAACGCAAGAAGTGAGTTATTTGTGACCGATTCTTTTGTTCATCTTCATCTTCACACTCAATACAGCCTCCTTGATGGTGCAAACAAGATTCCGGAAGTTTTGGAGCGGGCGCGAGATCTTGGGCAGCCAGCGATTGCGATGACCGATCACGGTAATTTGCACGGAGCGCTTGAGTTTTATTCCGCTGCAAAAAAGGTGGGGATTAAGCCGATAATCGGGTGTGAGCTGTATGTCGCAGGAGGGAGTCGCTTTGAGCGCAAACAGCGGACGCAAGGGGGGGCGGGAACAAATCACCTAACAGTGCTTGCCTCAACGATGGAGGGGTATCGCAATCTTTGCCGGCTTTCGAGCCTTGCGTATAGAGAGGGGTTTTATCACAAGCCGCGGGTGGATAGAGAGCTGCTTGAACGTTACAACGAGGGGCTAATTGTGCTGAGTGGGTGTCTCGCGGGAGAACTTGCCCGAGCGGGAGCCGACGATGACCGAGATGCGATGAAGGAGGTTGTCGCCTTTTATGCAAAGACATTTTCGGATCGGTACTATCTTGAGATTCAACCACACGGGATAACCGATCAGGTGCGGCACAACGAGAGGTGCTCCGATCTTGCAAAAGAGTTTGGATTGCCACTCATCGCAACGACCGATTGCCATTACCTCGAGAAGGGAGATCACTACGCGCAGGAGGTGCTCATGTGCATCTCAACGCAAAAATTAGTCACTGACCCCGATCGTATTCGCCACGAAGGGGTTGAGCTCTATCTAAAGCAAGCGGCCGATATGGTCGCTGGATTCGGAGGACTCGGAGGCGCAGAGGAGGCGGTCCGAACATCGGTCGCTATTGCAGAACAGTGCAACCTATCCTTTGATTTTTCGACCCACTACATGCCCCGTTTTAGCGAGCGCTCAGAAGATGAGCATTTATCGCTAATGGCTGACATGGCGCGAGAGGGATTGGCGCGCCGAATTGAGATGCTGGAGCGGCTCGACCCGTCATTCGATGAGGCGAAAAAGGCGGTGTATGTGGAGCGGCTTGAGGAGGAGATTCAGCTAATCGGGAAGATGGGATTTGCGAGCTATTTTCTCGTTGTTTCCGATTTTATCGTATGGGCGAAAGAACACGATATTCCGGTAGGACCTGGGCGAGGAAGTGGTGCAGGTTCCTTGGTTGCTTATGTATTGCGGATCACCGAGGTCGATCCGATTCAGAATAAACTCCTCTTTGAGCGTTTTCTCAATCCTGAGCGGGTATCCCTCCCTGATATTGATGTTGATTTTTGTATCGAGGGGCGTCAACGGGTTATCGAGTATGTCGTAAACAAATATGGCAAAGATCGGGTAGCTCAGATTGCGACATTTGGAACCCTAAAAGCAAAAGCAGCTATAAAAGATGTCGGTCGAGCGCTGGGGCTTCCGTATACTGAGACCGATAAGATTGCTCAGCTCGTTCCACCACCTCGGCAGGGATTTGATTATCCTCTCGCTGAAGCGCTAAAGATGGAGAAAAAACTCGCTGATTACGCCGAAGGCGAGGGGAGGGAGCTTATCTCATTAGCTATGAAGCTAGAGGGATTAACCCGCCATTCATCGACCCACGCCGCAGGTGTTGTTATTGGTGATCGTCCCCTGATGGACCTAGTCCCGATGATGGTCGATAAAGATGGCAACGACGTCACCCAATACTCGATGAGCTATGTAGAAAAGGCCGGGCTCGTTAAATTTGACTTTTTGGGGCTTAAAACGCTTACCGTTATCGATTCTGCAATTCGGCTAGTGCGCGAGAGTCGAGGAGAAGAGATAGACCTTTATGCGCTCCCGCTAAACGATGAGAGAACGTACTCGCTTGTCGCAGCGGGAAATACGACCGGGGTTTTTCAGCTTGAATCAGGCGGCATTACTGAGATGACGATTCGTCTCAAGCCCAATTGCTTTGATGATCTCGTCGCTATCCTTGCGCTTTATCGCCCCGGTCCGCTCGATTCAGGGATGGTCGAGCACTACATTAATCGTAAACATGGTCGTGAACCGATAGCATATCTCCATCCACTAATGGAGCGAGTTCTCTTTGATACATACGGGATTATTATCTACCAAGAGCAGATCATGCAGCTCTCCCGAGAGCTCGCCGGATATTCACTCGGTGATGCAGATCTTTTGCGTCGCGCGATGGGTAAGAAAAACCCCGAAGAGATGGCAAAACAGGGGGTACGCTTCGTATCTGGTTGCAAAGAGCAGGGGATTAGCGAAACGCTAGCTCAGCAGATATTTGATCAGATGGAGACCTTTGCGCGATATGGTTTTAATAGAAGCCACTCTGTCGCTTATGCTTTGATTTCGTTTCAGACCGCTTATCTTAAAGCCCACTATCCGGTGGAGTTTATGGCGGCGCTGATGTCGCACGAGCTCGACGATATCGATAAGGTTCTAAAAAATATCAACGAGTGTAAAAAGCAAAAAATACCGTTTCTGCCACCCGATGTGAATGAAAGTCAGTCCCATTTTTCGGTTCAAAATAACGCGATTCGGTATGGACTCGCTGCGATTAAGGGTGTCGGTGAGCGTGCTGTTTCTTCAATTGTTGAGGCTCGCTCGATTGCCGGAAAAGATGGTGGAGATCGTTTTACCGATCTAGATAATTTTTTAACGAGAGTTGATCTCCACGCGCTTAATCGTCGAGTGATCGAGACTCTCATAAAAGGTGGTGCGTGTGATTCATTCGGGGTGAGCCGTCGAGAGTTAATGGAGATACTCGATGATTCGTTAAAGGCAGCGCAGCTCTACCACAAAGAGAAGAATTCTCCGCAGCTATCTCTTTTTTCGGTATTAGAAGAGGCGTCACCTCCTCAGAAAAGAGCGTCTAAAGGAATCTCCGAATGGCCAGTTACCCAACGTCTCGCCTACGAGCGTGAAGCACTCGGCTTTTTTATCTCGGGCCATCCCCTTGAAAAATTCCGGTATGAGCTAAAATCGGGTGGTGCGGTGACGACCGAGGAGGTGAAGGCGGCGCGGCGACCGGTCGAGGTTCGGATGGGTGGAGTAGTTACTGCGCTCAAATTAAAGAACACAAAAAAAGGGGATAGATATGCATCGTTCGTTCTTGAGGATCACCTTGGAACGATAGAGGCGCTTGCTTGGCCCGATACATACCAGAAAATTGAGCCAATTTTGACAAAACAGGACCCTGTATTGGTAATGGGAAGGGCAGACATTTCGGACGAGCGGTGCACTCTGATAGTTGACCAAATGGAATCGCTATCCGATATCCGTTCACGGGGTGCAACGGCGGGGATGGTCATTTTGCGTGAAGAGGACGATGTGACCAGTCGGGCAAGCCGATTCGCCGAAATTGTTCGCGCTCACCCGGGGGCAGTACCGTTGCAGGTTAGGTTACAGCTCCCAAGCGGGTCATGTGTGATTGCTCTCCGTGGTGAGGGTGGCACTCCAATAACCGCTGCGCCTTCGGAAGATCTGTGTGATAAACTAGAAGAGCTGTTCGGACGACCCGTAATTGGGTTCACCACTGCGAAGACTTGATTTAGTTGAGGGCGAGATGAGTGATGAAGTTCAGCTTCGTGTTCCGATCACCAAGGAAGTGGTGCTGATTTTAATCGCCATTTTGGTGGGCATCGTTGTTGCGATACTCATCGGCATGGCTCTTGGAGCAAACCACGGTGGTTCAGCGAGCACTGATGATGGCAAAGTTGTTGAGATAGAGATCCGATAACGCAGGAATACGGGTTTACTCCTTTAAGTCGAAAGTTTCCCCAGTTTCCCGCTCATGCTACGCTGCGGCCGTTTGGACCACATTTCTCTCCAAAGGATAGCCGTATGAAGGTAGTCGTAACAGGAGCTGCAGGATTTATCGGATCGCACGTAGCTGAAGCGCTTAGCCGCGATCGGGCTCATGTTGTCGGCATAGACTCCTTCACCGATTACTATGCGATCGCTCTTAAAGAAAAAAACGGGGCAGAGCTCGCAGAAAAAGGTATTTCAGTAGTTCGCGCGGATCTCGCTGCAGAATCGGACCACGAAACTGTTAGAGCTGTCGTTAAAGATGCCGAGATCGTAATTCATCTTGCTGCTCAGCCGGGCATCTCCGCAACAACGCCCTTCAACGATTACTTAAAAAACAATATCATCGCCACCGAGCGGCTCCTCACCGCGTGCGAGCCCGCATCAGGATTAAAGCTGTTTCTTAATATTGCAACCTCATCGGTGTATGGCTTTCACGCGACCGATGGTGAAGAGGTCGCGCCACGTCCCGCATCGTGGTACGGCGCTACCAAACTAGGGGCGGAAAGTTTAGCGCTCGCCCGCCATCGTGGCACCGGCATGCCGGTCTCTTCGTTTCGTCTATTCTCGGTGTACGGCCCCCGTGAACGTCCCGACAAAATAGTGCCGATCCTCACCAACGCCCTTCTCACCGATACGGAATTCCCTCTATTTGAAGGAAGCGAGCATCATCGCCGCAGCTTCACCTTCGTCTCCGATATCGTCGATGGCATCGTTGCTGCAGTCGCCGATCCCGCAAAAGTAATTGGCGAGATATTTAACATCGGTTGCGATACTAGCATCACCACTGGAGAAGCTATCGCTCTTGTCGAAGAAGCTGTCGGCCGCCGCGCCCGCATTAAGCGACTACCCCGTAGAGCGGGCGATCAGCTCGAAACGCGAGCGACGATAGGAAAAATTCGCGAACGGCTCGGGTATGAACCAAAGATAACTCCGGGTGAGGGTATCGCACGATATGTGGCGTGGGCTCGCAAAGAACGGTAGGAGTGAGCGCTGAGTTGGGTGAGTTGGAGATGTGTGCAAAAAGCGATGATAAAAGGTCGCTTTTTGCACCCCCTTTATGGTTGACGACCGAACTTCGCAAAGTCTGGTTTTCTTCTCTCAAGAAATGCATTGCGCCCTTCTTGACCCTCTTCGGTCATATAGAAAAGAAGAGTCGCGTTTCCTGCGAGCTCTTGAAGACCTGTCTGTCCATCACAGTCTGCGTTAAGTGCAGATTTTAGGCACCGTAGGGCTAGGGGAGAGTGTTGGAGCATCTCACGACACCACTTTATAGTTTCCTCCTCAAGCTTTTCGAGGGGAACAACGGTATTAACGAGTCCCATATCAAGCGCCTCTTGAGCCGAGTATTGACGGCACAGAAACCAGATCTCTCGGGCCTTCTTCTGGCCGACCATTCGGGCTAAATACGATGCGCCAAATCCTCCGTCGAATGAGCCAACCCGAGGACCTGTTTGTCCAAATCGAGCGTTATCGGCCGCTATCGTTAGATCGCACACGACATGCAGCACATGGCCACCGCCGATGGCATAACCCGCCACCATCGCGACTACCGGCTTTGGCAAGGTTCGAATCTGTCGTTGCAGATCGAGCACATTGAGCCGCATAGTTCCGCTATCGTCCAGATACCCCGCCTCTCCCCGAATACGCTGGTCTCCACCTGAGCAAAATGCGAGCGGTCCCTTTCCTGTCAGAATAACAACTCCTATTTCGCCATCGTCACGCGAATCGGCAAATGCATCTTGCATCTCTCTTACGGTGAGCGGTCGAAAGGCGTTTCGGACCTCGGGCCGGTTAATCGTAATACGGGCGATCCCTTCGGCTTTGTGATATTCGATATCTGTGTAGCTTTTTGCGACGGTCCAGGTAACTGGCTGAGTAAATAGCTCGCGGTCATCGCTGTTCATAAGATTCCTAGCGCAAAAAATATCTGTTTAAGTGGTGCGTTGTTTGGTGATGCACCATGAGAAAGGGGGAGTTTTAGGCAGTTCCAGAGTTGACGAAAGATATCATCCAAACTGCTCTGAAACAATGCATCGAGTTTGGTACGCTGGCGTTAAGGAGTTTTGCAAGAAAAGAGAAAGTGCTGTGAGCAAAATGTTGAGATACGAATCTTTAAATTTGTATCTCCCCGTTGAGAGCTTGCGTGGTGATAGTTATAGCTGTCTCTGGAAAAAACTACTAACGGTTATATCAATAATTTTTGATAATAAGTTCCCTGATTTCTCCCCGTTTTGTTGCGTCAGAGTTGATCTTTCTCTTTGCTGAAACCCGATATATCGCAAAATCTTGATATAAGTTATCGAAGAAAGGATCGTCGCTGCAGTTGGTTGGATCAGAGTTGCTGAGTAGTTGGAGAGCGTTTCTACGATCGAGCTCTTTAAAGAACTCGCAAAGCCTTCGCTGTTCGTTATCGTCGAAGGAATCTTTCGCGTAACTCGTAAAGGAGGAGCTTTTACTTAAAGGACGATAGGGTGGATCGTAATAAATGAAGCTCTTTTTGTCGGCAAGCGGAGCACATGCAGTAAAATCGCCCAAGCAAATAGTCGCCCGACTCAACGCTGCTGAGGCTGCAATAAGACGATCTCGAGCTAAAATCTTCGGATTCTTGTAATCGCCGTGAGGAACATTAAATGCCCCACTTTTGTTGACCCGAAAGAGTCCGTTAAAGCACGTTTTATTTAGAAAAAGGGTGTGAGCAGCTCGCTCTGGATTAATCGGAGAATGAGCCGCATCTTCCTTTATCTGGGCACTCTTCTGATTGTACATTTCCCGAATTTGATAAAAAAAGTTAGCCCGTTCCTCCGATGATAATGAGTGATAATTTTTTTCAAGCTCTGCGAGCACCGCGATCAGTGATTCAACTGATTCTTTGACGGTATTGTATAGAACAATAAGCTCATGATTGAGGTCAAAGAGATATGCATTATCGAAGTTGTAGCTGTTCGAGAGATGAAAAAAAACAGCGCCACCCCCAATAAAGGGTTCGATATAGCTTTTAATCTGACCATTAATAAGTTGCTGGGGAAGATGTTGGGTCAAAACAGGGAGAAGCTGTGTTTTTCCGCCAGCCCATTTTAGGAGAGGGGCGGCTCGACCAGCGGGTGGCGAATCTTCCGAGATATTAGCAGCGATATTTTGATCGTTCATCGAGTGA
>JBIJBT010000073.1:0-13973 GCA_044345055.1 Bdellovibrionota bacterium
ATTTTGCAAGCTCAATATCGAGGTCGATCCCCGTTTTCCTTTTAATCCGATTTCTCGTTCTCTCCAGCTCTGCAATCCAGCTCGTGCGACGGGGATCGAAGGGGGTGGGTTTATTTGGGGAAGAGGAACGCGATTCTGGGGGCGAACCTTTTTCATGAATCGTTACAATCGGATCGGCGAAACCGTCCTCTATAGCAAGAAAAATGGGTAAGCAGAGAGGGATTGTGATTGCTGCCCCTGCTATAGTTCGGGGACAGCGGACGAGAGAGGCTTTGACCTCCGCGGAGATGCCTCGGTTGCGAAGGGCTCGCAAGAAGTGGTGTGATACTTTCATGGGCAATATAGCTGAAAAAAATAGTAGGGTCGCCTGATTTCTCTCTCTCGATGTGACAGGCAAAGGTTACCATAGTTGAGGAGGAGTCGTGGAGAGCAATCATGAGTTGGTTCAGGTTCGGTTGACCGGTTTGGCGGGAGCGGGCCGCAGTATTGGGGTTGTTGAGGAGGCGGCAGATCCGAGTCTTATTGGAATAAAATCGTTCGTTACAGGCGCTCTCCCGGGAGACGTTGTTCGTGCCGTCATGGATGCGCACAAGGGAAACTTCATCGAAGCAACAATAGATGAGCTTCTTGTTGCCTCTCCTCACCGAAGGGTAGCCCCGTGCCCGGTGGTTTCAGAGTGCGGCGGATGCGATCTTCAACAGCTCTCCTACGAGCAGCAGCTTATCAGCAAACGGGAGATGATAATCGGCGCATTCCGCGCGGCGCGGTTGGGGGGCGAAGATGATGTGGAGCGAAATACCCTGATAAAGCCCTTTATTCCGAGTCAGGAGGGTGGGTATCGGCGGCGATTTTCCTTTCATATCGATCGCTCAGGGGCGGTGGGGCTGTATCGCCGCGGCTCGCGCTCGGTGCTTCCACTTGCGGAGTGCTATGTGGCAACTTCGGAAGTTAATCGAGTTTTGGAAAAGCTCCCCTCGATTGCCGCTATACTTACCGGAATCCCAGCGACCGCGATCGTAGAGAGTGGTAAAGATGAGGCGGGTGTTGTTTTGGTGTTCGCTGAAAGTATCGCGCCTCAGCTCATCGATCAGCTCACCCTTGCTTTGCCCTCGATTGCGCGGGTATGGGCGATTCGGGTTAGGGAAGAGCTTGTTCGATCGTCGAGCGATGGTGAGTTTGCTCTTGAGGTCGGAGGGCGAGAGACGCAGCTTCCACTTGGTTCATTTTCGCAGGTGAATTGGGAAGTAAATAGAAAACTCGTTGAACGGGTCGTTTCTTTGATTGGTGAGCAGGAGGCAAAATCGGTGCTCGATCTTTACGCTGGAGCGGGCAATTTTGCGATACCGATAGCATCGCGCGGTATTAAAACAACCGCTGTCGAGCTGGTGCCTGAGCTTGTTGCTGCTGCTCAAGATTTGATCGCGCGTGAGGGGCTGCCGATTTCGTATCGGTGTATGAGCGTTGAAAAATATCTGAGGGAAATTCGCGATACACTTACCTCCGCTCCTGAGTGGGACTGCCTCGTGGTCGATCCTCCCCGTAGCGGTCTTGGGAAGCTGATATCATCGCTTCCGACAAGCCCTTTAATATTGTTAGTATCATGCCAACTTGCTAGCTGCATACGAGATCTAAAAGCATTTGTCTCTCTCGGTTATCGTATTGAGAGTGTTGAGCCGTTCGATATGTTTGCTCAAACGTCTCACACAGAAATTCTATCGGTGCTGCGGCGTTGAGGATGGTTTATAAGCAATGGTAAGGCGCGAGTTTTTCTCTGCTCTTAGCTCGCCTCTTAATTTAGGTATCATCCGCGAGCATCTATGGCTGGAACAAGTTCTAATCAACCTGAGGTTCACCTCCCCTTGCCCTTTATATCGCTCTTTGCACACGAGGTAAGAAACCCTCTTAATGCAGTTGCGGCTATCGGGGCTTTACTTGAGCGGAATCCAAAAGGTGATATGTTGCCTTGGCTTGGCTCTTCATTGATTCGTCAGGTCGATGAATTAGCGTTTCTCGTCGATATGTTTCTTGATGGTGCTCGACTGACCACGGGAAACCTTAATATCTCCGCCGAAAAGGTCGTTGTTTCGGCCGTTATTGATGATCTAATTAAGGATTGGCAGCAGGTTTTTGAGAAGGGAAAGTTCTCTGTTGAAAAAACGTATGAGACCGATGGTCTAGCTGTCTCTGCTGATCGGACAAGATTGCGTCGCTCGCTGTACGCAATGATTCAGATGAGAATAAGGTCGCTCTCATCAGGCGGAATCTTTCGGTTCTCGGTTCGCTCTGTAGGTGAGAATGTTGCGATCACCTTTGAGGATACAGGGGATAGGTTTCCAGAGGAGGAGGTAAAAGCTATCGAATCAGCTACCTCGACGGATCTATTCAGTGATGCGGAACGAGGACTTAGGCGTCTTGCACTGATGCTCATAAAAGCATACGTCGAGCAAGTCGGCGGTACCTTTTCTCTCCAACAATCGAGTGAAGATAATCAACGTGGAATAGCTCTTACACTTACTTTTCGCGCATCGCGATGATCTGTGAATCGCGATGATCTGTGCATGACAGCGAACTGTTCATGATCTGTCTTCAAGTCTGAAGTGCGACTTGGTGGATCCGCTCATGGCTCGATTATTCGCTAAGTCTGCCTCTACTAGGGCGAAGACCTCTTCGGAGATACAAGGCTTGCTCGACGCTGCTCTACGATGTTCCTTAAGCCTGCCATTGTGCCTGCTTCGGACGATAGCCGCACTTACCTCGGTTCCAAGCTCGCTCTCGAGAGATGGTGCTCCGATGGCGCTTCCCGCGTCTTGGTGAGGCAAAACTCGACGATTCGTTCGGTGAGGAGTGGGGAGGTTCCGTAGATTATCGCAGCTATTGCGGGATGTGGGTAGATCAACAGCCGGAAGGTCCGTTTTCCTAGCTTTTTCCTCAATTTAGCGCGCGGGAGGGGAGAATCAGTTTTGCTGGATTCTCTGAGGAGCCGATTGCCGAGAGCCTGTTCGGCTGAAATCCGATATCCCTGAGATGATCGAATCGCGAAACAGTTGCGTGTCGTTCTCCGCCCCATGAAATGTGCTCCTCGATGACACTTATCAAAGAGGCTTGGCCTGTCGGAGGCCGGTCAAACAGTCCCTTTCTCATAGCGGGCCGTTGTGGATCTTGGTCTGCACTCAGTTCATACGTGACATCTCCGAGCACTGGGTCGAATGCTACTTGAATCATCTGATCTCGCCACTCGCTCTCCGGCGAGACAATAATATCCGCCTCATCAAGAATACCCGGTCCACCACTTCCGACAAACAGCGAGCCGAGGAGCTCTATCTGGTTCACGGTGGTGAAGCCGGAGAACTGGGCGTTAATCATTAGTGAATCTGCCAACCCGATACCGCTGATAAAAACCCCTTTTCCGTCAAGGCGCCCAGCAAAAGAGATATTCTCGAGAACACTCTGGCTCACGAGGAGATCGTCGATGACTCCCTCCCCAATGGTGACGTTTGACAAGGTACACTGCTGCATCTGGGTGTCCAGCATCGTGCTGCCATCGAGCAGGACGCGGTCGAGTTTGCAATTGACGAACCTGGTTCGGGTGAGATTTACTCCTCGGAGATCTGCCCCGCTGAGATCGACGTTTACAAGGATGGCATCGGTGAGGTTTGCGTCTCTCAAGTTAATGCCGGAAAGGTTGCTGTTATTGATGCAGATCGCCTCGAGATCTCGCTCGGGCATGAGGGCATTGATTAAAGATGCTCCTACGATAAATCCTCCGCGGAGATCATGGTGCGTCAGATCTTTTTTGTCATGATTGCCTTTAAGGAGGGGGAGGCCCGCCGAGTCGACATACGCCTGGTGGCGGGAGATTGCTGTGTCAATCTCTTGTTCGTTGATGCCTCCGAAGACGGTCTCGGGGAGAAGCTCATGAGCACTCGCGCCCTGGTTCCGAGAGGAGAGAATAAGATTGTTTTTCGCGTCTTCGCGCAGCAGCTGCGCGAGTTTATTGAGAGCTGCCCGCTGTGTCCTCGGGAGGACGCCGACTTTTCTCGCAACAAATTCCACCTGCTCTGGTGTCCATCCCTCGAAACGCTTCTTTTGGAGCTCTTTCTCTTCAGGGGTTGGGCGATGCCAAGGTTTGTCCCAACTTTGAGGAAGAAATCGAGTGGTTGAGTCATAGCGGGGGGCGTCGATAACCGCTAGTGGCGCGAACACCTTGGCATTGGATTGGTCAAAGAACCGCGACCCTAGCCCACTGAGATTCGCCTCTGATAAATCAGCTTCTCTGAGGTCCGAATTCTTGTTAAAACGGGCACCGGTGAGGTCTGCGGTTCCAAAACGAGTAAAGCGGAGATCGGTGTCTTTGAAAAGCGCGCCCGTGAGATTACTCCCCTCGAACCGACACCCAGTCATTTTTTTGCTTGAGAGATCGGCGCCCTCGAGAGAGAGATTGCTGAGATCAAGATGATTAAGGAGGGTGAGTCCTGATAAATGCTCTCGGAAGTTATTCGCCCATACCGCAGTGCCAGATATTATTCGTCTCTCTCCCGTTGCCGCGGGTCCTTCCATCATCCGAGCGTGACGGGCCTTAACCTGTTTGATTATTTTCGTGCGAGTCTCCGGTGGGACATCGGAAAGCATTTTTTCTATTTCTGGTGTCGTCATTCCATCGAAGCAGCTCGAGAAATCGATGCTTCTCTCAACCTCCTCAATAATAAATTCTTTTTTTTACAACAAATTCGGGAAGAGCGGTTTTGGCAAATGCTCACTCGCACGCTCTTTAACAAACCTGCGAAATATTTCAGGGCTGCCTCCTAATTTCTGGAGAGCCCACTCCTCTTGAGGACCGAGCCCATAGGCGTTGATTCTAAGAGCCAACCAGCCAACCATCGCAGCACGCAAGGCGTATTTTCTATACGCTTGGTCGACCTCAAAAAATGCGGGATTGGGCGGTTCAGCTACTGATAATCTGGACTTTTTGATCTGTGGTGGCTGGATGGCACTATTATCGGTGCCGGTCCACCAATCCTCTGATTCCCCGCTTGCTAAGTCTCGCAAATCGTACAACTCTTGTCCGATTGAGATGCCGAAATCCGACCTAAAACAAATCTTTTCGCCGATTGTGGCAAGAAGAAATTTGTCTCTGTTGCTCAGCAGATCATAATCGTTACCCTTTGATACAAGAGAGGCGAGCACGCACCGGTCCAAAACGCTGGGTCCGTCGTCCGTTCGGACTTCGGCCTGCCAGCTAAGCGCCGCTTCCATCGCCCAAAACAACACCTCCTCCGAATCAACTCGAAGTGGTTCGATCGCCGGCATCACCGCTTCGTTTATTGTCGGACAACCCTTTCGGGATTCACAAGGGTTTTCGGTGGAGATTGCGGAATCAGGGGACATCGGACATCGATTGAGGGGAAAATAAGGTACTCGGTGACTGCCCGTCGCGGCGCGACGCCACCACCACAATATACTCGATCCCCTCAACCTAACAAAGCACCTCAGCCAAAATACCCCACCCCACTCCCGGTTGCCCCCGCGAACCGACTCCGCGATCGTTCCTGCAAAGGAAGTACCTTCTTACTTAGCCCACTCTTGCACCTGCTTCGGACGATAGCTGCACTTACCTCGGTTCCAAACTCGCTACCGAGAGATGGTACTCCGATGAGGACAAAGCAATCTTTCTATCTCGGATATGATGCTCACAACTTTACTCTCGCGGTAGATCTGATACCGCTTTTCTTGATCTGGATGATGATAAATACATACTCATCGTTTTAACACCGCGAGCGATTAACTCGTTTCGACTTTTTTTAAAAAGTAGCCGTGTCGTACTTCAGACTTGAATTCTCCTCAATCCATTTCAGCAACCCGTTGCAGCGACACTCAGCACCGAGTCTCGCTCGTGGCGATCGATAGCTAATTGAATGAGCCGATCGATCAATTTTGCATATGGGATGCCGGAGGCCTCCCATAGTTTTGGATACATACTAATCGCGGTAAAACCGGGAATTGTATTTATTTCATTTATTAGAAGAGAGCCGTTTTCAGTTAGGAACATATCGACTCGCGCCATTCCCTCGCAACAGAGACACTCGAAGGTGCGAAGAGCGAGCCGTTCAGCCTCTTTTATCCGCTCTGGATCAAGCTTTGCGGGGATAACCAATCGAGCTCCCTCCGCGTCGAGGTATTTAGCCTCGTAGGAGTAGAATTCGTGTGAAGGAATAATTTCACCTGCAACAGACGCAATCGGCTCTTCGTTTCCGAGGACTGAAACTTCAATTTCACGTCCCTTAACAAATTCCTCAACGAGCACCTTTGTATCGTAGCGAAACGCCTCATCGAGCGCGCGATCAAGCTCTGCGGCACTAGTAACTTTAGATACGCCAACCGAGGAGCCAAGATTCGCCGGTTTCACGAAAAGGGGGAGACCAAGCTCTTCCGAGAGGCTCTGAAATGTTATGGTCCTGTGACGAGAATGGGGGACCGTCACAAAGCGTGCCACCCCAATTCCTGCATCTCGAAGCAGCCTTTTGGCAACATCTTTGTCCATTCCGATCGCTGAGCCAAGAACGCTCGGCCCAACAAACGGAATATCGAGAATGCGAAATAGACCCTGAATTGCGCCATCCTCACCGAGCTGACCGTGAAGAACTGGAAATACAACATCGAGTGGAGGGAGATTTAAAGATTGCTCATCTCCATTGGTACCGGAGTATGCAGCACCAGGTCGAACGGAAAGTGGTGTTGCCGTTGAGGAAAATGCTGGAAGTGGCTTGCCCGTCTCTACAGTTAGGCTCGCCAGATTTTTTTTATCGGTGAGGAACCATCTACCGCTTTTATCGATTCCGATAAGTATCACATCATACTTTTCGGGATCGAGCGCCTCGACAACGTTACGAGCAGATAAGAGCGATATCTCGTGCTCTGCGGAGCGCCCGCCAAATATAATTCCAACGCGCAGCTTTCCCATGACCTGTACTCCGTTAAAATAGGTGGAGAGTCGAATTCAGTGAACTCAACGGTATTGTTGAACAGGTAGGGCGGTATGACAATGAGCGTAGTCGCTCTCTGACGTCGAATGAACCAAGGAAGCCAAAAAATTTTTTAACTGGCTACTATTTGTGCTGTTGAAGCGTTTTCTCTTGAGCTTTTTTTTGGCTCTTTCCCTCATCGATTCCGAGCGCTGCAAAAACATTCGGGACTTTAAGTTTAAACTGTTTTAGCAGAAATTCGCCGTTTGCGAGTGCTTTGGTTGCGCTATTCTTACGAGCTGTTTTTTCCTCTTTTAGCGCACGATCTACAGTTTGTTGACACCGTTGATAACGGAAAAGCTCTTCTCTTGCAAACGACTCTGCGGCGGCCGAGGCAGTAATTCCCCGTAGGTAACCCTCACGTTTATCAAACTCCCACTTTTTGTAAGAGCTCCAAAACTCTTCGAGGATAGGACAAGAGGCTGCTCCTGAAATGCTCGCGTTCGCGATATCAACGGCGAGAATTGCATCGAGTATTGCAGGGCAGCTTCCCCGTTTGGATGTGCAATAAAGGTAGGTTCCTGCAAGGTGCCGTATTACAGGAGGACTTGCGGTATGTTTGTTGATAGTTCCCGATTGGAGCTCGGTAAGAACAGTTTGAAAAAGTTGTATCGCCTCTGTTTGCCCTGCCTCGTATGGGGTTCGTTTTGTCGGCTCGTCCTCAAATTCTATCGAGCCCTCGGTAGGAGGTCTTTCAGCGATACAGCGGTCCGATGAAATAAAGGCCGCAAGAAGAGCGATACCGAGAGTGAAGAAAGGAGAATATACCTTTTGCATGGGAAAATTTGCGAAGTTTTTTCGGGTGCTCAATTCAGCTTGCCGAATGTTGGTAGCTCCATTATCCCCAACCTACCAACATTGCGATATACCTTTCTTCTTGTTCTCGGATGCTTCCTGATAAATCCGCTCGGGAGGTTCGCGGAGGTCCCAGACCAGCCCGAGTGCCTGGAGAGCCCGCAATATGTAGTGCGAAATATCTATTTCCCACCAATAAAATCCCTGCCGCTCAGAGCCTGGATAACGGTGATGATTGTTGTGCCAACCCTCACCTAGGGTGATAAGAGAGAGTATGAGGCTATTTTTGCTGTTATCAGAGGTTTCAAAACGTCTGCGCCCAATTATGTGAGCGGCAGAGTTAATCATGAATGTTCCGTGATAGAGCAGTGTGGTGCTAACACAAAATCCCCAGGCAAAAAGCTGAAGAGGGGTTGTGCCGAGCTGTGGCGCGTAGCTTTGAAGAAGCCAGCCTGAGAGAAAGAGAAGCGCGATGAGGCTGACGGGACCTACCAAGTGATTTCGATCGATCCACCGCAGCTCGGGGAACTTCACGAGATCTTTTACCAGGTCATATCGCGTTTCTATGTAGTGAGTACATAAAACCCAACCGACGTGCGCCCACCAAATACCCTGAACGACGGTTGAATGAATATCTTCCTCGGTATCAGAGTGTTTGTGGTGGTGTCGATGATGACCAGCCCACCAGAGAGGGCCTTTCTGCGCACAGGTCGATCCAAGAAACGCGAGGAGAAATTGAAAGGGGCGGCTCGTCTGGTAGGTGCGATGGGAGAAATAACGGTGATACGCGCCGGTGATAGCGAACATGCGGATCAAATAGAGGCCGACGCAGACGAAAAAAGCGGTCCAGCTAAATCCGGTCCATATAACGAGAAAGCAGCCGAGGTGGATTAGCCAAAAAACGGCCTGTTTGAGGATATTAATCGGAGAAAAATCAGCTGGGAGATACCGAGGGTTCATAATCGACTTCTTTAAGGATTCACACCGTACCGCAAAAGTCGGAGAACTTTACGGCTACGCCGCTATTATAATCCGTTAGCGAAACTAGGTCGAATAATCGCACAAAGAGTCTTCTTCCAAAAGAGGCCGACAGTGTTAGTTGTAACCTAACTCACTAAAATATCGATCGATATTCTCGGATATTTCCCCTTTAGGCAGAATGCGCGGAACCTTGTGTTGTCCACCTAGTTTGCCTCTCGACTCCATCCAACGCTCGAATGAGCCGGGAGGAACAATGTACACGAGCGGTTCCTTGAGTCCAAAACCCTCAGCTCGATGTCCTCGATAGTCATCGTTTCGCTGCTGTAGTGTGCGATCGAGAGTCTCAACAAAGGTGCGCTTCTGATCGGTTGAAACTTCAGCTGTTCCAAGCTCAACAAAGTATCGATGGCCTCCGAGGTCGCCATCATGTTTAGGGAAAAGAGAGCTCACAGTGTAATCGGTGACTGAGGCTCCGATACTCTCGGCTGCTGCACTCACCGATGCATCGATCTCTTCGCCCGTAAGATGCTCGCCAAAGTCCGAGAGAAAATAGCTGGTACGGCCAGTGATAACGACCCGAGGAGGAGAGAGCTCCACAAATCGAACCGTGTCGCCAATAATATAACTCCACAATCCAGCGCAGGTTGTTAGAACGACAGCATACTCGACACCTAGCTCGACTGAGCCGACCCAGAAGCGTCGATGATTTCCATTCCTCAAATCTTCGACCGGTATAAATTCAAAAAATATCCCGTGATCGAGATTGAGTCGCAGACCGGCATCTGGTGCACAATCAGCAATACCGATAAATCCCTCACTCGCGGGATATACTTCGCGCATCTCTGCGCTTGAGCCAGCGAGCAACGTTGCGAATCGGGATCGATATGGCTCGAAGCGAACTCCCCCATGAACTATCATCTCGAGATTGGGGAAGAGCTCTGCAATCTGTTTGCCCGGGCGAAGCTCGCGGAGTTTGTCGAAAAATATCAGGAGCCAACTCGGAACGCCCCCTATCATCCGAATATCTCTTGTGAGTGATTCCTCGGCGAGACGATCGATCTTTTGCCGCCAATCAGCGATAAGGGCAAGCTCAGGAGGGGGGAAATATCGAGGCCGAATCCAGGCGGGTATAGTTTTTGCTGCGATACCGCTCAGATCTCCTGACCAGACGTTCTTTGCTTCCTCGACAAGATCAGTGCTCCCGCCCAACATAAAATTGAGCCCCCCAAGAATCCGTGATTGAGGGCGCTGATTGAGATGATGAACGAGGAGATCGACTCCCGCCTTTGTGTTCGAGCGAATCATCTCGTTTGAGCACGGGATATATTTTGTGGTTCCGGATGAAGTTCCGGAGCTAACGGCGAAATAGGGAATCCGTCCAGGCCAGGATACATCTTCGAGGACTGGAAAAGGGGCTCGCCAGTACTCGTTCCAGAACTGCTCGTAGCTTCGAACTGGAACTGCGCTCTGATAATCTCGCACAGAGGTGATGCGCTCAAATTTATGATCCCTTCCGAATCCGGTTCGACGTGCGGAGCGCACGAGGGATAGAAGCGTTTTTTCCTGGGTGAGGGTCGGAGAGCCGTTCTGAAGCGCTCTATTGCGCTTGAGGGTGTACATCTTGAGAAGCGAGGTGGCATCGAACATGGCGGGCATTCTATTAGGGACGATAGGGAGTGAGCTTTGAAGACAACTAAATGCTGCTCTTATATCGAGGTGGTTCGTGATGCTGATACGGCGTGAGTTGCCCCGACAAAAAGGATGACCCGATCCGATTCCCCAGCGGTTTCACAAGTTGATTCCGTGCGATCTATTGAGAGGCCGGCGGTGCTTAGTCCAGCGCCGGATTTAGTTGAACCCATCGATAAAAGTTCTTCTCTATCGGCAGCATGATTTTTCACGACAACCCAGGCAGGATAAGGAGCTTCCCAATCCCAACGATAATCAGCCAACTCGATCCACTGATCGCGAAAGTGTTCCTTGACGATATTCCAGGAGAGGCGATGGCTCATAGGAGTTTTTGTGACATGAGTGGTACTGCCGAGTCGATTTTATAGGCGTTCGATTTTTGCGCGGCTCTCGACTAGCTCGGTAAACTTCGATAGTGTGACAAGGTGCTCGCTTCTATTGATCAATATACGAAGGAGTCGAGTCAAGAGCAAACCGAGAGTAATTCTTTTTGATCAATCCTGATAATTAAGTTTGTGTCCGCTATTGAGCGTAACTTAACCGTGTCTAAAAATCTCCGTTCGCGTCCCGACAAAAAGAGGCAACATCTGTATGGCAAAAGTTACTAACATCTCAGGCTTTCCTGAATATCTTCCGGAAGAGCGAATTGTCGAGGAACACATTTTACGAACGATCGGCGATATCTTTCGGCTGCACGGATTTGCGAGCATGGAGACTCCATCAGTTGAGCTTGTCTCAACTTTGACGCAGAAAGGGGTCGCTGAAAAGGAGATATACACGCTGCGACGGCTTCGGGATGAGGGCGACACTGAGGCTGAGCTTGGTCTTCATTTTGATCTCACCGTTCCGTTCGCAAGGTATGTCGCGCAACATCTCTCGCGACTTTCCTTCCCGTTTCGCCGCTCCTGCTATCAAAAGGTATGGAGAGGAGAAAGGCCGCAAAAGGGGCGATATCGCGAATTTGGTCAGTTCGATATTGATATCGTGGCTCGGGATATCCTTCCGATTTCGGCCGATGCAGAAGTTGTCACAGTGATCGCCAAGGCTTTTTCTCAGCTTGCGATCGTTCGGGCAGAGCTTCGGATTAACAATCGGAAAATTTTGCTCGGGATGTATGATTCGCTCGGGATTGGAGAGTCAAGACGTGGAGAAGTTGTCAGGATAGTTGATAAACTAGATAAAATTGGTCCTGATGGTGTGAGAAAAGAGTTGAGCGAAGGGGAGGGTCTTGGGAGTGAGCAGATAGATAGGATTCTCGCCTGGTCAACTCTTAAAGCTCCCGCTGCTGGGGCGAGGGGGATGCTCGAAGGGCTTGCGATTGAAAATGAAACCTTTCAGCGAGGTATGCAGGAGCTGGTCGAGGTTCTTGAGCTAGTGCCTCCAGCAGCCCGAAATATTATCACCGTTAGTTTAAGTCTTGCTCGCGGACTCGATTATTACACTGGAACAATTTTTGAGGTTGTCCTCCCTGATTACCCCCATTTTGGAGCTGTCTCTGCAGGTGGGAGATACGATGATCTTACCGCTCAATTTCTTCCGGGGCAGCGATTGCCGGCGGTTGGCGGTTCGATTGGAGTGTCGCGATTGATGGGATTGATCCTCGAAAAGGAGCTCATGCCGATGCACCGGCAGTGCCCATCACGATTGCTTCTCACGATTCACTCGGAGGATTCTCGGGTGCGAGTTAATGAGTGGGCAGAGCGGTTTCGCGCAAAATGTGTCCCGACAGAGGTGTATTTTAAACCAGCAAAGCTTGGCAAACAGATAGAATACGCAAACGCAAAGGGAATTCGGTTTGCAGGATTTATGAATGAGGAATCGGGGGAGATTGAGATAAAGGATCTTAAAGAGCAACATCAGGGACCGCTCGGTGATCTTGATGAATGGATTGCGACAAATAGAGCCAGTTTATTTGATTAGTAGTAGTTTTGTGTTTGGGCGCGGGTTTCGGATCGCATTGTGGAGCCTGCTTGCCTACTGGACATTAAAACCCCAACCCGATCATTGGAGTTTTTCGTTGCGGAAAAAGAGTTGAATCGATAAACAAACGGGCTTGAGGGGATTCAGCGGTGAGAATGGTCGAACCGGGTGGCCGAATACTTGGTAGTTTATATTGTCGAATCTGAGATACAAGAATCAGTGGGAGAGATGGGTGTTTTGGTGCAGTAACTCCATCGATTGAGATCTCCCCGAGCGCACTTATCGTTAGTGATGATCCCAAAATTGTGAGGTTTTGAATCTTTACTGAACCCCGAATATATAGGGCGACCGTCGTCTCGGGGATGACCACACTTGACCCGTGGAGCCCGCCGTTTAGGGTGATTAAGGAATGTGGTGAGGGTGGAATGACCGAGCACCCAAAGTTAGTTAGTGGATCTGCTGTTATTGGTGGGCAGGATACTGCTGTTTTCTCTATCTGTGAGGTAAGAGGAATACCCTGAACAATCAGTGGAGGAAGATTATAGCGAATGGTCCTAAATCTATCTTCTTCGGGATGGGAAATTATCGCCTGTGATGAATTTGGAACGGCTGCGGCGATCGCTGTAGCTCGCTGCTGTAGATCAAAGGCGCGACCACGTTGAGCCGCAACCGTCGTCCGAACTGCCGATACTCCCTCCATCGCAAGAATTGTCCCGATACTGCCGAGAGAAACCAATAAAAATAGAAATGGTAAAAGGGCAAATCCAGCAATCTTAGCGCTTGTTTGGTTTGGATTTTTCACAAAATTATAGATTGAACACAAACCGGTACTTTAAAGCTTATTGACGATCCGAAGCAGGGAATCATACGAAGTGCGGGTAAGACTGCCGTATTGGTGAATCGGATAGCGTTTTAGAGTCCCTTTTTCGGAGGTTATTGAGATACCGATCGTCGGGGAGGTAGATAGAGAAATTGAAAGGGGTGGTACATCTGCAAAGAGAGGCTGATTCTCGATGACTGAGCTGCCGACCTGTTGAAAGAGCCGCAGCTCCTTTTTTTCGCTTACGTAGTAGGTTAGAAGTTGTGAGATTGGAACAAGAAGAAGGGTGCGTTTATGATCGATAGAGTGAGTTATAAGGCTCTCCTCCCGCCCAATTAATCCAGAGCAACATCCATTTGAGGAGCATCCAAACGATTGTGCCACAACCTCTGCAACACCCTCGGCTGAAATTGCAAGAAATGAGCGATGCGGAGAGGAGGGTGTTTTGCCCCCTGAAGCGGAGCATCCCTCAAACCAGTTATAGCTCGACTGAATTGGGGTTGTACTTCGAGGAATCAGCGCGGCGGCAGAGTCGAGGGTAAGCACCGTTATCGCATCTGACGTTCCAGAGCGAACTGTTGAAGACCCACGCATCACTGGATGAGCAGCTCCGCTCAGATATGAGATTGTTCCACCTTTGTGAATTCGCAATCCAAGAGCCAGTCGATGGGTGTCGGCATCTTGCATGATCTGCGATGCGATCGCGGAGAGTCTCGCCGCAAGTCGCTGAGCTTCTGCCTCTTTTTTTA
>JBIJBT010000140.1:0-4025 GCA_044345055.1 Bdellovibrionota bacterium
ATGGGTTTTTCAGGGCGGCTCCAAGCACACAAAATCGCTTTTAGCGCGATTTTGTGTGCGTCCCCCAAACGTCTATCGACGTTTGCCGGACCGTTCGTGGTCCGGAGTGCTCCCTGAAAAATCACTCCAAGTGTTTTTCAGGAAGCACAAAATAGTCTTGTTGATAGGATTTTGCATCGAAGATGCTATCAACTCAGGTAATCAAAAGCCTCTATCTTTAGAACAGCTATGAACTCTTCCCCTCGATCACCCTCATCTTCGGACTCTCGGTTTGATCGCGAGCTTTCAGCGGGACTGGTCGTATTCCTGGTGGCGCTACCGCTGTGCTTGGGGATAGCTCTTGCATCAGGAGCTCCTCTTTTTTCCGGAATTATCGCTGGTGTTGTGGGAGGGCTCATCATTTCTCCTCTCTCTGGTTCGCCATTAAGCGTCAGTGGACCCGCTGCTGGTCTTGCAGTCGTCGTTGCAGAGGGGATTAAACAGTGCGGAGGTAATTTCTCCCTTTTTTGCTCGGCAGTTGTTCTTGCGGGAATACTTCAGGTAGTTTTTGGATTTCTTCACCTTGGCCGAATCGGAGAGCTTTTTCCCTCTAGTGTCATCAAAGGGATGCTTGCCGGTATCGGTATAGTGATTGTTTTAAAGCAGATTCCTCACGCTCTCGGGCAGGATGGAGATTTTGAGGGGGATCAGGCCTTTTTTAGTTTGCTCTCCGGTAATAATACCGTCTCTGCGCTCTACGAATCATTTCAAGCATTCTCTGGTACCGCCACCTTCATCGCCCTTTTATCTCTTGCGACGATTATCATCTGGGACAAAGCGGTGATTTCAAAAATCCCGTCGCTCCGTGCTCTTCCCTCAGCGCTTGTTGCAGTTCTTCTTGCAACAAGCTTCCATGAAATACTTCGGTGGTGGCAACCAGATCGGGCACTTATCACTGATCATCTTGTCCAACTCCCGAAAGCTTCATCGCTTGCAGAGTGGGGCGCTCTCTTTTCATTTCCGACCATCACTTCACTTCTTGATTTCTCCACGATTGTGCCGCTTGGATTTACAATTGCTGTCATTGCATCGTTGGAGACCCTTCTCTCAGTCGAAGCGGTCGACAAGATCGATCCACTTAGACGAATATCGAACACAAGCAAAGAGCTGATTGCTCAGGGAATTGGGAATATATCCTCTGGTTTTATCGGCGGACTTCCAGTAACTGCAGTAATAGTGCGCAGCTCTGCAAATGTTTATGCGGGTGGAAGAACCAAGCTTGCCGGGTTTGCTCACGGAGTTTTTCTACTCATAGCAGTTATCGCGATTCCTAGTTTATTAAATCGAATCCCACTCGCAAGCCTTGCTGCAATCCTGATTATCGTCGGAGTTAAATTATCATCTCCCACTCTTATTCGAGGGATGTGGCGGGGAGGCATTCAACAGTTCGTGCCATTTGCAGGAACTATCTTGGGGGTCGTCTTTACCGACCTCTTAAAAGGTGTCGGCGTTGGGCTGGCTCTAGGATTGTTTTTCGTCATCCGTCAGCATCGTTCAAGAGCGTTATCGGTGCTCTCAACCGAATCTAACTGGCTCATTCGTTTCAATAAAGATATGAGCTTCATCCATCGCGGGGAGCTCAAAGATGCTTTATTAGGGATTCCCGATAATTCATCAGTTATAATTGATGGAACGGTCGCTCTCTATGTCGACCCTGACATTCGGGAGCTTCTGTCAGATTTTTCTCAATCGGCACCATTACGGCAGATAAATATCGAACTCCGGGGAATATCACTCTAGTAACCTGCTCTCAAAACCTCTTCTCCCGAATAGGCTTCAATCATGAACACAATCACGTATCACCAACCCTCCCCCGCTATCGGTATTATTACCCTTTCAGATCCACCTTCGCGTAACGCGATGACTGAGGAGATGGCGAGTGAGTTTAGCTCATTGACGTGCGAACTCTCACGCGATACCGCAACCCTTCGGGTCATAATTATCACTGGGGCAGGCTCAAGTTTTTCATCAGGAGGAAACCTCGAGATGCTTGATAAAAAGCGGCATCTCTCCGGCGAACAAAATCGGCTGAATATGCTCGCATTTTATCGGGCTTTTTTGGGCATCCGCTCGCTTGGCATTCCTCTTATCGCAGCGATTAACGGTCACGCTATCGGTGCTGGGCTCTGTTTAGCGTGTGGGTGTGATATCCGTATTGCATCAACCGAGGCAAAACTTGGCTTTCCATTTGTGCAGCTTGGTTTATACCCCGGCATGGGAGCGACCTACCTGCTTTCTGCTGTAGTTGGTCAGGCTAAAGCCTCTGAGCTTCTTTTAACTGGACGTATAATCGATGCTGCTGAGGCTTTTGCGATTGGGCTAATAACTGAAACCGTTCCGCATGAAGAGATTAATAAACGCGCCCAACAGATAGCTGAAGAGATAGTTTCTGCAGCTCCCGAAACGATTCGCCAGCTCCTGCCCGCTCTCCGAACTCCCGCGCCAACCCTTGAGGATGCGCTTTCACGTGAAGCAATGGCGCAGGCAGTTAGCTACGCGAGTATCGAATTTGGCACTCGTCTAAATCGCGCGCGAACAAAAAGAGGCGCTGCATCGCAGTAAAGCTGCAGGGAGTTTGGACTCAATTAAAACCGCTGCGATTCTCAATACGAGGATTTATCACGTCTGCCATTCTCGACAACGCTTGGGTTTACGCGAAAATTATCGTTTAAGGCCGAAAAAACGATGCAAACAACTCTCACAATCACCACCCGCGGTCAAGGGCTCTATGAAATAACTGACGAGGTCCGCGGCTTTCTTTACCGCTCCGATATCGTCAGCGGTTTAGTGAATATATTTTTACTCCACACTTCAGCGGGCCTCATTATACAGGAGAATGCCGACCCTTCAGCTCGTCACGATCTCGAACAGTGGCTTAACCGCCTCATTCCCGAGAAGGACCCCAACTTTACCCACACGACTGAGGGGCCCGACGACATGCCAGCCCACATTAAATCAGTTCTCACCGGCTGCACCCTTACTATACCGATCATCGAAGGCACGCTCGGTCTCGGCACTTGGCAAGGAATATACCTCTGGGAACATCGCCGAGCCCCGCATCGACGAAAGGTGGTGATAACGGTGCTAGGGGGTAGTGAAGACCACTAAAAAAAATTTCCGCTTGTCCTCCACCCGTTTACCAGTCATCGTATAGGGAGATGTTGGCTTTCGTAGGGGTGCTGGCCAAAGACAGGGATACTAGGGAAAACCCGGGATTCCGGTCGGGGTGGGAACTCCCTGCGAGCGGCAAAGTCGCCTGTAGAAAACTACCCAGCTGTAATAACACACCCTCTTATTTTGCACTCTTTACCCGCTATCCGATCGTGCATCCAATTTTTCGGAAAAAAGGTAAATCCTATTCCATCGGTGCCACGGTATCGACTACCAGTAATTCGTGCTCGCCCCTCAGCATAACAACGCTCTCCCCCATTTGCCGTCATAGAAGCAGAAATTCTAAACTATTTGCTCTACTCGCTGTCTCTCTTGCTTTTATTTCATCCAGTCGCACCCTCCACGCCGAAGAGCAAAAAGTCTCGCCAAAACAATCAACTCCAGCAACCTCCCCCTATCAAAATTATGTAAATACAGCGAAGGCGTTCGAAGGAAAAACGATCACCAGAATTGACATTAGGGTTCGTGATATTTTCGACGATCCGGAAATAGGCTCGATCTATCGGGTAGCCAACTCTTTTAAAATAGCGACAAAAGAGCGGATAGTCCGAAGGGAGATGTTGGTTAAACCGGGGGATATATACTCTGAATTCAAGGTGCGTGAATCGGAGCGTTTTATCCGTCAACAGCGTTTTTTAACCGATGTTGCAATAAAAGCGATCCCTGATGGCGATGGGGTGCGACTCGTTGTTATCGTTCACGACACCTGGACCTTTGTGCCACGGATAAGCGTTAGCCCTTCTGGTAGTGGTCAAAATAGCTCGATTGGGCTCACGGACACCAACCTATTCGGTATCGGAAAACGATTGGATATA
>JBIJBT010000141.1:0-4017 GCA_044345055.1 Bdellovibrionota bacterium
AGTTCACCCTCGAATACGCAAGACTCCCCGGCTATGAACATCTCTCTCAAAGAGAGTACGCCCTATTGATGACCCGTCGCCTAGAAGAGCGTCGTCAAGAGATTCTCAAAGCCCGAGACGCTGAAGGAAAGAAATTCCTCGGCCCAGCCGCCCTAAAACGAGTTGAGCCGGGCTCGCTCCCAAAATCCACAAAAACCTCAAACCTAACCACCCATCGTCCCCGCGTCCTATCAAAGTGCGACGCTCTCCGCGCCGAGATGAACGATTGGTATTTTGATATATATTTCCGCTACAAAGTCGCATCTGAGGAATATCGAAGTGGCAACCTCACCACAGAATTCCCCGAAGGGACTTATCGTCCTTATGTTGGACTCGTGACCTGAGGCGCCTCTTTCGGTAAGCGGTTTCCTTAAAATTCCCTCCCCACCCGCGACTTTCAGCCGTATTCGCAGAGCTACGCCTCAGAATCACTTTTGCCACTAAAAACCGCGCAAAATCACTATTTCCACCCCGGCACAATTCCGCTTCCAATCCCGATCTCCGACCATTTTCATACAAAATCTCCAAACCGTACCCCCCAGCAGCTCTGCTTTGTTTGAGGGAACCTCTAGGTCTCTGAGATAAAGAGATCTAGGATAAAGAGATCTAGGTAACATTCAAAACAATAGCGCCATAAACATTATGTATGATGTGGGCGGGGGGCCAGACGGCAAGGGCAGGAGTCGAATCAAGAGTCTCAGTTGATGAAGGGGTGGAGATGTCATATCGGAACCAAAAGCAGTGGATCGGCGACTTCGGTCGTATACCATTCCGGGGTAACAATCGGATAAACCTCAGGAAAAAGCCGAATAACCCCCGAGACGAGAAGGGGATCGCTTTTATTGAGGCGGCTTTGCTACTCCCGCCGATGATTATGTTACTCATGGGTACGGTAGCCGTTGGACAAGTGATGCTTTCCAATTACCAGATTGCCCAGGCTGCTGCGATCGTGACCAGGGCGGTGCTCGATGAACCCAATATGACCGACCAAACCATGAAAAGTGTGGTTGTGGGAGCGGTTAAAGCTTCAACTGAATTGGGTGGGTTACCTCGAGTGGGTGCCAGGAGTTTCGAAGGTACTCCACCAACGATAAACCAGATAAAACAACTCCGCTTCGACAGCTTGGCTCCCACCGTTCCGACCATAGACGACGGAATCAGGCTGCTTAACCAAGTGAACTGTACGACGTTCCCGTGCTGGGTGGCTGTTACCTACCAAAGGACAATTCTACCTCAGAGCTTGTTTGGAAAAATTATTCCGATTACGTACGGGTCGCATGCCGTCGTGCGTATCGTCAGTTCAGGGCCAAAGTCGGTCGTAAAATTTAAAGAGTACCGCTATCGGATGATCGTAAACAGATGGGCTAACGAAGTGACGCAAAATCCCGATTTTTCGGCCGGGTTTACTCCGGAACTAGTGTCAGGACTGGGGAGAAAAATTGTGCAAGGGCAGCCACCCACGGGCCTCGACGCAGCAGACACCGATGCTGCGATTATTCGCACAAAGCCCTTCACGTCGACGGTTCGCTCGGCCACTAACTGGGGTTTGAGCTGCAGGCACGACAATGGTTGGGTTGCAGTGGGGTGCGGGATGTCAACAGAGGGGAATATTTTCTCTTCAACCAATTGGGGTGCCGACGTGGATGCCGACATGTCGTTGGTAGACAACGGCTGTTATTCCGACCAGGAGGAGTTGGGGACTAAGTTACACCTCTTCATTAGATGCATGAAGACGGAGGTTCAACCTTGATTTGTATTAGGGGAGTGTTTTCTTTAACGGGATAGAGGGGTTTACCCTCCATCCCGTGAGACCTTCAGGTAATGCATTCCCCGACGTCTGGTTGGAGAGAGTAGCGGCCCTCGGTTGCTCGGCTTTCGTTCGTGGTGATTGTGGGGGGATGCAGGCAGTTTCAGAGCATTTATCGAAGCCGGCGCAAATACGAGTCTGCCAGCGACACGAAAGGCCTCATTGTTCTCGATGATGGGAGCGTCCCAGGGTCAGAAATCCCCCTTTAGTGCCCGGTTGAGAGGAAGGGAGCGGAGCTCGCGGAACGCACTGCTGCGAAGGAATCCGTGTAGAAAGAGAAAGTCGCCTCCCTGGAGACCCTCGGCCCGGTCAACAAGGCTCGGGATCGTAAAAGGAAAACTTGGAGCGTAACTAGTGGCCCCTGAAAAACCCCCGTTCTGACGAAAAACGTTTATTTTACGGGGGTTTTACTTGCTTTCTATCGCGATATTTGATCTATTGATTGCAAGTTTTTACGCGCTACCCCCCCGAAACCTTGCAAATGAGCGATGAGACCACGCCCTCAATCCACTGGCCAGTTGCGAATGTTCGATACGCCTCTTGAAGAGCTTATTAACCGCAAACACTCGCTTATTGTCCTTTCGAAGTTAATTCCGTGGGGTGTTGTGTGCGAGCCACTTGAGCAGCAGTTCTCGGAAGGTTCTGGTCGTCCTGCGTTACCAGCGCGGTTGGTTGTAGGTTCTCTTTACCTGAAGTCGATGTACGATCTGAGCGATGAGGAGTTTGTGTCGCGGTGGGTTGAGAACCCTTACTGGCAATATTTTTGTGGGGAGGAATATTTTCGGTACGATTTTCCGTTTAATCCGAGCAGTCTGAGTAAGTGGCGGAAGAGATTTTCGGATGAAGATCTGCGGAATGTATTGAAGGTTTCAGTACAATCACTTGAGAAAGGGGGTCTTCTTACGGAGAAGGAGGCGGAGACTGTTAATGTTGATACGACCGTTCAGGAGAAAAACATTGAGTTTCCCACAGATCGGAAAACGCTGTTTCGTGTTCTGATTCAGTTAGTGAGGCAAAGTAAGTCGTGCGGGATAGTTCTCCGGCAGAGTTACGTCCTAGTGGCCAAGAAGGCACTAAGGATGAGTGCAGTGTACGCGAGCCGTAAAAAGTACAAGATTTCTGCGCGGTATGAGCGTAATTTGCGGAATTACGTTGGTCGAGTGATGCGAGATATTGGCCGTAAGATAGAGGGCATTTACGAAAAGCAGTGCGAGTTTGAGTATATTTTCGGGATAGCTGAACGGGCTATCGCGCAAAGCAAAGACAAGAAATCAAAGAATAAAATTTACAGCCTTCATGAGCCACACGTCGAATGCATCACAAAGGGTAAAGTTCATAAGCAGTATGAATTTGGAGTAAAAGTATCAGTAGTGGCAACGAGTCAGAAGGGTTTTATTTTAAGTTGCCTGACTGCTCCAGGAAATCCTCATGATAGCGCTACATTAGAGACTAGTCTTGATGATGCAATTAAAACCCTGGGCAGAGAAAGCATTCGGCGAGTCTACGTGGATAAAGGATATCGAGGTCATGGAATAAAGGGCCCAATCCAAGTGACTCATGCTGGACAGCGTCCGAAGGATGAAAAAATACAGAGAGAGCTCAAGCGCCGTCCCGCAATTGAGGGAGTAATCAGTCACCTAAAGGGTACGTGTCGGATGTGGCGAAACTTTCTGAAGGGTCAGAGAGGTGACACATTTAATTGTATTTTTGCGGCAGCCGCGCACAATTTTTTGCTCCTCATAGGAGTAATCTATCTTGTGTCTGGCTTTTGGAGCTTTTCGGGGCTGTTTTTTGTCTAATTTGCCAAAATCTCGGGTAATATAACGCCAGTTTGTGGGAGTGGGTGTTAAAAATAGGTTTTTTCAGGGCCCACTAACTACGACGTGGCGGCGCGAAGCAGTAGTCCTCCAACCTGGGACGACTACGCCCATGCCATCAGGGTCAAAGGTGCCGATCTGCTCGGGGGGCCGATGTCGTCTTGGCGGACAGCTTTGCCTTGCCCCTTCTCCTGTTGGCGGGCTACCAGGGTAAGGTGATCGCCCTCCGACCTCCAGTCGTGGGCGAAGAGCGGAAGCAAGTCGCAGAGACTTATGACCGCTGGATAGCGAAAGCCAACGGCTCGGAATGGGAAGCTTTTCGTGGAAAGCTCAATGCTCCGGGGCTTTATGGTG
>JBIJBT010000142.1:0-4008 GCA_044345055.1 Bdellovibrionota bacterium
CTCTTTCCTTCACGATGCGATTCACGCAACAAAATGCAGGGGCGAGAGGTTCGGTTGGGGATAGTGTCGATGTACATGGGTACTGAAGTACCATATTAGTCCAACAATTACAATACTTATATTGCTTATTTACATGGGTACATTTTGACAGTTACAAAGACCCGAAATGCTCGGGAATATCAATATTTTAAGACTGATTTTTGGGGGTGTTTTTGGGGGAACTTCGGATTAGACGGGTCCACGCGGCGCTCCCATCTGAAGAGAATTTTTTCAGGAATCCATCGTTCCTTCCTTGATGACTATTAGAAATTCCATCTAGATTTCCGGAGGTAGTACCAGCCACATATACCGATCCGGAACTATCTGACGCTACGTCAAATGCAAATTCATTGTTGGCTGTTCCAATCAGACGTGTCCAAGCCTTAGAGCCATCGGACATGTATTTGCTTATAAGAGCGTCAGTCACACCTGCATTCGTTTGACCATCTATGCTGGCAAGAGAACCTCCAACTACATAAAAGCTACCATCGGAGGCGGTCGCAAGAGAGCTTAGATTATAATCAGCAGCTCCTGATTTTATCGGAGTCACTGAGCCGCTACCCGGCGTTACTACCTGAGCATCCACAAGAGTAAATTCTTCGCTTCGTCGCCCCGATAGGCCTGTTCTCAGCGTAACAGAGGGATTGGCTGGATTAAAAACCGACTTGTTTGAATACGAGCTGCTTTTAAGAATGCTATTTGCTTGGGATATGAGCTGATTTGCCTCGCCGCTCAGCGCACTTCTTTCACTTTCAGTCCCAGTCGCCTGAAGGCCAATGTCCCGGGCCTGAGTCAGTAGATCGCGTACATAGGTTAGATTTGTCAGCGCGGCAGATAGTCTTTCAGATGTATCGAGATTTTCAGAAAGAGCCGATGCTGAGCTAGCTCTCTCAGAATAGGTTGGCCCTGTCCTTGTATCTCTGATGAACGCATCTTGCGAGGAGCTCGGCGACCTATAAGGTATCGACGTAACCCCCGCCCGTTTAGCGTTCAGCCTCATCCAACGATCGAATGTTAATCCATTGACCCGCGAAACCATAATCTCCTCAAACCCCAGTAAACCCTCTAACCTCTACAATAGTTATTCGACATTGAAAGAAAAAGTGCTGTTAGAGTGTAACCTGTTGATATGACCCAAATTAAAGGTAGCGGGAAAGTGGACGTTTTAAGATTCTGAGAACGGTCGGTGATCTATTGAGCCGATAATTTAATAAGGACGGCCATCCTGCTATACCTCAGAGACATAGAGATCCCGGGAAGAACGATATTTTACATCAGTCACAGCGTTCGCGCTGCTTCGGATCCTTGTTGATTTTCGAAATAATAGATTGCATGCTCCCCGACACGCTGAGCCGACGACCCTTCGTCGATGATTTACTAATTAGTGAGTTGTTTTTCATGTTGCTCACGTTTCGCAGAGGAAATAAGAGAAGTGGCAGGAGCAGATATATCGGCTGAGTCAGAAAAAGAGCCCGATGCTTCGGGGCAGCTTGCTGAGATAGCCAATAAGCTGAGTGACCAGAGAAGCCAAGCGCTGACGTACCTAGATGGCATCCGGGTATTAGAATCTCTCGTCGATCTCTTTCAAAAGGGAAGGCTTACATCGGAAGATCTGTCAAAATTAAGTGAACTTATCAAAGCTCGCAGTAAATCGCCTAATGGAGCTTTAACGGGAGTATCCGATTCCACGGAATCATCCCTCACGAATTTTTCACTACCTCCGGTCCGTTTGACCCGATTCGAAGAATGGCGCAGAAAGATGAAGCCGTTGGACGATCTCGCAAAAAAGTACGAAGGTCTTTTGACTTCGAGTCGATTCATCTTCAGTTATCCGCGCGTATCGGTTCAACCTGCTCCGGGTTTTGATAACGGATCTCGTTCGCCAAAACTCCGCTTATCCTCAGTACCGATTTTCGACACTCTGCAGAGCGAAGATCCAATATCAGAATTATTTGGGAAGAGTCCGCTCAATCCCGAAACATACAAGACGCGTCTGGATACTGGAGCATTTGCAGCTGTGATATCAGTGCCGGATTTTAGGAATGCAAACTCTGGAGAGGAAAATCGGGACACGGTTGAACTAAAAAACGGGACCTCTTCTCAAAAATTAAAGTTGCCAGAAAATCATCTCCTGCTCGCGGTACTTTTGTATGATCCAGCAAACCATCACTACATTCTAGATTCCAGCGATAATCGTCGCTATTTGATAGAGGACGGAATCTCTATACACAGGATTGTAGACAGGGATGCAATAGATTGGTCTGCGATAGCCAATAACCTAAGTGTGAAATTCAAACAAGCGGACTCAGAAGATGAGAAAAATATCCGGATAGAAAAAAGTTATACGAGTGGTAAGATCATTCTGGGTCAAATGTCGCCCGAAGAACCGTTACCCTCCCCCTATAAGATACTCGCTCGATGCCTCGATGCGATTGCGGAAATACATCCCCCAGAAAAAGAAAAGGGTAAATGGCTCCTTTCCACGCCTGGACGACAAACCAACCAAAGAAATAATCATATCGAGCGGCCCGAGGTGTGGGAAGTCAGTGCTGCAATTGAGCAATTTAGAAATGATAATCAGCTTGCCCAACTCTTTGAAGCATTGGAGGCAGGGAAAACAGGTCACTTACTTCATGAACACCTATCACTCTCTACCTCTATCTGGCTTTACCGGACGGTAGAACTAATGGAAGATAGTGTGCGGAGAAACGTCTTCCCTTTCTTCGATTTCGCCCGAACAATGAAGGACATTGACAAAATATACCCCTTATCACCGCATCAAACGTGGCAACCGTTCCTCGATTTTCATGAGGAAGTTGTAAGAATTCGGGTTGATGAGTGTTACGTTAATCAGGATGTATTACGCAGAAAAGAGACCCAAGCTGCCCTTGAAAAACTAATCGTAGCCATCAACGATACCTTATAGTGCCCCCTCTAACCTCCCTACCTTAGAATAACAGCAACCGCTGTAAGGTTAGGTATCTCGACTCCCCTTTCCGCCCTTCTTAGCCAAATTTCCCCGCCAAACTAAATATTCCACGCAACATCCTGCTCCTCCGAACGATAAGAAAGAGTCACCGTAATCTGCTAATCCCACCGGTGACGAAATCCTTCAGTAGGAGTACAATGAAGCGAAAGAAACATCACACCAATCCAACCAACCCCGCAAACCCAACCGACCGCACTGCCATGGGCCGACAGCTTGTTTCTCTTGACTGGGCGATGAAGAAGATTCTCCGGAATAAGGCGAACTTCTGCGTGCTCGAGGGATTTTTGAGCGAGCTGCTCGGTGAGGATGTCACGATTGATGAGATTCTCGAGAGCGAGTCGAATCAGGAACACGCGCGCGACAAGCAGAATCGGGTTGATATTAAGGTAAAACGAGCGGAAGGGGAGATTATTCTTGTTGAGCTCCAGTTTCAGCGCGACCTTGATTTTTTTCACCGGATTTTGTTTGGGGTATCAAAAGCGATAACTGAGCAGCTCGAATCGGGGGATCAATACGGCGAGATTAAGAAAGTTATTTCGATCAATATTCTTTATTTTGATCCAGGTGTAGGGGACGATTACATCTACCGCGGTACCACAGCATTTCACGGTGTTCACACCGATACAAAACTTGAACTCGCTGAGACTTACAAATCATATCTTGGAGTACACCGCGTATTTCAGATATTCCCAGAGTACTATCTTCTCTGTATCTCGAAGTTTCCGGGCACTGTAAAAAACACCCTTGATGAGTGGCTCTACTTTTTGAAGACCGAAAAGATAGAGCAAACCTTTTCAGCGCGGGGGTTACAGCGAGCAAAGCAGGTCCTCCATGTTGCAAATCTCTCAGATCCCGAGCGTCGGGCGTACGAGGCGTTCGAGGACCAGCTGCGGTGTTTGGTTGGAGAGGTCAAGCAGCACCTGTGGGAGGTGCAGTGGGCTGAGAGGGTAGGTGTAGAGCGTGGGCGTCAGGAAGGGCGC
>JBIJBT010000014.1:0-42353 GCA_044345055.1 Bdellovibrionota bacterium
CGAGTGGCTGAAGGCGCACGCTTGGAAAGCGTGTATAGGCTAATCCCCTATCGAGGGTTCGAATCCCTCTCTCTCCGATTTTCTGCGGTTTGGTCTGGTTGTAAAGTTAAGGGCTACCGAGAGGTTTTCTAAATATTTCCTCACACGATTAATCGGAAATAGTTGCTCGAAAAACTTTACTCTGTCGAACCTGCCCCTCCGATCATACCGATAACTTCCTCAATACCAGCTACAAAGCTTGAAGCGAGCTGCCGACCAGTTGGCTGTTGATAGCTTCCATCTCTCACCGCGCTTGCGAGTGAAGTTACCTTGGCCCGTTGTGTGGTTTCAAAGTCAGAGGCTACCCGAGCAGAAACTGCATCTTCACCTGAGCGGCTTTGATTTGTACCCTGAGAAACAACCGTTTGGCTGTTTTTCTTCTCTGGCACAATGACGCTATTGAAAGCTTCACCTGACAATTTTTTTATATCCATAGTTTCGCTTACCGTTTAATTATGGAATTTTTTAGGATCGGACCCGTTAGAGTTGTTAAAAAGCTCGGTAACTCTTGCGAGGGTTCATAAACTCATTTCGATACGCTAAAACAGCTAATGGAGGCAAAAAAAACAGCTCTCTTCTCTTCGATCCTCTTTCTTCCAGCCGAGTGTCGACAACATTCGTAAGGAACTTTAGAAAAAAATAGCGAGAGAGGAAAAATTTTTACCCTAATTACGGTGTGTTACTTCGAAGCTGTATTTAGGCAACAAACTTTGGCACATTGCTGAACTTGGCCTACACAGATTTCGAGAACCAAAGCTTTTAGCCGATAAGGAGTCACTTACCATGACAAAGATAAAAAAATTCCCTCTTCTTTCGGTCGAAAAAATTGATGGGGGCAGAGACGCTTTAAAAATAGTTGAGGAGCTAATTGTTCGGCTTGGATTCGATCCAGAGCTATGCGAGCGAGAAAAAAGCGTCGATACCGCAAGGTGGATGGTTGCACTTGACGATCAGAAGGAGCTGGAAATTTTAGCTGAGAACCTGAGGAAAGCTCAGGAAACGACTATTTATCTCGGAATAAATATCTGCACCGTTCCTATTCGCGGAGTATCAGATGTGCTTGCAGCCGCCCTTGAGGTCGCCGATGGTCTCATCGGGGTAAAAATTAGCCTAGTCGGTCACTACCTAGTCCTCAGCGCAAGCATGAGCGCATCAGGAATCTCTCTTGAGGAGCTGGATTACTACGTAAAACTATTGAATGCCCAAGAAGTTTGGTTTCGTCAGGAGCTGATGGTAGAACTTCAGTGGGACGGACTTCCAGAGGAATAGCTCGTTCAGCAGAGAAATTCGTCGACTAGAGGTCGAATATCGGGGGTAAGCGCACCCCTCCGGCGAGTAGGACTTCTATTTTCTTTGAAAAGACGGCAAAAGGGTATGAGATTCGGGTGTTGCGGGCTTGAAAAGGTTTCAAGGAGCGGATGGGAATCCCAAAAGCCAAAGAAATCGACACTAGGATCTCATTCATATAAGACGAGGCGGATCATCTTGAGGGGGTGGGCTTTAACTCAACAAAGAGCGGATTATCACTTTTGCGCCGACGCCCCACCTCCGCCAGTCGTCTCCGCATCGCGCCAAAGGGAATATCTCGTCCAAGGCAAAAAGAACGGCAACTCTCGCCACTCTCTTGGTACTCACGAATAATTCCCTCCCACTCTTCTCTCGTTATATCGCTCATCAGTCACCCAACGATCGCAGTCACCCCAAATCAGCACCAACGACGAATCCGTCACGTTGAGGATATTGATTTTCCTACCGTTTCGCACCCCTTCTTTGTTGAAGGTAACTTCCAAGATTACGAAGATGATAAGCGCAAGCGCTTAGGTGATGATGCTGTTCGCCCAACGCGCGCGCGGTATCGTAAGTTGGCTGCTTCGTTCTTGCACACTGTTTGCAGGTGGAGCTGTAGTAATGGCTTCTTCTGTAAGCGGTCGTCTTAGCCAATGAATTCTCCGCTCCATAGCATTTTGATAAACTCAGTGAACGGTAATATTAAAATACCGTGATCTGTTTTTCTCGGTTTATCCTCTAGCGAAACGATGATCAAGTGCTTAACAGCGGGATAATCCTTTTTGAACTCAAGTAGATTCTTTATGTCGTTAGAGCGGATTTGTTTTTTCGCTTTTACTTCGAGTGCTACTTCTGCATCTCCAAGAATAAAATCAACTTCGCTGCCACTAGAGAGTCGCCAGTATGAAATGTCGTACCATAGGTCGCTATAGCGTGAATGTACAGAAAGTTCATGAAAGATCCAATTTTCAAAAGCCTTTCCATAATCGCTAGATCCCGGAAGAAGATCACCACGTCGTGCAAGGTGATTTACTACTCCTATGTCTCTAAAATAGAATTTGGGAGCGTGAATAACACGGCGCTTCGGTCTGCTTGTATAAGCAGGGACAAAAGCGCCAAGCAATGTATCTTCTAAAACTGAAAAATAGTCCCGTACTGTACTTGTCGCAACTCCTGATTCTCGGGCTATATTGGAGTAGCTAATTATCTCGGAATCGGAAAGTGCTGCTAATCGGAGAAAATCAGAGAAGGCTGGTAAATTTCGTACCAGACTCTCCGCTAGTATTTCCTCTTTTAGATAGGTCGTAACGTAGGAACGAATAAAGGGTTTATGATCAGATTGCAGATAATGATTAGGAAGCGCCCCTGCATTTAATGCTTTTTCAAGAGAGAAATCAGCGCCAATTTCAACGGAGGATAATCCTAGTAGCTCAAAGCGCAAAGCCCTGCCTCCCAGTAAATTCGCATGCCCTTGGCGCACCTTCCTTGCGCTAGATCCGCAAAGAACAAAGCTGCGCGACTCTTCTTGAATAAGATAGTGTACCTCGTCCAGAAGTTGGGGCACCTTCTGAATCTCATCAATTACGATTACTCGTCCGGCATCTATGAGTGCGAGTTCTTCTCTTAAGAGAGACGGTGCTTGCTTTAATCTTACAAGCTCATCTGTCTTAAGCAGATCTATTCTGTACGCATCTGGAAAAGTCGCTTTGAGCAGAGTCGTTTTACCCGTTTGGCGGGGACCCCATAAAAACAAAGTAGTTGAAGGTAAGGAGAGGCGTCTCTTGTAATTCATCAGCCCTACCGTGAATATGCATGTATATTAGCGACGATAGTGTTAATTTACATACAGATTGCCAAACTGTCAATGTTCTTTCGATTGCGGTAATTTGGGAGCATTGCTCTTGCCCCCGATCTTTTAAAAAGCCAACGAGGTAGTCATTCAACTCTGTTCGGGATCAAGCGGATTTTTTCGAGTCAGTCGGTCAGGTTGTCCGAAACCTCCCCGCTCCCGTCCACTCGTCATTCTCGGGCTTTGGATATTCATATGAGCTAAAGAGCTAAGAGCCGAACAAAACCTCGAGGACCTTTGGGAGCTGAGCTGTTTTGTGTACGGGGCGCCGCCTAATATTGCGATGGATAAATCTGTCGGGATAAAGGGCTTTCGGAAGAATCGGAGCTAATCTTCTGTGTCGGGTAGTAAAAGAAGTTATCGCTCAAAGCCCCTCAAGGGGCTGTTTCACATTTCCTGGAGGTAACGACTCTCTGAGGTTAGCCCAAATACCGACTTTTTGATGGCTTTTAATTTGAGGTAACTCGACGTTCATGATGCTCCGAGGAAAGGATAAATCCCTTATCAGAGAAGTGACCGCTGTCCTCTTTTCTTTCTATTCTGATGCCACCCATCCCCACCCTCCATACCCCTCGCCTCATACTCCAAGGAGTCACCGCCGCGGATATCCCCGCTTACGAGCGTTACTTTATCGACTATGCAGTTATCCGAAACCTCTCGGCTGCCGTTCCGTGGCCGTACCCACCTGATGGGGTATCTGAGTTCCTCACTAGCACCGTTTTTCCGCGTCAGGGAATAGATAGGTGGATGTGGGGAATCTTTGAACGGGAAACGCCGCACGAACTGATCGGCGCGATAGATCTGTGGCGAGAGGAACGGCCAGAACAGCGCGGCTTCTGGCTCGGTCGCCCCTTCTGGGGGCGAGGCTACATGACCGAGGCAGCAACTGCGGTCAACGAGTATGCCTTTACTTCTCTCGGATTTGAGCGGCTCATATTTGCGAATGCACGGGGCAATGCCCGCTCTCGCCGTGTTAAAGAAAAGACTGGCGCGCGCCTTAGTCAGGTCTGTGCGGCGCAATTTGTTGATCCGACACTCACTGAACAGGAGCTCTGGGAGCTCACTCGGGAGGCTTGGGAGAGGTGGCGGAACGGCGACTAGGAATAGTAGAGTAATTTTCGCGGATATGATGCACAATTTTTAGCGGATAACTATTCGGGCGCACTTATTCGGCGACCGGCAGATCGATAGGAAAACGAGTTGAGCAAAGGGGCGCTGCCAATTCATTCCCGAAAGCCTCGTCATTCAATCGGAACAACTCGCTATGCCTAAATTTTTCAACACCACCGGCCCCTGTCGAGCCGAAGATCACTATATGCTCGACCCGCTCACTCGACTGGGTGATATTCGTCGGCTTATAGATGATAAGCAGTACTTTGTTGTGCATGCGCCGAGGCAAACTGGAAAAACTACTACTCTGGATGCGCTAGCAAAACAGCTCACTCGCGAGGGACGGTATACTGCTCTTAAGTTCTCCTGCGAAGAGGGTCAGGCTTTTTCAGATGATATTGCTAAGGTTGAAGACGCTCTTATTCACTCTATCATTGCTGCCGCTAGGATCCATCTTCCACAAGAACTTCACTGCCCTCCTCCACCGTCATCGCCCGAAGGAACAAAGATCGGCGCGTTTCTCGCCTCTTGGTCAGAGATGAGCCCACGGCCTCTTGTCATCTTCTTCGACGAGATTGACGCGCTCATGGATAGCGCCCTTATCAGCATTCTTCGCCAGTTGCGAAAGAACTTCCCCGACCGCCCCCACAACTTCCCCCACAGTATCGTCCTGTGCGGACTTCGCGATGTACGGGACTATAAAGTGCTCTCAGGCGGAAAGACTCACCTTGGAACCGCTAGCCCCTTTAATATCAAATCAGACTCACTCAGGATGGAAAACTTCACCCCAGAACAGGTGAAGGAGCTCTATTTGCAGCACACCGCTGCAACAGGACAGAATTTTACTGAGGAAGCAATCGCTAAAGCGTATGAACTTACCGGTGGGCAGCCGTGGCTCGTCAATGCCCTTGCAAATCACCTCGTACGGCGGATGCAGATTCCAGTTACTCAAACAATTACCCCTCTTGATTTTGAGAAAGCAGCACAGGCTCTCATTATAAAAAGGGAGACCCACCTTGATTCTCTTGTCGATAAACTCTCAGAGGATCGGGTCAGACGGGTGATAGAGCCGATGCTCGCAGGAGAGATGATTACCGCTGATTTTACCTATGACGATGATGTCGCGTATGTGCGGGATCTTGGGCTTATTGAGCAGACTCACCCTGTGAGTATCGCAAACCCAATATACCGAGAGGTCATCGTGCGGGTGCTCTCTTCTCGCGCTGCTGATGCCATCGATTTCGAAAAACGCACCTTCATCACCCCCGACGGCAGCCTCGACATAAACGTCATCGTCGAGGAATTCGCCATCTGGTGGCGACGAAACGGCGCCTCGATGCTTCGGGGCACCTACTACAGCGAAGCTGCAGCACAGCTCGTTTTTATGGCGTGGCTCCAACGTGTCGTAAACGGAGGCGGCATCATCGATCGTGAATACGGAGTCGGGCGGGGAAGAATCGATATTCTAATCCGATGGCCCCTCCCAACCACTCCAACAAAATGGCAACAAGAAGCGTTCGAGCTAAAGGTCTGGACCGACGACACCACCGACCCACTCCCCGAAGGACTCGCTCAGATTGAGCGATATCTCGATGGATTATCGCTCAATCACGGAACGCTCGTTATCTTTGATCGAAGAACAACCGCTCTCCCTCCGGCGAATAGAACTTCTATTTCGTTTGAAAAGACGGCAAAAGGGTATGAGATTCGGGTGTTGCGGGCTTGATTGTATATTTTGTGCAGCGCTCAACCGTAAACCGAAAATCGCGCTCCCGGTTGAATAGTGTCATCGTGAGATACAACTATTGAGAATGATGAACAGCCAGAGGCAAGGAGAGGGCCAACGTCGAGCGAGATATTACCCTCTTTGTCGGGGCGGACGGTTATCCGATTCTTGTCGGTAACTTCGCAGCCATCAGCGATCGTTGCTCGAAAGCGTGAAGTGGATAATGTTTTTGATGCAATTAAGAAAGGGATAATACATGAACTATCGCTCGACAATTCCTCTTGGCGATAGATAGTGTTCCCATCAAGCCGAAGTGCTGAGCAAAGCGCAGATTCGTTGACCTGGACCTCGAACGAATTACGATCGACGTACAACCCTGCGTTGTTCTCAACAAGTTCAGTTGAGAAAATGCTGGAGCCCGGTAGTGTGCGAGCAATCTCTGATGAAGTCTTATCGCCGACCGTCGCAGTAAGAGATGTCACGGCAGGAGAAAGCTCCATGGAGAAGGTACCCTCTGAGTCAGTTCGTGCTGAGACGATCTGTTGGCTATCATCAGATAATTTAACGGTCATCTCTGCATCACCGATAGGAGCACCTGATGAGCTACGAACCAGTCCGACAAGCTCAAAACTTCCCGTTGGTGATGTGCCAGTTGTCCCGCCACCACAACCCGCCGCAATAGATAGAAAACCAGCGACGAACCAGCGTGCGAGATTTGTATTCAGGACCGGGGAACGCATGGTTTTCTTCCTCTTTTCTTCGGTTTTACTATTTTTGGTGGCTCTATAACTGAACTAACAGAAAAAGACGAAACGGTAACCTTGGCTCGCTCATCGCTCTTTGGTGCCTCTGGATTTATGTCACGGTCAAACGCAGAAAGGTAGTTTCGGATATCTCTTTGAAATGCAGTACCACGCTCGAGCACCCAACGCCTAATCGTCTCAAGCGACGCTGGGTTTATGTTGTCATAAGAAGTTCTCAGATGAAGCGATGGAATTTCATCTTGTCCGGTGAGATTCACCTCAACTGCAAGAAGAAGATCGGCTAGGTCATCGCTTAAAATCTGAGCTCCGTGCTCGATATCTCCTTGCGGAGTGTACTCTTGTACCTGCAGCTCGACGACATCGGCATTGTATCGAATTGCACCGATCCGTTCGAGTTCAAAAAGTATAGGATAAGGGCTAACTTCTTTGCTTATTGAGGCGACTAGCTCAGCGAACTCACTTCCGTGCCCCTGAAAAGTAAGGGGGCGTGGCTTATTCGAAGAGTTCAGATATTTCGGGTTCTGAGACCACAAGCCGATAATTCGATTAAGTACATCGTGCTTTTCTCCAGTCCGAGGCTCACCCGAGAGTAATCGCCCAATCTCAACGCGATGAATACCGGTCATAACGCTGATCTTACTGACACTTACCTCTCCCTGAACCTCCTTTATCGCCTCTTGACCAGCCTCAACAAACGCCTTTTTGATCTCTTGTTCGAGCTCCTGGATGCGAATCCCGCGAGCGATACAATACCGCGCGAGAGGCCGAAGGAGAGCCAGTATGATTATGGAAGGTGCGAGAATATTCTTCATAACATCCTGATTATACCGAATAAGAAATTGCCAGTCAATTTTTACAGTAATTATTGACTAAACATTTCGACTCAACAATAATAGCTGTTAGAAAACTACATTAATTCCTTTTTTGGAGATCAGTATTATGAAAAATGCTTATTCACGAGCCGCTCTCGCCGCGCTTCTTATCGGTATTGTTGGATGTGGTGATAGCGGAGATTCCAGCGAGGCACGAGTTCGGGTATTTCACGCTTCGCCCGATGCGCCAGCGGTTGACGTGCTGGTAAATGGAGGAAGAGTCCTCGAGAATGTCCCGTATAGGGTATCATCCGATTTTCTCCCCCTTGATGCGGGACAATCGCGGATTCAGGTAAACGTTGCTGGGACCGATACGACCGCTATTGACGCGACTCTTGAGCTCGCAGAGGACACTGACTATTTTATTGTTGCAGCTGACAAGGTTGCAAAGATAGCTCCGCTTGTTTTCACGGCTGACCGAGAAGTTCCAGAGGCTGGAACCGCTCGGGTGCGAGTCCTCCACTCGGCAGCAAGTGCACCAGCGGTCGATGTTTATGCAACCGCTCCGGGCCAGGGTATTGCCTCGGCGACTCCCGTGCTTAGCAACGTGCCTTTCAAAGCCCTGTCTGACTACCTATCTGTGCCTGCAGGTTCTTTCGATGTGGCTGTAACCTTGGCGGGAACAAAGAAGGTGGCGATTGAAGCAAAAGGATTGGAGATCCCAGCTGGACTAGTAGCGACGGTTGCTGCTCTTGATGCTCAGGGTGGTGGAGCCCCGTTCTCTCTTCAGGTCCTCGACGAGAGAAAATAAAGAGCCTGCCAAAAAAAAGAAACAGCGAAGTCTCTCGGTCCCCAAAGGGGACGAGACTTCGCGAAGCGGGGGCTTACGATTATTTTAACCCCACCTCCCGCTGCAATCTCAGAAGATATTGCCCGTAGCTATTTTTCTCCATTCCCTTGCCGAGGCGACCGAGGTCCTCTGCGGAGATATAGCCGAGGCGGAACGCTATCTCCTCGGGGCAAGCTATCATCAATCCCTGTCGCTGCTCGATTGATTGGACAAATACCGATGCCTGAATTAGAGAATCGAAGGTGCCTGTATCGAACCACGCGACTCCTCGACCGAGCCGCTCAACATGGAGAGCTCTGCGGGCGAGATACCACCGATTCACATCGGTGATTTCGAGCTCGCCTCGGGGTGAAGGAGCAAGCTGTTTTGCGACATCAACTACCTGATTGTCGTAGAAGTATAGCCCCGTGACTGCGCAATGGGAGCGCGGGTTCGTTGGCTTTTCGACAATATCGATCGGCATTCCTGCATCGTCAAATTCGACAACCCCATACCGTTCGGGGTCTAGCACCTCGTAGCCGAATACAACCGCTCCGTCGCGCCGCTCATTGGCTGCGCGAAATTGGTCTGGCAATCCGTGTCCATAAAAAAGATTGTCACCAAGAGCGAGAGCGCAGGGACCATTATCGATGAACTTCTCGCCGATGATGAAGGACTGGGCAAGGCCATCAGGACTCGGCTGCACCGCGTAAGTAATAGAAATCCCCCACTGACTCCCATCGCCCAAAAGTGATTGAAATCCAGACTGTTCGTGCGGCGTCGTAATTATCAGGATATCACGCATGCCCGCCAACATAAGGCAGGTTAGTGGAAAGTAGATCATCGGCTTATTGTAGACGGGCAAAAGCTGTTTGCTCATTCCCCGAGTCACGGGATGAAGTCGTGTACCCGTTCCGCCGGCTAGAATAATTCCTTTTCGGGGCTGTTGTTGCATGGTCGCTCCTCTACATCTTCTTCGAAAACAGCTCTTGGCTCTTCGCCGAAAGAGGGTGATCTTTGTCTCAATCGGAGATATACTGCTGGAATTAATCAGAAAGAGCTAGCCTCTCGAAAATCCGAGTGGTCGCATTATCCTAACTATTCTCAACGCCTCTTTTAATTTGGATGAGCTATCATGGTCCATCGCAACACCCCCGATGAGGGATACGAGCTTGAATGTGCTCACACGAATTTTTCCGTCATCGTTACTCTTCCGCTACTTCTGCTAAGTATCCCCGTCATGGCGATTGTATCGCCCTCTTGGGGCCTTTTTTTCATGATAGGATGCTTCACAGCAATGAGCCTCTGGTTCGCCTTTCAGGATTATGAGGGTGAAGAAATTCGGTATATCTGTTGCGATGATCCGGAGTGTTGCAGCGGGGAGTAGCTCTTCCATCGCTCATGGTGACGAGCTTGCTAACGGCCGCGATGCAATCCTCAGCGACCTAATACTCAGCGATGTAATCTTCCCAGATGCAATCTCCACCTCCTCTCAAACAGCGGCCGCTAAAGAAGAAAGGAGCCAAGCAGAGGCCTCCGAAGCAGCGCTCAAAAAGTGACTTGCCTGAGAAAATGTGTCCGACCTGCAATCGGCCATTCACCTGGCGGAAAAAGTGGGAGCGATGCTGGGAATTGGTTAGATATTGTAGTGAGCGGTGTCGAAGGGAGCGGCGAGCTGAGTAATAGAGCAGAGTCTTCGAGGAAAGTCTTCGAGCGGAGTAGTATAGGGCGAGGGGTCGCTATTCATTCTTAAACAATCTCTCCGCCCTAGGCTCTTTAGAAGCACCACTACACCCTTTTCCCTGACAACCACATCCTCTGCCAGTCCCTAAACCCTTCACTGCTGTCTTGGCTCCCGAACGAGCTCCTAAAGTGCACCGAAACAGATACATAGCGGCTGCTGCGACCGCTCCAAAAGCAATCGCGTTAAGAAGAACTTCCATACTACGATCCTAATCGGACAACGGCGGCAGCTGCAATCCACGCCCCGCCCCAAGCAAGCGCGGTCATGTAAACGAACATAACAATCGGCCATCGCCACGTCCCTGTTTCGCGCCGCACAACCGCGAGGGTTGACATACACTGGCAAGCAAACACAAAAAATACTAACGCAGCAACCGCAGCAGGAAATGTGAGTATCTGTTGATCGCGGATAAGTACTGCCACGTTTTGAGCATCACCCTCTGCTGATGCAGAAACATTCAAAATTGTACCGAGAGCACTCACGAACACCTCTCGCGCCGCAAAAGAGCAGATAAGAGCAACGCACACCTCCCACGAGAACCCAAGCGGCGCAAAAAGTGGCTCAATCATCCGGCCGACCATGCCGGCATAGCTCTGCTCTATGGTGTCTCCCGGGAATGAAGCGAGTGCCCAGAGAACGATGGACGAAGCTAGAATAACGGGACCAGTGCTTCGTAGAAAAAAGAGAACCCGATCAACAGCCGATACGACAGCAGCCCGCAGCGAGGGAAGACGAAGTGGTGGCATCTCCATAACGAATACCGAGGATTCGCCTCTTAGGAAGAATCGGCTAAAAATCCACGCAACGGCCGCCGCACCAACAATACCGAGACCATATAGAGAAAATAGAACAAGTCCACGGAGGGATAAGAATCCGCCAATATATTGCTCAGGGAAAAAAGCTGAGATAAGGAGCGCATATACTGGCAAACGGGCGCTACAGCTCATCAGTGGAGCAACGAGTATCGTTAGCAATCGATCTTTTGATGAGCCGATGACGCGGGTCGCCATGATTCCCGGAATAGCGCAGGCAAAAGAGCTAAGCAGAGGAATAAACGATCTTCCTTGCAACCCCACTCTACGCAACACGGTGTCCATTAAAAATGCGGCTCGAACGAGGTATCCACTCTCCTCGAGGAGCGATAGAAGGAGAAAGAGAAGACCTATCTGAGGAAGGAACACCAACACGCTCCCCAGCCCGGCTATTACTCCATCAACCAAGAGACTTCTGAGAAGCCCGTCCGGCAATAGTGCACCCACGGCTTCTCCGGACCACGTTACCGCCGCCTCGACGAGATCCATCGGAAGTGCTGCAAGGGAAAATACCGCCTGAAAGAGAAGCGCCATCACCCCAATAAAAACCGCGATTCCCCACCAGCCGTGGGTCAAAAGTGCGTCGAGTGAATCGAGATTTTTATCGCCCTGCGATGAGGAACGAACAAGACACCCTTCCAGGAGCTCCTCGATTCGGGCATACCGTCTTGCTGACTCTTCTGAAGATGAAGAAGACGATGAGTCAGAAGAGGAGGCAACGAGCGAATCTTTATTGGCCCGATCTTTTTCGGCGAGTGATTCCAACTGTTCCGCTGATTTTCCAAGCTCGATAACCTGCTGCATCGCTTTACCGAGCAGCTCATGAGATTCACGGGGCCGGTCTCGCTTTATCGGTATGATGGGAACAGAGAGCCGTTGTTGAAGCAGTGGAAATCGGACCCGCTCGCCCCGCTTTTCGAGGATATCCATCATCGTCACGGCGATCACGACCGGTAGCTTTCGGTCAATCAGCTCGGTCGCAAGATAAAGCCCTCGCTCGAGCATCGTAGCGTCAATAACTACTAAAACCACCTCAGGCGGCTTTTCACCGAATTCTCCCTGAACCGCTGCGACCGCGACACGTTCATCAATTGAATAGTCTTCGAGGCAATAGATACCGGGCAAATCGGCGATGCTATACCGATGCCCTCCGAGCGAAACCTCACCCACACGACGCTCTACCGTAACGCCCGGATAATTTCCCACCTTATACCGAAGGCCGGTGAGTGCATTGAAAAGACTGGTTTTTCCGCTATTTGGATTGCCGATCAGAACAACATGGATTGGAACGTTGAGCGATTGATGATTTCGTTCTCGAGTCGGTTGCACAACAGCTATCGCAGGGATTTAGGAAATGTTGATGGTATTATTTAAACGAAATTAGCAGATTCTGTCCTATTCCAATGATTCGATATTACTGAAGAATAACCCCAATTTTTCTTTCACCATCAACAGGGCGAATCCTCACTAGCTCTGCTTCGGAAAAACGAAGCGCCACCCGAATCCCGCGAACCGAAACCACAACCGGCCCTTGAAACGGAGAGCGCCGCATCACTTCAAGAGGGGTATTTGGAACAAATCCAAGCGCTCGAAGTTTAGCGCCGACTGCTCCACGATCATCACAGATTCGCTCGATTATCGCGTGGCCGTGCTCCGGAAGATCGCTGACGGAGAGCTCTGGTGACAAAACGCTAGTGGTGAGGGAATGCGCTGGTGAGGCCATATCGAGCAGCTCAAAAAAACAAAACTGAGTGTCAATCTCGCTCCTTCGCTGAGGCATTACGGCCCCCAAGAACGGCTGACGTCGGCACTCTACCACACCTTGCATGGCAACCCAAGAGCCTCCGTGGGTCGCCTTATAAAAGTTTGGTGTGGCGAAGAAGGGAATGAGCTACAGCTACAAGAACGCTGTCTCATTTTGGCAACAGCCAGCCCCGCTTCAAACTCCCGCTTTGCCGACTGCGCCATATTCTGCGACGCCTTAATCAGCCAAAATGCTTGCATCAATATCGGTCTCAGCTCTTGCTTTTATCGTGTTAAGTACCGACGAAAGTACCAAAGAGCCCTCTTGAGTCTTAAGCTCGCTCCGAACCGAGGCCAGCTTCTTTTCTAACTCTTCAGCGGTCGGCTCCAATATAGCGGAGACCTGCGCAACCACCCACTTTCCACCTGATTTTGTGGCCTTGTTAAGGGTGGCACCCTCGACTCCCGATCGAATCAGCTCTTCTCGGATCTCGGTATCCCGCAATAATCCATCACCTCCAGAAGCCTTGGTAATCCCAACCTCTCGGGCTACGGAAACCCCAAGCGATGAACCGACCTCTGAAAGCGTTCCGGCACCACTTCGTACCTTTTCAAGAAGCTCAGCTGCCCGCTGTTCCGCCTTTTTATCAGCCTCGCCCTCACGAAACGCTGCAGCAACCCGCTCCCGAATTTCATCAATAGGGGGAACTAACCGCTCCCGATGATCGACCACCTCAACAAGAGCAAATCGCTCGCCAAGCTCTATCAGCTGACGCGGCTCAGCGATGGTCGCGATGACCTGCGCGGTCAACCCCTTCGTGTCCACCGACGGGTCGGATGCAGCACCCAAGAGACCCTCAGTTGCTACGATAGAGATCCCCTTCTCCTTCACAAAATCGGATAGCGAGAGTGTCCCGCTCGTCCAATCACCGAAGAGAGTCTCCGCCTCGTGGGAGAGGTACCCCGGGACCTCCTCTTTTTTCAACTCAGCGATTATCTCACCCTCGACCTCTTTTAGAGGTTTTACCTGATCGGCCTGAAAATCGCTCAGCCGAACAATTGAAACTCCCGAATCACTCTTAACGACTTGCGGCTCAAAAGATGGCTCATCTCGAAAGATCGCCTCATCGAACTCCTTGCCTAAAGTGCCCGCAACAACCCACCCCAGATCGCCACCCTCATTCTTAGTCTTTTCATCCATCGAGCTCTTCTTTGCGAGCTCAGCAAATGAGGCCCCACCGCTGAGCTCTTTGAGCAAACTATCCGCTTGCGCCGCCACCCCCTGCTTTGCCGCATCATCAGCGTTTTTTGGGTAGTTGAGCTTAATGATACTCACCCGAGCTTTATCGGGGAGTTGATACCTCGTCCTGTGCCCCTCATAAAAATCCTCAACAGCCTCCCGCTCTACCGAAATCGAGCTCTCTACGCGGGCCGCATCAATTAGGGCGTAGCGATAGGAAACCTTTTCGGGCTCCTCAAAGGTCATCTTTTGGGCTTCGTAAAAAGATGACACCTGCTCGACAGTTGGAGCAGGCACCTCCGAAACGAGCTGCTTCGGATCGATAGCAGCCACTTCAATCGAAAAGGTTGCAAGCTCCTCTCTCGATTTTGCCCGAACGAGCGAATCAGACGGTAGTGCGACATCAGAAAAAAGGGACGAAACCCTTCGCCTCAAAAGGTCGCGCCTCACCTTCTCCTCAAACGCCGGAGCCGACAATCCTAGCTGAGCAAGAACCCCTTCATACTGCTCAATCCGTCCATTCATGAGCTCAGTAATCTCGGTCGCGACATCGCTATTTGAAACGGTCATCCCTAGCTCTTTCCCGAGCTGCGTCATTATCAGACCGACTATCATGTTGTCAGCGACCCGCTGCGACAGATTTATGCCGAGCGATCGCAACAGATTTTGATACTCTCCTCCGAGCTGCGAACGGAATCGATCCTCGAGCTGACGTCGCTCGCGATAAAACTCCTCAAATGATACCTGTTCTTCATTGACCCGCACCGCGTAACGAGTTGCTTTACCTGAACCGAAATTCACGCCAAAGCCGATCATACTCGTCGCTATCATCGCGATGGCGATCACCCCGAAGACCGTTTTATGAAATTTCCGCAGCTCTCTCATCATCTTTGGGCCATTAGTTTATATTTAGCCTCGTCGCTATCACGGGAAAGTCGGCTCGGCTTAATCCGACTTATACTATTTATATTGTAGCTATTGGCGAGTTTATCGCTCTCGACGAGTTCATCGCGCCTCACCGGACGCTGCCGAGAAGCTGTTCGAGCGATTCACCCCGTCCCTGCTCAGCTACCCACGGCATCGTCCTGCCGAGATCAGCAAGTACCGAGGCAACATCATCGCGCTGATCCTCGGTGGTCACAACCACCATTACTGAGCCCTCTTTATCGTGGGTACGCACTAACGCTAGCCCCTCGTAACTCTCTAGCACTGCCTGGACGAGAGCAACAAAAGGCTCCGGAATTCGAAGCCTCACATACGACATGCCATCCTGATTATCCCAGCAAAGCATATCTTACCTCCTCACCCGATTATTCAATTCCACAACTCGCGTTACTATCTCGCTTCTCCTTGCTCACCCAGCGACGCGCCGCTTGAGTGCCTCCTGCAGAAGGCGATTTACGACCGTTGGATTTGCCATACCCTTGGTTGCCTTCATGCACTGCCCCACGAAGAATGGGAAGAGCCGCTCGTTTCCACCGAGATACTGCGAGAGCTGTGTTTGGTTTGTGTTGAGCACCTCCTCGATCAGCTTCGCAATCTCCCCCTCATCGGAGTTTTGCCGCAGCCCCTTCTCTTCGATAATCGCTCCTGCGGATTTTCCAGAGCTCCACATCTCTTCAAAGACAGATTTCGCTATCTTCCCCGAGATAATCCCCTCTTCAATCAATAAAACTAACTCTCCAAGACGCGCAGCACTCACCGCCGCTTCCTCTATCCCAAGACCATCCCGCTTGAGCGCACCGAACAGCTCCGTGGTAACCCAGTTTGCCGCTATTTTTGGATTTTTCCCCGCAGCAACAACTCCGAGATAGTAATCAACGGTTGCGCGCTCAGCCGTTAGGACCTCTGCATCATATTCGGACAATCCATATTCGTTGACGAGCTTTCGTCGAAGGTCAGCGGGGAGAGCTGGCATCGATTCCCGAATTCGGGCGATCCATTCCTCTTCAACAACCACCGGAGGCAGATCTGGGTCAGGAAAATAGCGATAATCAGCTGATTCCTCTTTGCCCCGCATACTCCGAGTCGTACCAGAAGCGCTATCAAATAGAAGCGTTTCCTGAACAATTACTCCACCACCCCGCAGCACCGATTGTTGCCGCGCGATTTCATACTCAAGTGCTCGCTCAACGAACTTGAAGGAATTAAGATTCTTTATCTCTGTCCTCGTACCATACGACTCTTGACCGATTGGACGGAGCGAAATGTTCGCATCGCACCGCAAACTTCCCTCCTCCATATTCCCATCGCTTACCCCCAAGAAACGCACGATCTGACGCATTGTTCGGAGATACTCGGCAGCCTCTGCGGGGGAGCGAAGGTCAGGCTCTGTCACCACCTCGAGCAACGGAACTCCTGCTCTATTAAGATCAACAAGGGACGATTCAGTGCGAGGATCGTGAATATTTTTCCCCGCATCCTCCTCCATGTGAATTCGCTTCAGCCGAATAGTGCGCCGCTGCCCCGTGCTAAGCTTAATCTCAACGGTACCATCTTCGCAGATCGGCTCGTCGTACTGAGAAATCTGATATCCCTTCGGAAGATCGGGATAGTAGTAGTGCTTCCGCGCGAAACGACTAAAGCGGCGAATCCGACAATCTGTCGCAATCCCCATCATAATCGCAGCCTCGATGACCTTCTCGTTTGCAACTGGCAAGGTCCCTGGGAGCGCCAAAGTCAACGGATCAACATACTCGTTTGGATACCCACCGTACGCCGCCGATGCTCCACAAAAAATCTTCGACTGCGTCGCAAGCTGAACATGGGTTTCAAGCCCAATAACTACCTCAAATTCCATAACCGATCTCCTCATCCGAGCTAGTAAGCTCTAAAGAAATTCGCACTCTCATGAACCCAATATTGTGGCTCTACTCAATCCCTGCGGGCACTCGTCGAGCCGATGGATCGGCTTGCTCATACGCCGCAGCAGCCGCGAAAAGCGTCTCCTCATCAAAGGGTCGCCCTATAAACTGAACTCCGATCGGCAGTCCCGCCTGGTCAAAACCACACGGCACACTCATCCCCGGTAAACCTGCAAGATTAACAGGAATCGTGAATATATCGTTGAGATACATCGCGAGAGGATCGGCGGTCTTTTCGTTGAATTTAAACGCCGTAGTTGGCGATGTAGGAGCGATAATAAGATCACAATGATCCCGAAACGCATCGCTGAAATCGCGCGCTATCAAGGTTCTTGTTTTTTGTGCTTTCAGATAATAGGCATCGTAGTATCCTGATGAGAGTACGAATGAGCCTATAACGATACGGCGCTTCACCTCTTTTCCGAACCCCTCGGAGCGGGTTTTTCGATACACTTCAGTTAGCCCCTTCGCCTCAGGCGAACGGTGCCCGTAACGAATACCATCGTACCGCGCCAAATTCGATGATGCCTCCGCCGGCGCTAGGACGTAGTACACCGCAAGCCCAACCTCAGAATGCGGCAACGAAATCTCAACCGGAATCGCTCCCTGAGCCTCAAGAGTCGCCGCCACTCGCAGCACCGCCTCTTTAACCTCGGGCGATAGCCCCGAGACAAAATACTCTTTCGGAATACCGATCCGAAGCCCCTTTACAGAGCGGCCACATGCAGCGGAAAAATCAGGAACCGTCCGAGCCGAGGAGGTCGCATCGTGGGGATCGCGCCCCGACAAAATAGTCGAAAGGACCGCGCAATCGGCTACTGTTCGGGTCATCGGCCCGACCTGATCGAGCGATGAAGCATAAGCTACCACTCCGTACCGACTCACCCGTCCATAGGTTGGCTTCATCCCGACGATACCGCAGAGCGATGCGGGCTGCCGAATCGATCCCCCAGTATCCGTTCCCAGAGCTGCAGGCGCGAGACGCGCCGCTACAGCTGCTGCCGATCCGCCACTCGAGCCCCCCGGCACCCGCTCCCTATCCCACGGATTTTTAACCGGACCAAAGTAAGAGGTCTCGTTCGATGAACCCATCGCAAATTCATCAAGATTTGTTTTGCCGACGATCACCGCTCCCGCTTCTCGCAATTTCGTTACCACAGTTGCGTCGTAGGGTGGAACAAAGTTCGAGAGAATCTTGCTCGCCGCAGTTGTGCGAACCCCTTTCGTTAAAATGAGATCCTTAACCGCTATCGGCACTCCTAGCAGCGGCGCCCGACCGCCACGCGCGCGCTCAGCATCTGCCTCAGCCGCCTCAGCAAGCGCCCGCTCCCGAGGCACCTCAATAAACGCATTCAGATCGCGATGCGCCTCAATCCGATCGAGAAAATAGCTTGTCACCTCAACCGACGAGGCCTCGCCGGAAGCGATAAGCCTCGCTGCATCGACAACCGATAATTCAGGGGAAAGAGTTCCAGACATCACACTGCCCTTCTAGATAATTAGGAAATTTTTCGGGACTACTAGGGAAAAGAGCTATCCCTCAATAATCAGCGGCACCCGGATATATCGCCCCGAAGAGTCGGGAGCCTGCCCAAGAACATCACCAATCGGCAGATGCTCACCGATGCGATCCTCCCGGAACACATTGAGCGCCTCAGAGGCATGACTCGTCGCATCGACATCAGCGACATTTACTGACTGAAGAATATCAACGTGGCCCAGTATCTTCTCTAACTCCGATCTCAGGTGAGCTATATCCTCAGAGAGAGGGTCAAGAGCGCTCAGTTTGACCAGTTTTTCGACAGCTTCAGCAGAGAGGGGATGAGATTTTTCGGACACGTGAGAGTTCCTTTGGGAGATGGCCATTGTGAGATGGCGAATGTGAGATGGCCTTTGTGAGATGGTAGGTCGGGAAATCAAGAACCCATCCCTGACCTTGATAAACAGGGGACAGAGTGCCATTAAAGTAGTAGAGTCGTCTACTGCGGCTTTATATTTTGCGCGATTTTTCGGCAAATGGGAACCTTATTGCACCAGCAGCAGCACTCCCTCCCCGAGAGCTTAGGCCTCCAAACAGTTGCCGAAACTCCCTCCCTAGATGCTCGTGTTCCCTTTGCTAAATTTGAATTTTGGCAGGCGACAAAAACTTCTATCCAATCAGCCGCCCTGCCGCCTCTTTATCTACAATCATCGTGACGTTCGGTAGAAGCCGTAAATAGGAGGCGGGACATCCTGACCAGATTGGGCCACAGAGGGTCTCGTAGAGAGCATCTTGCTTCCCGGCACCGGTGGCCACTAACAAAAGCTCAGTTCCTTTTTCAGCCATACCCTTTAATGTTCCGAGCCCCATCGTTACTGCCTGCTGGGGCACAGCGTTAGTATCCCCTCCGAAAAAACGGGCATTTGCTCGCCGGGTTTCATCGGAAAGAGTTGTTAGGTGAGTGCCAACATCAAGCGCGCTACTCTTACTCCACGGCATCGAAAACCCAACGTGCCCATCGTGGCCTAAACCAAGAAGCTGAAGTTTGGGAGGATTTTGAGATACAAAATCCTCATACCGTTTACATTCGATCAGTAGCTCTTTTTCGTTCTTCGGCAGAACTTCCTCATGATTCCAAGTTTTCGGAAGATGAAGTCCCGATTCGGGGTCAAATCCATATTTGGTCAACGGAGTGAGATGCCTGAGCATCTCAGATCGATAACTTTGGTGAGCTTCGGGATTTAAGCCAACATACTCGTCGAGCCCTGCCGTCTTTAACTCCCTAAGGTCGAGTCCATCCCTCAACCATTGATGAATATTTGCCCAAATCGGCTCCATAGTTCCGCCCGTAGCAGTACCCAGCACCCGAGGTCCGGTTGCAGAAAGAACCTTCCAAACCTCATCTGCTGCGAGGCATGACGCTACCTCCTGGTCTTCTGCAACGATCAGATTCACGCCCGGTAACAGCCGATCCGCTCCCTCAACCTGACCAAACGAAAACGTTTTACAGAGACTTTTTAACCCCGTAAGTGCTGAAAAATCAGCTCCTGCTGCATCAAACGACTGTCCTGAACAAATCATTTATTCACCTCACAACAACATGACCGAGCATCGAGTAACCGCTGGACCTAATAAATACCCAGTTTCGAGAAATCTTCTAGCAGGGACTCACAAAAATCTCAAGAACTAGAACAATTAGAGGCTGCAGTCACTCAGTACTAACCTGTTCTATAGTTGCAAACCTGTTCACACCCTCGTCGAGCTGATACATTGGTTCTGCGATAATAAACCTTTCGCTCACAATTACCGATGCTCCCCAAAATTCTTTTCGTCGATGATGAACAACCTACTGCGGAGCTAACGGTCGCGCTCGTGCGGCCTTACCTGGCCCCCGAAACAACGATACTTTTCGCCTCATCGCACACCGAGGCGATTAAGCAATTTCGAGAGCATCAACCATCTCTCGTTGTTACCGATCTCTCACTCGTTGCCGCCTCCGGCCCCGATTCCGGCTTTGCCCTAATTAGAGAGCTTCAGCGTCAATCGCCCCGTCCGGAGATACTAGTTCTCACCAGCCATCACGAGACCCAATACGGAATCGAGGCACTCAAGCACGGCGCCGCTGCGTTCCTCGCCAAGCCGCCTCATCCCGAACACCTTGCCGCTCTAATCAATAATGGCCTAAACAACGCGGCACTTCGCGCAGCTTACGCCAACCTCAATCACCAACACCCCGCCGACGAAATCTCAGAGTTTCACGGATCCTCTGCTCATGCCAAAAGAATTCGCGATCAGATTCGTTTCGCCGCCTCGTCTCGTCTTCCCCTTCTTATAACCGGTGAATCGGGCACCGGAAAAGGTCTAGTGGCGCACGCAGTTCATCGCCGATCTCGATTGCCGGGTAAATTCGTAAGATATCAAGCAAATTTCGTATCAGGTGATCTTTTTGCAAGCGAGATGTTTGGCCACACCAAAGGTGCCTTTACCGGCGCCCTAAGCACTAGGCGCGGACTCCTACTCGAAGCAAACGAAGGCACATTTTTTCTCGACGAAATAGATGAATTACCACTCTCCGCGCAGGTAACGCTTCTCGGTGTTCTTCAGGACAAACAGTTTCGTCAGCTCGGCTCAAACGCAGAAACTAGCTCACAATTTCGGCTCATCTCTGCAACAAACTGCCCCACCGATGAAGCCCTCCAAAACGGAAAACTCCGCCGCGATTTTTTTCACCGAATCTCAGCAGTAACAATTCACCTACCTCCACTGCGCGAGCGTCCCGAAGATATCGCCCCCCTAGCCACCGCCGCCCTAGAGCGTTCCCAACTAGAATCCGACCTTCCCCCGATCTCAATCAGCGACAACGCCCTCCTTCACCTAGAATCCCACTCCTGGCTCGGCAACGTGCGAGAACTCCTCCAAGAAGTCCAACAAGCCGCCTACCGAGCCCTCTTTCGCGGCGACAATCGTATAGAGGTCGAGGATATTTCGGTGGTGAAAAATGGAGAAAATTCACCCAAACCTGAAGAAGATTCAGCAACCACCGATTTCCAAACCCAAGTCCAAACTTTTAAACGAAACCTAGTACTGCGAGCACTAGAGCAAACCAACAACAACCAGGTCCACGCAGCAAGATTATTGGGGATAGATCGAGGGAGTTTGCGGCGGATTTTGGAGGGGTAGTGGGGGTACTGGTCGTTACTCGTAAATACCCCCGCTGGATACCGAAGCTGACTTGGACGAGATGTGCCAGATTCTCCGTGCACTATCTTTTTCGAAGACCATGAATGAAAAGCTCAGCGATATTTCGTCCGGATGCGCTTTGAGGTCTATCAGCTATTTAGAAAAACTCATTCGGTCTGTGTAACGAGAAACCCGTTGACTCGCCGGCGTTTTAGCGGCAGAATCGCCGACATGGTAATGAAATACCCCCGTCTCCTTCGAGTCCCCTCATCGAGCTTCTTTCTCCTTGGTGTCAGAGGGGTCGGAAAAAGTACGTGGGTAAAGGGCGCACTCCCAAAGGCTCTCAGGATAGACCTCCTTGACGAAGCGCTTTACCAGGAATTGCTCGCTAATCCTGCGCTGTTTCGAGCCCTAATTCAGGATCGCAGACCTAGAGACTGGGTAGTCATTGATGAGGTTCAGCGAATACCTTCTCTACTCAACGAAGTTCACAGGGCGATCGAGGAGCTTAAGGTGCGATTCGCCCTGCTGGGCTCAAGCGCACGTAAGTTGCGGCGGGCCGGGGTGAATTTGCTCGGTGGACGAGCAGTTAGGCTACAGATGAACCCGCTGATGCCAGAGGAGCTCGGTAAGGACTTCAACCTGGAGAAGGTTCTTCAACTCGGCACGATACCCCTTGTATGGTCTGCTCCGAATCCCGCAAAACAGCTCGAAGCGTATGTGCAGATGTATCTCAAAGAAGAGATTCAGGCAGAGGCGCTTGTGCGCAATCTTCCCGGATTCCTCAGGTTTTTACCGATCGCTGCCTTATTTCACGCCCAGGTATTGAACATCGACGGCCTTGCCCGAGACGCTGGCGTAGCCCGAACGACAGTTCAGGGCTACATAGAGATACTCGAAGATACGCTGCTTGCCTTCCGATTGCCGGCCTTTGAGGGGCGACTAAGGGTGAAGGAGAGGAGACACCCGAAACTTTACTGGATCGATCCGGGTCTCGTACGAGCAGCCAAGAAACAGTTTGGCAAAGTATCTATCGAGGAGCGCGGAGCCCTCTTCGAGGGCTGGGTGATTACCCTCTTACGAGCGGAGAGAGATGCAGGTCGATTGGAGTTCGACGAGATGTTCTATTGGGCAAGCGGGGGAACTGGTCCAGAGGTTGATATTATCCTTCAACGGGGAAGCGAGCTAATTGCGATTGAAGTAAAGGCTTCTGATCGTTTACGCGATAATTTTGCCGATGGTTTGCGCGCGATAGTGGATCTTCCCGGAGTAAAAAGAAGAATTGTCGTGTATTTAGGCGCGCGCAGCGCACGTATCGATACCACTATCGAAGTTCTACCCCTCGCACAATTCCTCAAGGGGCTCAACAAACTCTTTTAGGATAGCCGCAAAGAAGAACGATGCAGGCTGGTCGGTTGGAAATCCTTTTCTCTATACCTCAGAGGTATAGAGAAAAGGGAGGAGTTAAATTTTAGCAATTTGTTCGTCCTTTCAAGCTTGGGGCTGGGTTTCTTCAGGTTTTAAGAATATGTTGTATATACCTGGATTTCCTTCAATAGGAAAAGCTACGAATGCCTTGTCCAGAACTTCTGTAACAGGACGATAGTTGGGTTCTCCAAAATTAGAATTATTAAGGTTACTGAAAGCTTTACAGAGAATCACGTTTTGACCGTCGTAACATACAACATAACCTGATTTGCCAAGGTTAACTAATTTTTCATTTAAGTCAGAACCACCTAAACTAAAGGGTAGATTCTCGTTTACTTCAGAGTTTTTACTTTCTATAGCTTCTAAAATTCCGAGCAATTTACGAGCGGCTGCAATTTTGGTGATTCTTCCTGCGCAAATATCTAAAACAAATTCCTGCCATACTGAGGGTAGCATTTTGAAAGATTCAAGTTTGGGCAATTCTCCCTGAATTTTTCCAACAAGAGTCTGGTCATCATTTATTGAACCAGTATCAACATTGCTTATTAAAGCTGTCGCGACTCCGGTCATGCTTTTTTTGATGTCATTCCTCGAAAAAGAAGCGCTCTCTAACTGCTCGGGAGTCGGCGTTAGACAACGCTTCAGCAGAGGATTGACAATCCGGCTCTCTGTATCTTCTTTTGGTTGAGTGGAAGGAGATGCACTGCATAAAGCCCTGGTAATCCGACCCTTTCTAGTAGGCATACTGCTTAGCTGATCGGAGGGCACGGATTGGAAACCAAAAACCGAACGGATTTTATTTACCGAATTTGAATTGAGTGCGTTTCGAATGTCCGTGGGCAAAATATTTATGAGCTTAGTCATATCATCAGTTGTAGTGACTCCGCTCACAAGCCGATTTGCAAAGTCATTAACGGCTCCACCTGTTCCCTTTAGTTGCGAAATAAGTCCTGAGCAAATATTAGGATCTTTTAAACATAATGCTACCAGAAAAGTACTGTCCTGCTGATAAATGTTTTCAAGATCAGCCGAAGCCCCCTGATCTATTGCATACGAAATCACTTGTTTTTTCCGCGCGTCTGATACTTCTTGTCGTAACTCCGAACCTCTTAGAGTGTTGTAAATAGAAGATAAAAATCCCTGTGGTCGATCAACCCCAAATAATTCTAATAGCTCACTCAGCGGACTATGCTCCGAGGCTAAATGTTGTTCAGCCAACTTCAATGCGACTTCAATTTCCTCACTTGCTAATTCTTCGCACGCATGACCTGTTCTTACTCCAGGACTCTGAGACCTAGCGATTACTGGTATCCTTGGAGAGGAACCGAATTTCGGTGAACGAACTGTGGGTTGTTCGAACGGATCGGCAGAGGGAAATTCGTGTGGTCGCGTTGTCGCTGAACCGATTCTTTCCTGTGAATCTTGGTCCGAAGAAGAGTTATTCACGGACTCTTTTAAAGTGCCGAACGCTTCATTGACCCGCCTCTCCCTTTGTAAGCTCACGAATTCGCTATTCAGAAGATCGAGTGCTCCCTTAGTTATGTTGGTTCGGAGCTCGTCATAACTATCTGAATTCTGGGCGAGGGCTAAAAGCACCGCTGTTGCTAATTGTCGCTGATCGCTTGGCTGGAACCCAATGTCCTTCCCAAATCCCTCCAACAGACGGGACCATGGCGCATCGAACTTTTTTGAATTCATCATCTCTCTGAGAGACTCAGATGCCTTACTCCACCGATCTGACTCTGATCCTGCCTTCATGAGATAGGTAAGAACTTTCTCTGCTAAAATAGGGGCCTCTAGACTCGATAAGGACCTAACAAAATCTTCCGCTGATTCACTAGCCCTAATAGCCTCCTGCACATGTGACAAGAGTTCGCCACTTTTATCGTCGCTCAAAGCATTTTCTAATTGAGTAAAACCGGCGCCTTGGAGGATGCCCGCTATTCGAACATCGGAGCTAATCAAAAAGTGGTTAGACGGTGTGTTTTGACCATTCGATGTTTGAACTTCCCCTATCGCTCCGCTCTCTCTTAAAATCTGACCACTCACCATCACTTCCCCCCTACCCACAAACTATCCAACACCCACCCTCTCCCCATCCCGCAGGGCCGCTTCGCTTCTCAGACTCACCCCTACTCGGACCCTTCGACCAAATTTAACGTTCCTTCCGATATGCAACCAACCCCGGAAAAGGTTGCACAGATTCAGCCGTTGCAGCTCTTAATTTTGATTTATTTTCAAAAAACTTTTTTTCTACCCTTCTCAACAGCCAAGATCCCCCTCCTCTAACTGGAGTATATAGGTCGCATTAGTTCAGCCTTTAACTGCGCAATCCCTTCCAACGCCAAAGCATGAGACGGTAACACACCACCAGAACTACCGACGGGCGGAATCATGAGACCCTCCTCATAATGCTGCATCCTATAACCTCAATCCCTCTGCGCAATAAAATGCAATGGTCGGCATCAACAAATTAGGAACCGCGATCCCGTTTCCCTCTATTTGCGCAGAGCGCTGCATGGAGAGAGGTTTGTTCATGTATCGAAAAGATCTTTATGGATTGATGACAACTCATACTTCCGGCTCTTTTTAGCCGGGTCAGCGATTACCACAAAGCCATTCGTTACCCAAGCGGTAAGCAGATTGCGAGCAGCTCGCTCAGATATAGAGAACAGAGCAGCCACATTGCTACTGGTGATGAAATCACTTTCCTTAAACAACACAAGGGCCTTGCGCTGGCGCGGGTCGAGCCGCCGCAAGAGCGAGGAGCGATCTTTTGCTCCACTACTGGAAGCCTCTGCGGCTCTTCGTTTTACGCTCTCAAAGCTATCTGCTACACCAGCGCAGAAATATTCCACCCATTTCGTAATATTCGCCTTGGCGCGTCCTTCGTAGTAGTTGTGGGAGGGGCCGACCGTAAGAGCTTCATAATACGCAGCAAGATTGCAGGCATAATATTCTTCAAGCGAATACAAACCTCTGAGGTCATAGCCGCCTCGGTGTAGAATAAGGGTCGTGAGCAGTCGCGCCGTGCGACCATTACCATCGTAATATGGGTGTATCGTAGCGAACTCATAGTGTGCTATCCCTGCTCGAATTGGGCAGGGTAATTCCTGGCGCTCAGTGGATGCTATCCAATCCACCAGCTCCCTCATGAGTAGTGGGACATCGTTCGCCTCAGGGGGCATGTAGACAATGCGGCGGCTTCGGCCATCACGAATAACGTTTTGTCCGTCACGGTAGGGTGTAGGTTTTAATTTCTTGCGCCCTTCAGCCATCACCAGAGCATGAAGCGTTTGGATATTTTTTTCAGTCACTGCACCTTGCAAAGCCGCTAACTGCTCCAATTTTTCGAGCGCGGCATAATACCCCAGCACTTCTTTCTGGTCCCGATCACGTCCCGGGAAGTGTTGCTTATCTTCAATCACCTTCGACACCTGTTCCTGCGTAAGCCGGTTACCCTCAATCATCGTGGAATAGTGCGTGGAGAATAATCGGGCTGTTTCTCTTAGTGTCGCGAGAACAGAGGGAGTAATCGGCAAATCCTGCACAGCTTGTCTTGCGGCCTCAATTCGCATGAGGGAAGTGGCGATTTTCGCGGTAATAGTAAATTTTGGCTTAAATGGCATATTTCGGCGTTTTTCAAGGCAACAACCTATTCCGTTATTATGCCGTTAATATTCCGATAAAAATAGGACTTTTTTGGATTAATTTGCAGCGACCGCGGGAGCTCTCTTCCTCTAAGCGATAAAAGAAACGCATACCCACCCACGGACCTCTTTACCTCAGAGGAATAGAGGTCCAGGGGCAAAGGGAATGCCCTGATTGAAAATCCTCGTGTCTACTGTCGCTGTAGAGTTTGTACTCGCAGGCTTGGGCATGGACCCCCCCTCCTAACGCACCCCCTCTCTCGCACGGAGCTTGGAAAACCATGCTTGCTGCTCGACTAAGCCTGACGTATCGCGGAGAGGTAGCTGAGCTATCGCTTGATTGAACGCACCGCTCAGCTGCTGCATCGCAACGACCGTATCTGCTTCGCGAATCTCGCGATCACGGAGCTCCTGCATCCTCGCCCCCGCCCTCTTCCAGGCGCGAACGACCTCTGCCGCAGTTGGTGATGAATAGCTTTGAACCATGTAACAAAGGTATCACACCGGACAGCCAAGCGACACTGAAGAAGGCCGATGAGGGCTGTTCAATCAAAAAACGAGAGCCCTCGGCCACGCCATCTCTTTTCCTCGGCCATTAAACTCCAGAGCTCAGTGGTATTGAAGCCCGGAGTGAAGGAGATCCACAGGCCCATGCTATTATCGGACGTAAAGGGATTTGTACCCCTCCCCTTCTCCTTCACATCTCGCGTAAACATCCCAACCAAGCGAAACTATCAGAGTACCATTTTGCTTCAGATCGACTATCCATTCGAGCCATCATGTACCCGCCCTTTTTTCGACGAATTTTGTTCCTTTTGCTCCCTCTCAGCTGTTTGTGGCTTGTTTCATGCTCAAAACCTATTCCCGTTGTGGTTGCTCATGTTACCAAGGCGCCGATTGAGGCGACTATTTCGGCGGTGAATGCGGGGACTGTTACTGCTGAGAGAGCTGCTGAACTCTCGTTTGGTACTGTCGGAATCGTTGCTCATGTTCATGTTGCGGTAGGGGACCAGGTGAAAGAGGGTCAAATTATCGCCGAGCTAGAGAATGGAGAGCTTAAAACAGCGCTCAACAATGCCGAGCGAGATGTCGTTCGAGCAAAACAGCTTTTTTCGCGAAAAGTTCTCGCGCCAACCGAGTTAGAGGCTGCGGTAAAGGCACTCGATATCGCTCAGGCAGCTTTCGAAAAAAGTGTCATTCGCGCCCCTTTTTCGGGCTTAATCACGGAGGAAAATCTCGAAATTGGCCAACTCTCTCAGGTTACAACACCAACGGCTCAGGCGCTTCTTCGGCTGGTTGATTTAGAGAGAAGATACGTCGTCGCTGATATCGACGAGGTTGATCTTCCTCATCTAAAGCTTGGTATGACCGCGCGGATCACAATTTTGGCGAAACGGCGCGAACCATTTATTGGTACAGTAAGAAAAATCGTTCCATTCGTGAGTACAAAAAAAGAACAGGATCGCACCACTCTCATTGAGCTTGAGGTAGCAGATGCTGGCGATCGGCTTCCCGTTGGCGCATCAGCCGAGGTCGAAATCGTCGCTGATAACCGCATTGATGCGATCGCAGTCCCAACGCGGGCGCTTCTTGGACGGAGTGATGAGCGGTATCTATTCACCATCAACGAAGGAAAGCTTAAGCGCATCGTAGTGAAGCTCGGTCTTCAAAGCTACGATCGCTCTGAGGTACTCGAGGGAATTACTGAAGGCACCACCGTTGTTTTTCCACCAGTCGATACCGAGCTCAAGGATGGCCTCGCGGTCACAATCCAATCGGAGGACTCAAAGTGGCTCTCATAGAGACCCAGGGATTGAGTAAAACTTTTGTTCGTGGGGATGAAACTATCTACGCCCTCCGCTCAGTTTCTCTTTCGATTAAATCGGGGGAATTTGTCTCGATTATCGGTCCTTCAGGATCGGGAAAATCAACACTGATGTATATTCTCGGGCTTCTCGATAAGCCAACAAGTGGTCTCTACCTGCTCGATGGTGCGCGAGTGGATAATCTGACCGACAGCGAGAGAGCGGCTCTGCGCAATCAAAAAATTGGATTTGTTTTTCAGGGATTTCACCTACTTCCGCGCGAAGACTCGATTCGCAACGTACTTTTGCCACTCGTTTACACTTCTGGCGTATCACCTCAAGCAGCGTATGAACGTGCATCCGAGTGTCTTGAACGGGTGGGACTGCGAGATCGGATGCGCCATCGACCAAATGAGCTTTCAGGAGGACAGCGCCAACGGGTAGCGATAGCTCGGGCGCTCGTCAACAATCCTTCGATTATATTTGCTGATGAACCAACCGGAAATCTCGATTCAAAGACAGGCGCGAGTATCCTCGCCCTCTTTCAGGAACTTCACACAAGCGGCGTTACAATCGTACTCGTCACCCACGATCCAACGATCGCTGCGCGGGCAGAGCGGCGCATTCGGGTTCAGGATGGTGTTGCCTCAGAGGAGGGAGTATGAGATTTTTTGAAACAGTGCGCATTTCTGCCTCTGCACTTCTTGCCAATCGCTCTCGTACCGCTCTTACGATGCTTGGCCTGATTATCGGCGTTGCTGCCGTAATCATGCTTGTTTCGATCGGAAATGGGGTGCGCACATTTGTGATGAGTGAATTTGAATCACTCGGTAGCAACCTCATTATTATTCAACCCGGCAAAAGTGATCGCCGTTCCCATTTCGGTCCTCCCGTTGGATTGAGTAATAATCGGATGACTCTCGAAGATATCAGGGCGATAGAGCGTCGAGCATTTAATATCAATGCGGTCTCGGGAGTTGTCATCGGTAATGCGACGATCTCTCATCTCGATGCAGCTCATAACGCGATGGTTTTCGGCGCAAATGAGCAGTTTTTGAAGATCATAACTCTCAACATTCAATATGGCGGGTATTTTTCCAGAGAAGAAGATGAATTTGGCAGACGGGTTGTAGTGCTTGGAAGAAAAGTCGCTAATAGTCTGTTTGGTGATGAATATGCCGTGGGGCGGGTTATCGGCGTTAATGAACATCGCTATCGTGTAATCGGCGTACTTGCTCCTACTGGTCACAAGGTCGGACTCGATGTTGATAACCTCATCTTTGTACCTACTCGCTCAGCATTACGGCTTTTCAACACCGATCGGTTGTTCGGTATTCGTGCAACAGCTCGCACCCGCGGGAGTGTTGACGATGCTGTTGCGGAGATCTCTGAGATATTAAAGGAACGTAACAACGGTGAGGATGATTTTACCGTCGTAACTCAGGGCGCGCTCATGTCGAGTATCGAAAATATATTGTCGATGCTCACCTATGTGCTCGGAGGAATAGCTGCGATATCGATGCTGGTCGGAGGAATTGGCATCATGAACATTATGTTCGTGACGGTGACTGAGCGAATATCTGAAATCGGATTACGGCGGGCAGTGGGTGCAACAAAACGTAATATCGTATCTCAGTTTCTTCTTGAGGCGGTGATGCTTTCACTGCTTGGGGGGGCTATCGGAGTGGGATTCGCTTCGGGGGTCGGTATTGGAGCATCGGCTTTTTTTGAGAAATTCGATCTCACACCGCCGTGGTGGATCGTACTTCCCGCTTTTGGTCTTTCGATTCTTGTTGGAGTAGTTTTTGGAGTACTTCCCGCAATACGAGCGGCCCGAATAGAGCCGCTCGAGGCGCTGCGACACGAGTAGCTTAAATTACCCCTTAGCGGTCACTCGACGCGCATCAAGGTCGCTATCGGAGAGACCTGCAACCGCATCAGCATTCATCTGAATAAACTCCTGCATATCAGCAGGCACCCCAGTATCCTCATAAATCGCCTCAACCGGGCACTCAGTTTCACACGCGCCACAATTTATGCATTCATCAGGATTAATGACGAGCATCCCCGGATCGTCATCGGTCTTCGCCTTTCGGCCATATTTGTCGTTCAGCTTTGGATCGTTGTAGTTGTAAAAACAATCAACGGGGCATACCTCGACACAAGAACGATCCTTGGTTCCGAGACAACGAAGAGTAATAACGTACGCCATCGATACACCTGAGAAAAAATAAGGGGAAGATATGAGCTCCTATTCGGTCGGGCATCTTAATGACCGCACCGAAGAGCTTAGGATTGTACCCAACTATCTTAATAAAGCTCAACACCTGAAGATGGAGCCCGCTTTCCGCTCCCTTGAATCAACCGATTAAAACAGGTATAACTCTTATCAATTGAGGCCCGATAGCCAAGTTGGCTAAGGCAGCGGTTTGCAAAACCGCGATCGCCGGTTCGAATCCGGCTCGGGCCTTTTCTCCGTCCCTTGTCCCTAACTCCTCCCTCCCGACGAAAATCTCATGCCGATAGCCTTCTACAAAATTCTCCACTTAATCTCGGCATTTGCTATCTTTGCAGTGCTCGGCGGTGTCCTCATGTCAGCCGCCAACGGCGTGACCAAAGAGGGAAATCAGTGGCGGAAAAAGGCATCAATTACTCACGGCGTGGGATTATTGCTTCTTTTTATATCTGGCTTTGGACTCCTCGCGAAAAATGGTCTGGGGTTCCCCGCTTGGGCCGGAATTAAAATTGTGCTCTGGTTATCCCTCGGCGCCCTTCTTCCCCTTGCTTATCGAGCAAACACCGCACGAGCCAAGCTTTGGTGGGCTCTCCTTACCATAGCTTTTATCGCCGCCTATGTGGGTGTCTCTTGGCGCGAGTGGTAAGAGACTTCTCTTCTCACTTTTCCCCTAGACGGAACTAAACTCCTCTGCAAGCATTTCCGACACGCTGCCTTTACCGAAGCGCATCGCGGAAATCCATTACCGAGGAGTACTGTATGAGCACACAAAAACCAGCCTCTACGCCATCAATCGACGAATCGCTTTACTCGACCCAGACGAGGCTCATTTACGGTAAGTCGCTCTCCTCTCAGTGGGATTTTTCTCATCACGTAATTCCACCATTAACGACATCGAGCAGCTTTCGGCTAGGATCCGCGGAACGGGGAGCCCAGGGATTTTTCGAGGTGGGACGCTCAAGCGATGAAGCACCTATCTACATCTACGATCGACTCGGCGAGCCAACTGGCAATATGCTGCAAGACGCGCTCGCTACCGCGGAGGGCGGTGAGATTGCTGTGACATTTGCGTCGGGAATGGCGGCAATATCTGGTGCACTCCTTGCCGTTGTAAAAGCAGGTGACGAGATTATCGCTCACGATACGTTATACGGCTGTACCTACAGTCTACTTACAAATTGGTTATCGCGGCTTGGTTGTACAGTTATCTTTGCCGATTTAAGCGATCCAGAGACTCTTCCTTCACTTATAACAGAAAAAACAAGGGTGGTGTATCTTGAATCACCAGTGAATCCCACACTGACGATGATTGATCCCCGAGCGATATCGGCAGTCCTTCGCTCAGAAAATGAGAAAAGATCACCCGAGAAAAAAATTCTCTCTATTTTTGATAACACATTTGCGACTCCCTTTGGTCAGCGGCCGTTGCAACACGGGATTGATATCGTCGTCCACAGTCTCACGAAGGGTATCTGTGGATTTGGGACCGAGCTTGGTGGCGCTGTTATCACCAGCAAAGAGCTCTACAGCTCGCTCTGCCTCGTGCGTAAAGATTTTGGGGGTATCCTATCTCCGGCATCCGCGTGGCATATTCTCGTGTATGGACTCTCAACTCTCGCGCTCCGGCTCCCCCAGCAACAGAGAAACGCCCTCGAAGTTGCCCAATTTTTAGAAAATCACCCTGCGGTTGAATCGGTCTGTTATCCAGGTCTTGAATCTTTTCCGCAGCAACAGCTCGCTCACGAGGTTCTTCGGGATTTCGATGGCAATTTTGCTCCCGGTTTTGTTTTATATTTCCGGCTCGGAGGAGATAATCCGCGTGCTCGAGGCGAGAGATTGATGAATTACATAGCAAATAACGCCTACTGCATCACCCTTGCGGTCAGCCTCGGTCAACTCCGCACCCTTATAGAGCACCCCGCATCAATGACCCACTCGGCCTACCTCCCAAACGACCCAAGAGGCCACAATCTCGATGCTGGAGGAATAAGGCTGGCGGTAGGATTAGAGCGCGCTGCGGATATTATTCGGGACCTTGAGATGAGTTTAGGGGCGATTGGGTGAGGGGGAAGGTTGCAATTTGGAGAGGTGTATTTTAGGATTTCGGGGCTCTATGCTTCACAAAGATGAAGTTTTCGTTTTGCGATCTGAAAAAGATGAAGTTTTGGAAGTGGGATGAGGCTGCGCAGAAACTAACTCTAACGTTGTCCGGTGCAACCTTAGAGTTTTCGAGGGAGATAGTAAAAGATTCTCCACCATTCATGGGGGGCTTCGTAGCCTCGGCCACAGGGTTCGAAGGCACCCTCATCCTGGGTGGTCAATCCTCCCGGGTTGAAATCAAGCCAAACCGAGTCCAGTCCTCGGAGCCTGAGATAACGGAGGATTAGTCCACCCCCGGGCTCTTAAGTTGCAGGTTTTCACCCCGGAACGCTCGCCTATGGCAGCCTGTCCGGGGTTTCTCTCTCCTTGAGTTCGCACATGCATCCCGATCCGCTGAGCGGCTCTTAATTACTCGCCCCTGCTTATACCTCCACCGAAACCTCGCTTCCATCGAGCCTTAATACCCGCACCCGTTCCTCAGCCTGATTCAGAAGAGAACGCAAATGCTTTAATAATAAGCTCCCCAGCTCGTACGATTGCACGGCCTGATCGAGCGATATTTCGCCGCTTTCAACCCGAGAGACAAGCTCCTGTAGCAAAGCCTGCCCCTCTTCAAAACGGAGCGTCGCGATTGCGGTTGCAGGTTCCGAAGATGCCATCAACTCCGCTAATGTCGGAAAACTCTTTGCGTTTGTTTTTGCCATGATAAAACGACCTCTCTGAAAGCATCATCTCGACCGGTATTGCGAAGCAGATGCTCGTCCTCGAATACGTTTCAATGGTATATCATGTAACAAGTAAATTGATAACCTGCATCGGCTGATTTTCAAATATGACTCAGGTAACACACAAAACCATCCGCAAATCATCTCTGCGTTCCGCCATATTTAAACTTATATACCTTATCGCGGCACTTCTCGCTTTTCCGCTTTGCGCCTTTCCACCCTCCACCCAAAGCTCTGCTCAATCCTCGTTTACTGCCACTGTTTCCGATGTAGTTGATGGAGATACCGTTCGGCTTGCATTCCCCGAAGGGAAAGAATCAGTTCGCCTAATTGGGATCGACACAATGGAATCGAGGGAAAATCAACGGGCCTATCGACAGGCAGTTACGTTCGGAGTTTCTTTGCGAACAGTTCTCTCTCTCGGAAAGGAGGCGAGCCGACATCTTGCAACTCTCCTTCCTCGGGGAGCCACGGTCACGGTTGAATATGATCGGCGTAAACGGGACAAATATGGCCGGAGGCTTGCGTATCTCTTTGGAGGTGATGGAGTAATGCTTAATGAAAAGATGCTCGCTGATGGTTATGCAGCGACTCTTCCGATATCACCAAATCTTCGGTATCAGGACCGATTCTCAGCGGTAACAACAAAAGCAGCGGCAGAAGGGCGCGGTATTTGGAGTCGGATATCGTTTGCTCGTGCTTCGGAAAGCAAGCTCCCTCCCAAAAAAAAGGCCAATCATGACTGATCCTGCTCGCCTCTACTATCGGTATCGGGTTGAGGGAATGGATTGTGCCTCGTGCGCAGCTGCGATCGAGAGGGAGCTAAAAAAACGGGGGGCTCTTGAGGTATCGCTTAATTACGCGCTACAAAGCCTGCTGATTGCGATCCCAGCCGGAGAACGCTCTGAATCTTTTATCGATGCAGTCAAAAAAATAGGATATCGCCTCATTCCGATCTCATCTCAACTCACCGTTGCACCTCCACCCGCATCGCCCCCAACGATCCATCTTATTGCCTCACTTCTACTCACCATACCTCTGTGGCTAGGAATGGTGATCCATATCTCGGCTCTTCACGACCCCATCGTAACTTTAAGCCTTGCTACCGCTGCGTGTGCTATCGGGCTTTCAAAAATCGGCCCTGGGGCAATTCGCTCGGCGATAGGGGGTTATCCAACGATGGAAACCCTTATCGTTATTGGAGCTACTACGAGTCTAATCGCAGGATTTGGTGCCTATTTTATGGCGGGCGAAGAGGGCCCGATTATGGGCCACCATCTCGTTGAAACAGCCGCCTCGATCATCACATTTGCGTTATTGGGTCAGGTACTCGAAAAGCGGGCGCTTGCTCACACAGGAGAAGCGATGCACGACCTGGTTCGGCTTTCGCCGGAGACCGCGGTAATTGTTCGTGGTGTCGGAGCTGATGCTGAAACGGAGAGAGTCGCGTGTGAAACCCTTAAAGCCGATGATCGGGTGATCGTAAATGCAGGAGAGCGTATTCCGGGGGATGGAATAGTCTACTGGGGAGAGGGTCTGACCGATGAATCTCTCATTACCGGAGAGAGCGAGCTGGTTAAAAAAGAGCGAGGAGCACCAGTCATAGCAGGAACTCTGGTTAGTTCTGGATCGCTCAAAATTCGGCTTAATCGGGTCGGTGAAGAGTCGACCCTCGGGCAAATTATCACACTGCTTGCTGATAGCCAGCTTCATCGCCCGCAGATTCAGCGAATCGGCGACTCGGTAGGAGCAGTTTTTGTTCCCGCGGTTTGCGCTCTCTCAATCGGAACAGTGCTCATATCTTGGATACTCGGTATCCCATTTATCGATGCGCTTCTTCGGGGTATCGCCATTCTTGCAGCTTCATGCCCCTGCGCTGTTGGTCTGGCTACTCCGACAGCGATATCAGTTGCACTCGGTCGCGCGGCACGACACGGGATCTTGATTAAAGGGGGCGATATAATCGAAGCACTCGCCTCGATTAAGCAGGTGGGGTTCGATAAAACAGGTACTATTACGACCGGAGAGTTCTCTGTTTCATCGATTGAGGTTGCAACCATAGAGAATCAAGAGACAATACGCGAATCAGAGCTTCGCTCAATTATCCGGTCGCTCGAATCTCATTCGACTCATCCCATCGCCCGCTCCCTAACTTCAGCGTTCAGCGATGCTCCCTTGATTGAGCTCTCTTCAGTTGAGGATCGAAGAAGCGAAGGTATTCGTGGGTATTCGTCACTAGGCGATATATTAGAAATTCGTCCAAATCCAGCAAGCGACGATACGAAAGATACCGCTTTTTCACTCATCGTTTCACGGAATGGTGTGATTCTCGGGAGGATAACAATAGAAGATGAGCTTCATTTTGATGCGACTCAGGTAGTCGCTGCGCTACATCGACAGGGACGCACCACATTTCTCCTGAGCGGTGATACAAAAGAGCGTGTCGCCCGAATCGCCCATCACATAGCGGTTGAAAATTTCCGTGCAGAGTGTTCACCAACCGAGAAGCTCGAAGAAATCCGTCTCCTTCGCACAAAAGGCTCAGTTCTCTTCATCGGTGACGGAGTAAATGACTCGCTCGCGCTTTCGGAGGCAACAGTCGGAATCGCAGTTCGGGGTGGTGCAGAAACAGCGATGAAAAGTGGCGATATTATTTTGTTAAACGGACAGCTTCGACTTATACCGAGCCTACTCGAGCTCGGAGCGGCAACCTATCGGACTATCGTTCAGAATCTATTTTGGGCTTTCGGCTACAACCTAGTCGCGATTCCGCTTGCGATGGGTGGTATCCTCTCACCATCGTACGGAGCCCTTGCTATGGCTCTTTCTGATCTGATTGTCGTAGGCAACTCACTTCTTCTCGCTAAAAGAGCCTTACCATCTGGAGAACTCAGCTAACTGTTTGATCACTTCAACTACCGCGACCATTACCACTGACCGATTCAACCGTCACCCCGATCAACTACACGCCTTCGACCTGCCTTGACTGCCGACCTTCCCCGCTTTCCCTCCAACCTCTCTCTTTCACTCGATCGGGTTTTTTTGGTCGGTATTCTCACCTTTCGCCGCTGTAAGCCAAGGGCAATAAGCTCGTGCAATCTTTCAATCACCCCTTTTTTATTGAGATTCTGCGTTCGGTGCTCCTGACTCGTGAGAACGATACAACCATCTGCATCGAGCCGCGCCTGAATTTCTCGATTGCGGCTTAATCGATCTTTTTGTTGCTCAGTGAGAATCCGCGATGACATAAAATCAAAATGAACGGTCACCTTTGTCTCAACTTTATTGACATTCTGCCCACCCGGTCCTCCCGATCGCGCAAAGGAAAAGGTCAATTCAGATTCAGGTATAGTGAGAGGAGCTCGATGAATCATGAAATGCCTTGTATAGGTTGAGTCTCTGAATTATTGATGATTTTCGCCAAAAAAATCACGATTTTCTCTCCCTCTGAACCATTCTGGCACGGCTATCATGAAGAGAGTATAATATCTTATTTTAGTCGCTGCTCTCCCACCACTTTCAATCAAAACCCGATGAATATTACACCCGATGATTCGGCACAATCCGAGCGAAATTTCGAACATCCCCATGTCGAGCGAATCGATCTTCCCGCTGGAACTGTATATCTCGTTGGAACTGCTCACATCAGCCGCGAATCTGTAGAGCTTGCGCGAACTGTCATAGAGCATATCAAACCTTCATCAGTAGCAATTGAGCTGTGCGAGTCCCGCCTCAAAGCGATTCAAAATCCTGAGGGGTGGAAAAATATGGATGTTGTTCAGGCGATTCGAGAGGGGCGAGGACACCTTCTTTTAAGCCAATTACTCCTCGCGGCATTCCAAAAAAAAATTGGTGCTGCAACCGATGTGCGACCCGGTGCAGAGATGCTTGAAGCGATCTCTGTTGCAAAAGCTATGAATGCCGAGCTAATTCTCGCCGATCGCTCGATCAGAACTACCCTTAAACGGGTCTGGGGACATCTAGGTTTTTTATCGGCGATGAAGTTAATTTCAACAATTATCGCTGGGCTTATCTCTGGCGAACGGGTTAAACCAGAGGATATCGAGCGATTAAAGGAGCGCGATGCGCTCTCGGCCGCCCTTGAGGAGTTCGGTCAGGTCTTTCCGGAGGTCGAAAGTACCCTTATTGGTGAGCGAGACCGCTACATGTCCGAGATGATTCGTCGGGCTCCAGCTTTTCCAACTGTCGCAATCGTTGGGGCCGGTCATGTGCCGGGAATTTCCCGAATTTTGCGTGAGGGATTATCGATCGATCTTTCTCCCCTTGAAGAGATTCCGAACAAAACGGGACTGGGTCGAATGCTCCGATGGATTATTCCAACCCTCATAATTATTATTGTTTTCATCGGATCTTTCCGTTCGGGCAAGGATGCCGGTACCGCGATGGCTTTCTCATGGATTATTGCAACCGGATCAACGGCAGCGATTGGAGCAATCCTAGCCCTTGCTCACCCACTTACCATATTCACCGCGACGATGGTGGCCCCATTCACTGCGGTCAATCCATTTCTTCGTTCCGGTTGGATAGCAGCTCTCATCGAGGCGGCGCTAAGAAGGCCAAGAGTTGGCGATCTTGAGGGGGTTCTTGACGATATGACAACCGTGCGGGGATGGTATCGTAATCGAGTATGTCGGGTTCTTCTTGTCCTTATAAGCGTCAATCTTATGGGCATTATTGGTGGAATAGTTGCTGTTCCTCTAATTGCTCGGCACCTATGATTCTTGGAGTTTTATGGTTCGTCGGTGCCTGCGTCGTTTCTATACCCGATGGCTTAAAACCTTGATTAGCGGTGGTAATAACCGATACCATACGGGTCATGAAAAATACCTCCCAGATACCCAATCCTGTCGCCCCCCTCATAGATATAAGAGAAGTTGGCCGAGCTGTTCTGCAGACGCAATCAGAGGCGCTTGCCCGTATTGCTGATCAGCTTACCGAATCGTTTGACGAGGCTGTGTCGGCTGTTGTGATGACTCATCAAGAGCAACGACGGATTATCACCTCCGGTATGGGAAAGGCTGGACATATTGCCCAAAAGTTTTCTGCAACCCTTGCAAGTACCGGTATCAGCTCATTTTTTGTAAGTCCCTCGGAGGCTCTTCACGGCGATCTAGGGCGCTTTTCTAGCGAGGATTTAGCGATTATATTCTCCTTTTCTGGCGAATCTCAGGAGGTTATTGCTCTTATTCCTCGTGTTAAGGAGCGTTCTTGCCGCATAATCGGCATAACTCAAGCGGTAGATTCCTCATTGGGCAAGGCGAGCGACATCGTTGTTCCACTCGGCTCAATTAGTGAATGTGCACCGCTAAATATAGCGCCTACTACTAGTACAACGGTAATGTTGGCGATTTCAGACGCAATAGCTATGGCGTGTTGCGCACTGCGAGGGTTCGATCGTGGACACTTTGCACGGTTACATCCTGCGGGTGATATCGGACGGCGGCTAGTAAAAGTCTCCGAGATAATGCGCTCCGGTGAAATGCACTGCGTGGTCAATGAAAACCTATCGGTAAAAGAGGTAATTGGTCATTACATAAAGACTCCGGGACGTCCGGGTGCCGCCTCTGTCGTCAATCGGATCGGCAAGCTGGTTGGAGTCTTCACCGATGGTGATCTGCGACGTCTGCTCGGAAATGGCGTTGACTTTTTGGATGCTTCAGTTGGGTCGGTAATTGGTCGTAAACCAAAGACAATAGCTGCATCAGCATCCGCTCGGGAAGCTCTTGAAGAGATGGGAAAATGGCGAGTTGACCAGCTTGTAGTTGTAGATCGAAACGACAATCCTATAGGCATGGTGGATATTCAGGACCTTGCTGGTTTTCTGCAGGGTACGGCGCCACGCGGTACGGATTGATTTATTTATGCCCAATTAGCGAGGGTCGAAAATAGATTAGATAAGAGGTTTGGGGAAAACCGACAGGAAAGGAAGAACAAGATGAATTCTTTCAAAGATTTTTTTAGTAGCGGCGGCTTTTTCTCCGGTCAATTCAATCAAGGAGGGGTAAACCGCAGAAGCAACACCGCAACACAGCAACAGCTAGAGCTTGCTCTTGCAGTGTTATTGGTGGAGCTTGCATCGAGCGATGAGGGATTTGCTCAGAAGGAATACCAGGTCATCATTTTGGCTTTGAATCGTGTCTTTGGAGTTCCTCGTGATAGAGCCCAGCGACACATTAATGAGGCAGTTACGGTATTAAAAAATCTCCGTAGTACCTCTGAGTACGCGCTGCGCTTAAGAGAACATCTCTTTCAGGATGAACTAATGCTCGTGAGTCGCTGTATCGATGACGTTATGGACGCAGATGGTGTTCAGGATGGATTTGAAATTTACCACCGCCGCCGATTCCGTGAGCTTCTCGGAATACCAGCCGACAATCTCGATAAAGCAGGATTACGTAAGGACGAAGGGGATCTTTTTTAGGGGTGACTCAATCACTTGATGGCTTAACATTCCACTCTTTGCAGTTCCATTTTTGTGTGTCCCACTCTCCAGCACCCTCCCCTTCTCCATCCCACTCAAAGCGACATAGTGCACCTGTTGCTACTTTTGGTTGATGGCGCTCATAGAATGAGTCTCCCTCACCGGTGAGCACAGGCGCGAATCTGATAATTCCATTACTTGAAATAACGAGCACCCGTTTCCCCAGAAACTCTGCAACAACTCGTTGAGCAAAAGAACGCCACGATTGGGCTATTTCAGCGGGGTCAACTCTCCATCCATTCGGGACGATCGCTTTTGTATCCCACGCTTTTAGTGCTTCCTTCCCGATACGAGCCACCACCTCTGCCTCTGGCCGCCCCTCATCTGGTCCGTAATCAATCTCCGAAAAAATTGAGAGCTCAGATCGAGGAATCGATCTTCCCAAAGCCTGCTCAATCATATCGGCCATTTCAATCGTTCTTTTAAGGGAAGATGTAAAGATGAAATCGGGCACCAGACCTCGATTATTCAGGTAATTTCCTAAACAAAGCCCCTGTTCACGACCACTCTCAACAAGAGGAAGATCTGTGCGCCCTCCGACTCGGGTGACAACATCACCAGGGCCAAAGGTATTTCCGTGTCGCGCAATAAGTAAAGTTGTTCCCATGAACTCACACCTTGAAGAATCAGAAAATTTTGGTTCGAATGAAACAATTTCCTATCGGTTTCTCCTACATCTCTCTCAATAAAGATTCCGCGAGAGCGAGATCTTCTGGACTATCAACACCAGACATTGAGGGGCGACCGCGATAGCTTACCGAAACGCATCGAATCCTAAAGCCATTCTCAAGAGCTCGGAGCTGCTCTAATCCCTCCAGCGTCTCGTAGTAACCTTTTGAAAGCTCTCCGTATTTGCGCAACATATCGCGACCATATCCATACAGCCCCACATGCCGATACACTGGACTCATCGCTTCCGTTTTTCGTTTTTGAAGCTCATCTCGGACAGAGGGAATGACCGATTTTGAAAACCACAACGCATCTCCCGTTTTCTGATTAAAAACGGCACAAGTCCCGGAAAAAGGCGTTATTTTCTTGCGTTCACGGAGATTGTCTAATTCACTCCAATCAAGGTTAACTACCGGCGTCACGATATCACAAGGCGACTCCATAAACGATGCAATCATCGCAGATACAAAGTCAGGTGGTGTCAACGGCGCATCCCCCTGCAGATTTACGATGAAATCAAAATCCATTCCCAACTTCTCCACCGCCGATTGCACCCGATCGGTACCAGTGGCGCACGAAGGAGCCGTTTCAACCCAATCAACTCCGATATCATCACAGTGAGCCCCAATTCGCTCATCGTCAGTAGCCACAACAACAAGTCCACAACCATCTCCCTGAAGTGCATCTCTTCCAATACCAACAACCCTTTCAAGCATCGTCTTTCCCGCAAGTAACGCCAACGGTTTACCGGGGAATCTGGTTGAATTGAAACGAGCGGGAATGATGATTGCGGTTTTCATGGGATGCATCTCCATATCGATTCCTTGTCCTCATTTTTTATCTATCGATCAAGAAACTCTCACAAAAAAAGATCGATAAGAGCTACGTAAATTTCGCTGCATATTTCGCTGCATATTTCGCGTAGCTGTAAACAACGCTCTCGAGCCGCTCACTCTTTTACGATCTTTCTGATACCGATGCACTATTCACCTGCCTCTGGCAGCTCACTTCTATCACTTATTTGCTACCTTTTAGTCGGGAGTATCGTTGCGCTTTCGGGATCAGCGTGGCTCGATTCGGCGGTGATAACTCGCCACATCCGACACGAATCTTCTCGACTAGCCCTATTTCTTACAGAGCTGATTATAGCCTCTAGTCACCAAAATAAACCAATTCGGCTATCTCTTAAATCGGGCACTCTTACAGCCCAGATCGGTGACATTTCTCAAACATTTAGCCCCAAGCACGGAACTGAACTCTCTCTCCCTGAATCAGACTCAGCAACTCTCCACGAAATTCGCTACGCTCGCTCCTGCTCACCTACCACGTTTAAGCTGACAAAACCCCGCTCGCTCCTCAGCTGTTCAACGACCCTTTCCTTAAGGTGTCGAGTAAGAACTATCTGCAAAAAAGGGGTGGCTAAATGAGACGAAAAGATCAATCAGGAGCGCTCCTTGTTGAGATACTTATCGGCGCAACACTTATTGCCATATTGCTAATGGTATCATTTATTCTGACCGCTCGGGTTCTCGTCACGCTACAACGTAACGGCATCGCTCATCGCGCAGATGAGACTCTTAAACCTCTCTCGCAAACAGGATGTACCGATAATGGCTCTGAGATACTGACCTGCTCACGGGGTAAACACTCACTTTTTATCGTGCGAGAGTGGCCATGATAAATGTTATTGATCTTAAGGCTCTTTCTAGCCGATTTTCGAAATCCTCAAGAGGCTTTACCCTCATATCGCTACTTGTCA
>JBIJBT010000074.1:0-13592 GCA_044345055.1 Bdellovibrionota bacterium
TCCAGAAAAAGGGGCAAACCACTCATCGCAGCGATAGTGGTTAAAAAAGTGGGTCGAGCGCTCATTTTTACCGCAACCTGTTCATTTCGTATGTATCTCATCGATAGCTGCTCTTAAAGGTATTGCCAGAGCCAATATTGCGCTGAATGTCACACGGTCTAGTCACACCGAAGCGAAATCCATCTTCTTCTTTACCTAATAACATAATTGTAGGTGACCGCTTCCCTGTTTCGCTCCAATACCAAACGCAAAGAGCGCTCAGATTTTAGCTGCTCAAACAATTTCATAGCCTGAGAAAAATCTCCGAGCTGATTACCATTTATCGTTTCTAATATGTCGCCATTTTCAAGCCCAATCTTCTCAAACAGGCTACCCGACTTTATGGCAAAAAGTCGAAGGCCAACTGCCTGACCATTCTTGAAATAGGGGACAGCTCTAAGTTGAGTCAACAACACTGGTAGATTACTTAGGGCCTCATCAACATCGCGTTCTGCCACAACAATATTATTCAGTCCATCCGAACCACCACTTACAGCATCTGCATTCCCCTCATTAAGGGTAAGCTCAACACGATTTCCATCACGTTCAAGGAATACCCGATCTATCTCTATTGAGAGCAACCGTGCATCGTCGAATACAGAATCCGACACCGCAAAAACATCCTGCTCGTTCTTCTGCATCTGCTCGATTATCGCGTACGAATCCTTAACCGAAGCGGCAACATACGTTCCGACCAATTTCAGCGCCATCGGAGGGCGTGTCACTGCGGGTGTTGGGGCGGCAGCAGGTGGCGCTATTCGACCAAGATCTCCAAATATCTTTTTATCGCCAAGACCTCGAATAAGACCCTCCCCCTTGCTTAGACTCGTCGTTATACGGGCGCTCGGCGAGTCGGCCTGAATCTCTCGAACCGCTGCAACAAGCGATGCTCGCTGCGTCTCAGTTTCAAGCCACATCCGCACGACATTGCGACCGAGAAGAACGATTGCAACAGCCCACAACCCATACGCACATCGACGCAAAACTTTCGCAGCGAGCGCAATGTGGCCAGGAAGGATGCGAATCGTAAGATGGGTCACTAATCAAGCCTTGAGAAGAATACGGCTAATACGCCTGAAGCCGTCCTTAAAAAACGCAGGGAACGATTTTTCAGCACCAACTAAAAATGAATCGCGCACGGGCTCACGATACCCGGTGCAAGGATTCTGAGTCCACCAAATAGTGAGGCCATTCGACCACATCGGGCAAGAGGGACCCTGCACGTCCGTGAGGCACAACTAAGAAACTACATAGGAAATGCTATTTTCCGCCCGTACCCATCCGCTGGGCGTCAAGCCGCTCTTGTCGACGCTGATTGCGATAGCGTACAGCAGCATTTTGCTCCTGCTTTAAATAAAATTCACCTATCAGCTCGTCCTGTTGAGCTAGTGTATTGAGAGCCTGATCTCGGAATGACGCTGCTTGTTCGACAAAAGGCGAGCTTGGATACTTCGTCAACAGCTGGTCAAACAATTCGACCGCTCGTTCGACGGGTGCTGTATCTCGTCCAACCCCACGAATAGAGAGCATCAAACTACGCCCATGCTGAAAGAGTGCGTAAGGTGCCGAAGCAGCACCGGGATAGGTCGTGATGAACTCTTCGTATGCTCCACCCGCATCTCCGAAAGCCCCTGAAAAAAAATGAGTATCAGCTATCTTAAGCAGGGCATATTCCGAAAATGGACCATCAGGGTATGAGCTGCGCAACGTTTGGAATCGCTCCCGCGAGGCTGAGTAGAGGCCTCGAGAAAAATGGAGTTGGGCCTGATTAAAAATCTCGCGCTCCGATTCATCAGCAACCGGAAGACTCGCCTTGGTCACCTCCCGTGGCGCATTCTTATCGACCGAGCTTGCGCTTGATCCACACCCCGCGAGAACACCTAGGGCAATTGCCATCGATATCCTCGGCAGGCACCTCTTGCGGGAGGGCATCACGACAGCTGAGCGATCATCCATACAAAGTTTCCAACAGAAACCGATACCAAGAGCCATTCATAGCCCCTCCCGGAGATCAAAGAATTTGAATTAAAGGCGCTCGAGTCGAATGCTTTCCTAAGTCTCACCCCACCTGCGAAATTCCCTCTCCTGACTTCGCTGTTTCCTCTCCAACACCGAGTACTTCGACTATCCGCGCCACGATCCCTTGAGCGCTCAGGCCGTAACGCTCCCGCTGCTCAGCCTGAGTACCATGCGAGACAAATTCATCGGGAACACCAATACGAATAAGCGGTCTCTGAAGAACGATACCGCGGTCCGAGAGAAGCTCTAAAACCGCGCTTCCAAATCCTCCCGGGAGGCAGTGATCCTCAATAGTACACACGAGCTGATGCCGCAGCGCCTCCGCCGTGAATAGCTCCTCATCGAGCGGTTTAACGAACCTAGCATCCAACACCGTGCATGACAAACCATAGGCAGCCTGAAGATCCGCAGCCGCCCTCAACGCACTGTGCAGCGTTGTACCAATAGAGCACAAGAGGATATCGTCACCTCGCTGCACAATCCGCCCCTTCCCAAGCGGAATCTCTCGGAAAGGCTCATCGAGCGGAGCCCCAACACCAGCGCCTCGGGGATATCTGACCGCCACCGGTCCCGAGCAGTGATGTATCGCCGTGTACATTAAATGACGAAGCTCACTCTCATCGGAGGGGCACATAATCGTTAAGTGGGGAATCTCTCTCAGATAGGCAATATCATAAACTCCCTGATGGGTTTCCCCATCGTTACCGACCAGGCCAGCTCGATCAATCGCGAACACCACGGGAAGGCGCTGGATACAAACATCATGAACCACCTGATCGAACGCCCGCTGCAAGAACGTTGAGTAAATCGCGCAGATGGGCTTTAGCCCCTCACAAGCTAGGCCCGCCGCAAAGGTTACGGCGTGCTGTTCACAGATTCCCACGTCAAAAAAACGGGTCGGGTGAGCATTCTGAAAAAGATCAAGACCCGTCCCGCCCGACATCGCTGCCGTAATAGCCACAATCGAGGGGTCTTCATGAGCAAGGGCAACCGCCGTCTCTGCGAACACAGTGGTGTAGGTGGGTGGAAGCCGAACCGGTTGAGTCGGCTGCTTCGGCACGCCGCTCGATGGATCAAAGAGCTGGACGGCATGCCAACCAACGGGGTCATCTTCTGCAAGCTGATACCCTTTGCCCTTCACGGTGTGCACATGAACCAAAACCGGAATCTCCTGACTTTTTGCATGCTCAAAGGCGGTGAGCAGCTCCGTCATGTTGTGACCATCAACAGGGCCGATATATCGAAATCCAAACGAATGAAAGAGCATCGCAGGGCTCGCGACAAATCCCTGAGCAGCATCCTCTGCACGATCGAGGGCCTTAAAGAGGAGCTCGGGCATGTATCCCCGCTGAAAAAGACTCTTAATCCCCGAACGCGCATAGTTGGTAGCCGAGGATGTGAGCGCACGCGAGAAGAGCCACTTGAGCGCCCCCACGTTCGGCGAAATAGACATCTCATTATCATTGAGAACAACTATGAACCGTTTGAGGTTTAGCGAACCCGCATGATTGAGCGCCTCAAACGCCATTCCGGACGTCATCGCTCCATCCCCTATCACCGATACTACAAAAGTATCGGCATCTTTTTGCTGGTCGAGCGCAACACGCATCCCAACCCCGGCACTAATACTCGTGCCAGCATGCCCCGCACCAAACGCATCGTAGGGGCTCTCATCTCGCCGCAAAAACCCCGAGATACCGCCTTGCGTCCGAATTGATGCCAACTCCTTCCGGCGCCCAGTTAGCATTTTATGAATATACCCCTGGTGCCCGACATCCCAAATTAGCTTGTCTATAGGGGTAGAAAATGCGTAATGAAGCGCAACCGTCAGTTCAGCGACACCAAGACTCGACGCAAAGTGCCCCCCCACTGAGGCCACAGTGCTTATCAGCTCCTCTCGCAGCTCAATCACAACAGTCCGCAAATCGTCGGCGGCGAGATCGCGGATTCCCGCAGGAAGCTCGAGCGAATCAATAAGCCTAGCCATACAGCTCCTAATTTTCAGATGATCGTTTCCAGATGAAGATTTTCTTCTCTTATTTGATTAGCAGAGCTTTAGAGTTTAGAATCCACACGGTAGTAACGCAAGGAACGGGCCCTAAATTCGGCTCCAACGACCAGTTAGAAAGGGAGAACGCGAGATGATTAAGGGCCACCAACAATCAGAGTTAGGGGGGGGGAAATGAACGACACCCTCAATCCCATAGATCGAGATACCCTTCCACGGGTCGTTTACAACCTTGATGCTCTTGATAAGAACATCGCTCGAATGCGCGAGATAGAAAGTTTAGCGGGTGGCAAACTTACTATTCTATATGCTCTAAAAGCATCCTACGGGGTCCTTCCCTACTTTCGCGATAAAGGAATCATCGGCGAAGTCAGCTCACTTTCCGAAGCGCTCCTCAGCAACACTCATCTTGGAGGCAAAAGCCACGCCTTCTGTGTATCAATAAAAGATCGAGAGTGGGCCGCTATTTCACCCCTCATATCGCATATCTCGTTTAATTCTCTAAGCCAGGGCGAGCAGTTTCACTCTCGCGCTCAAAAAGAGGGCATCTCGTGCGGCTTGCGGATCAACCCCCGTCACTCGGTAGTATCGCAAGACGATTATCACGCCGATTACGACCCATGCAAAGCTGGATGTCGCTTCGGTGCCGATGTAAACGAACTCCCTAAAGAGCTCCCAGAGTGGGTCAGCGGTCTCCATATGCACGCACTCTGCGAAAGTGGCGCGGAAGACTTCACCAACGTCCTCGCTGCGTTTGAACGAGGTGTTGGTCATCTCCTACCAAAACTCAAGTGGGTCAACCTAGGTGGAGGCCAACTCTGCACCTCCGATGACTTTGATCGTGACAGTTTTACCACGGCTCTTCGCGAATTCTCCGCTCGTCATCCCCACCTCGCTCTCTATCTTGAACCGGGCGAAGCGTGGGTTTGGAATGGTGGAACGCTCGAATCTGAGGTCGTCGATATCGTCGAAGCTGCCGGAGTAAAAACCATTATCGTTGACTTCTCATTTCGGGCCCACGGCAGCGATTTCCTCGTCGGATCCGCGATGGAAACCCTCCCCCTAGAAGTCGATGGCTTCACACTGATTGAGGATAAAGCCTCAGCAACCGAAGGAAACGGTTTTCTTTATCACTTCGGCGGCGCCTCATGTGCAATGTGCGACACCAAAGGAGTTTATCGCTCTGAGAAAGAAATTCGAAAAGGAGATATTCTCCGTTTTCGTAACATGGGCTTCTATTTTGATGTAACTTTCTCCTGGTTCAACGGCATAGTTCCCCCTTCTATCGTCTACCAACGAGGCGAAGAAACTCAAATCATCACCAAACGCGAACCAGAGCAATTCTTATCGGCAGTTCGATTACCGCGACTATAGCCAGTTTATCCGAGCAGTCCTAAAAAACGGCTCGGACAAACTTTCGCCCTCCGACACAGGATCTAGAGCTAAAGCTCAGAATAGGATTATTGCGTTTAGATAATCTTTTCTTGGAGGATAACTAGTCTAATCCTACCCGAAACGATTAATTCCTTTACCTAACAATCGAATTCGATTATCCCCTTTTAAAAATAAATCTTTCTGTCTAAGCTATCGAAAAGTCACGCCGCCTGTATCAACAGACCTCAAAATAAAGCGACTATTTTGACTACTGCTTCTATCAGCTAACAGGAATACTCATGAGATCCTTTGCGTTAATAAAATCCCTCACACCGAACAATTTTGAGCCGAACTCACCCACGATCGATTCACTCCAAGAATCAAACAAATCCCGTCGAAGCTTCCTCCAATCCTCGGCAACTCGATGCACCTTAGCCGCTTTGGCCCTAACAGGCTCTGCCTGCGGTGGTGGCGGTGGTGGATCGGATGCATTTGTGGGAGCGGCTATAGTAAATATCGATGCAGTCCCGCGAGAAACAGACCCAGGTAAGCGAGTTCAAGTTACCGCTCGAATTAATGAAGTCCACCCCGACGGTATATTTTTAAAGCTTCGCTATCCTGACGGCTTTTCCTATGCAACCGGTACAGCCTCCTTCAGCGCTCAAGATTCAGATCGGAAACTCACACCTCAATTTAACCAAACCGATGAAGTTGAAGGGACAACTTACCTCGTCTTCAACCTTACCCGCGCTCTATTCACGGAAGAAAATGAAGGAACTTTGGTACTCGAGCTAAACTCCGACTCGGAAGTTCGTTCAGGAAAAATAGAGCTAGATGCTGATGTTAACGATCCAACTATAGCCGACCTTCAAGAATTCTCCGTAGAGAATCCTGAATTTAATGAACAGGATGAGATCACAATCACGGTAAAACGATAAGGATTATAATCTTAGAGGATGAGGAATAAGGGGGTCCGAGGTGAGAGTGCCGCACCCTTAAAAGGCTATTAATTTAAATCCCCTTTCCAACCTCACCCGACCAATGACCTGAATCTATTCCTAGTTCAAGTTCTAAACACCTCTGTAAAAAACCAAATCCGGTAGATTAAAAATCCGGCCCAACCGACTCCTCAAATACTCTCCGAGCCGCCTCGTCAACCAATGGGCCATAGACAGATTGTTGCTGTGAACGAGCTACTTCCCTATCGTTCAACCCAACAACATCCGAAGCCAACAATCCTGTTGAAGCAAAATCCCCCGTGCTCGTCTGAACCGCACTCCTCGTTGCAGCCGAATAGCGATTAACAACTAGTGAAGGATTATTCCATAAAATCTGGCCATTCAACCGACGCAGCTCAGCGGACAGAACCAAGGTGTTGTTAACCTGAAGTGCCTGATTAGTAGTGGAGGTACTTGTAACTGCTCCTCCATCAACTCGCTTAATAGAAGCGGTTAAAACCGCGTCTGCATCGTCAATACTATCAACGAGAGTAATTACACCCCCTCTGTCAAACCGATCCCTCAACGCTTCTGTAACCAAAACCGCAAGACGCGCGTCAGTACTATTGTTCTTTACCTGCGCTACAAAAACCTTTCTAACCGATGAAGGTAGGATAGTAGTAGACCCCTGAAAGGAATAACCGCACCCAGTAACCAAGACCAAGAAGCTACAAACGCACGCCAAGCGAATCACGAACGACCCTCCCCAAACCGAGGCCCGAAAGCAGCCAGATAGGCTTTAACAGCTGCCCGGCGATGCCCAAACCCCTGAGAGCGACCACTAGCAACGGAAACCGCGCTTATAACTGCCTCGTGTAAGCGAAGAACCAAAGCAGCTTCAGAATGTGAAAGAACTGGACCAGATTCAACAAAAGACTCAACAGCCCTTGAATAATCTTCGGCGCAATCTAAAATCTGATCCTCTGAAAGACCCTCCCTCAAAACATTCTCGGCAGAACCGACTAGTTGGAGCAGAAGATCTTCCGTCACCTACTCCCCTACCAGCTCAATCATCGCCATATCAGCACTATCACCGTGACGAACACCCCCTTTTACGATACGGGTATATCCGCCAGGACGAGTCCGATATCGAGGGCCGATTTCAGTAAATAACTTGTGAACAACAGCCTTATCGAGAATATAACCATAAGCCTGTCGCCGAGCATGCAACGACTCGACCCGACCTAGGGAAATGAACTTCTCAACAATCGGCCTGAGATCTTTTGCCTTTTCAACGGTAGTCTCAATCCGCTCTTCCCGCAACAAGGAAGTGACCATATTACGGAATAGGGCCCGTCTGTGTGAACTTGAACGAGAAAACTTCCTGAAGGCCTTACTATGTCTCACTTTAAATACCTCACCTTATACAGATACCACCGTATAGCCCGCGCTCAAGACACAGACCCACAGTCAGCTACTAATGATCCCCTGCTTCCCGAATACCCTCTAGCTCCTTACGCCCAGGAAAATTATCGAGCTTCATGCCCAACCCAAGACCCATTTCAGTCAACATGTCTTTAATCTCGTTGAGCGACTTTCTACCAAAGTTCTTCGTACGAAGCATCTCCGGCTCAGACCTCTGCACAAGCTCGCCGATAAACTTGATATCAGCATTCTCAAGGCAATTAGCAGAACGAACGGAAAGGTCAATCTCCTCAATACGCCTGAAAAGATTCTCGTTAAGCTTAAGCTTCGGCTCTACAGCACGCAGCTCTTCCTCGGCAACAACCAAATCCTCGCCGACGAAGACTGAAAGCTGCTCGGTCAAAATATGTGCTGCCTGCGCAAGTGCTGACCTCGGATCTATCGACCCGTCAGTCCACACTTCTAGGACGAGCTTATCATAATCAGTGCGTTGACCAACCCGGGCGTTCGAAACGTTGAAGTTCACGCGACGAACAGGGGAGAAAATCGAATCAATAAAAATCGTTCCGATCGCCGCGCCTTCCTCTTTATTGCGGTCCGACGGAACGTAACCCCGCCCGACCTTCACGTCTAACGCCAGCGACATCGATGCTCCGTCGCCAAGAGTCGCAATATGAGCGTCTTTATTAACGACAACAACGCCCGGATCCCCGGTTATCATTCCCGCTGTCACAGTGCATGGGCCCTGAACGTCAATCCGTACAGTAGCTGCATCTTTATCATCCATTCGAAGGACGACTTCCTTCAAATTTAACACGATCTCCGTAACGTCTTCGACGACGCCAGGAACGGTTGAAAACTCATGCATAATTCCGTCGAAACGGATCGCTGTAACGGCCGCCCCTTGCAACGAAGAAAGTAATACCCTGCGAAGGCTATTACCCAAGGTAAGACCGAACCCTCTCTCTAATGGCTCTGCTACAAACTTACCATAGAAAAGAGCTTTTTCATCACCCTCAACTTCGACCTTCTTGGGGGATATCAAATCCCGCAAGCTAATCTTCCTCATATTGGTCTCCAATAAGTCAGGAACTGCAATAAATGGCTAGCGTATTCTACTGCACAACATTCGTCGATGCAGCAGATTATCGTGAATAGAGCTCAACAACCAGCTGCTCGTTTATTGAGGATGGAATTTGCTCTCTAGTAGGAAGCGAGATGACCGAGCCCTTCAGGGTCTCTCTATCAAGAACAAGCCAACCCGCCCCTGGACGAGCCGCCGTTGCTTCAATACTACCCTTGACCACAACGCTATTGCGCTTGGCTCCTACAACTTCAACAACGTCACCGACCGATACCGAGTAAGACGGAATAGTTACCTTATGGCCATTCACCAAAATATGACCATGAGAAACCAACTGACGAGATTGCGCACGAGAAATACCGAACCCAAGCCGAAACACGCAGTTGTCAAGTCTACGCTCAAGGTTTACGAGCATCTCCGTACCCGTCACACCCTTCTTCTGGGTAGCCTCATCATAGCATCTACGAAAAGCATGCTCTGTAAGACCATACATTCTCTTCGCTTTCTGCTTCGCCCTCAGCTGAACCTTGTAATCTGAAGTCGACTGCCGACCCTTCCCGTGTTGGCCAGGGCCACCCTGCCTTTTCTCCATGGCGCACTTGCTTGTGAAGCACCGCTCACCCTTCAAAAAAAGCTTTTCGCCTTCTCGCCTACACAAACGACATACTGCACCGCAATAACGAGCCATAGTAATACCTCGGAAACATTTCTTAGACTAAACTCGCCGACTTTTTCGTGGTCGACATCCGTTGTGAGGCACCGGAGTAACGTCACGAATGGAAGTAATATTCAAACCGGATGAATGGAGCGCCCTAAGTGCAGACTCCCTTCCAGACCCGGGTCCCTTAACAAAGACAGACACTGACCGCATCCCACACTCCCGAGCCTTTCGAGCAGCGTTCTCGCCTGCTACCTGTGCGGCAAAAGGAGTAGATTTACGCGATCCTTTAAAACCCCCACAACCCGCGCTCGACCAGCTTACGACATTACCGCGGGGATCCGATATGGTCACTATCGTGTTATTAAATGTTGCATAAACCTTTGCAACCCCAACCGGAACATTCTTCTTTACTTTCTTCTTTCTAGAAGTGTTTTTTGCCTCGACCAATTGACCTCCTACATGGCTAAATAACTGGAAATAATCGGAACCGCCCTAAGCGGCCTCAAACTACTTCTTACCAGGCGCTTTCTTACCTGCGATCGCCGCCTTTCTAGGACCTTTCCGTGTCCGAGCATTTGTCCGCGTTCTCTGTCCACGAACTGGCAAATTACGCCGATGCCGCATACCGCGGTATGCACCTAGGTCCATCAACCGTTTAATACTCATACCGACCTCTCGCCGAAGGTCCCCTTCCACCTTCTCGCGGGTCTCAATAATAGCGCGTATTCGCGCAAGCTCTTCTTCAGTGAGCCTGTCGGTTCTGGTATCTTCAGATACGTTCGATTCTCTGAGAATCTTCTTCGACTTGGTTAAACCAATACCATATATATAAGTTAGCCCACGAATAACTCTCTTGTTCTTCGGAAGGTCAACTCCTGCTATGCGCGGCATACAAATCTCCCTTAATCTTGACTACCCTTGGCGCTGCTTATGTTTCGGGGTTCGGCTGCAAATTACATATACAACCCCTCGACGACGGATGACTTTACAATAGCCGCATATCGGCTTAACGGACGCTCTCACTTTCATAACACTCTCCGATGGTGGCCTTATTAGAGCCTTTCTTTCACGTGTCTGCTGAAATCTGATATTATTCCTGCCCAGCTTGGGCGAAGAGGGTAACGTATATTGGAATCAACTTCAATACGGTGAAGCGTAGATTTGAAAAATTTCAACAGAAATCAACCAAAATTGAATCCTAACTCCCATTGTTAGATACTACGCCACACATGTCCAATATACGATGGAAGACCGACTCCCTGTCACCACTAGCGTCGACCACTCGCAGGACCCCCAATTGTTCATAAAAATCCACGACAGGCCTTGTCTGATTCTCGTATACCTCCATACGAGCTGCGACGATTTCGGTCCGATCATCATTGCGGGTCTCAGAGCCAGCTTCGTTCTTTCTGCCCTCTATTCGACACAATGCAGCAGCATCATTTAGTCTAAGCTCAATAATGAACGTTGACCCAATTCCAAGACTCGTTAAAATTTGCTGGAATGACTCTGCCTGTGACACGGTCCGAGGAAACCCATCAAAGATTACACCGGGGACAAAACCCACAAGCTTCGTCAACCGGTCAGATATGAGGGACAAAATCAAGCCGTCTGGTACAAGGCTTCCCTTTTCAACATAACCCTTTGCCTCAAGACCCAGCTCAGAATTCTCGTGAATCGCCGCCCTCAATATCTCGCCGGTCGAAATATGAACGAATCCCAAGTCCCTCTTCAGCAATTCGCCCTGCGTACCCTTTCCAGACCCTGGCCGGCCCAGCAAGACTATTATCTTGGTCTGTTTACCACCGATTTCGTTACCCACCTCAACCTCGCCTTAAAAGACGACGCTTAGACTTTGCCTGCGCATCGAATCGAGCTCGGCCGCCACTCGACTGAGCCATCAGATCTTCGTAATTTCGCGCCACAACCATTGACTGAATCTGAGCAGCCGTATCAAGAGTCACCCCTACAACGATAAGGACCGCCGTACCCCCAAATACATAAGCAAAGTCCCTAACCCCTAGCGAAATATATATTAGCTGGGGTCCGATGCAAATCGCTGCGCAATAAAGAGCTCCCCAAAGAGTTAGACGATTGAGTATTCCAAAAAGATAGTCTGCCGTCTCCCTTCCTGGCCTAACCGCGGGGATGAAACCACCATTCTTCTTAAGATTCTCAGCCACTTCATCGGGGTTGAAGACAACCGACGTGTAGAAGAAACTAAACACAATTATTAACGCCGCAAATAAGACCTCGTAAATCCAAGCACCAGGAACAAGGAGTGAAACGAAGTCCCTAATCCCCTCTGACGCACTAAATCCGAGCAAATAGGTGGGAATAACAAGTATGGCTGATGCGAAAATGGGCGGGATAACACTCGCCATGTTCACTTTCAACGGAATAAATTGAGTAGTAGGTTGAGTGGTCCGGTTGTTGATCGTCCGCCTGGGGTACTGCACTAAAACCTTGCGCTGTGATTTTTCGACATAAACGATACCGGCAACGGTTAACACCGAAAAAATTATCAGCGCAAGGACAGCAGTGGCCGGTATCGCCCCATTTTGAGCCAAAGCGACAGTTGAAATAAGGACTAGAGGCATTCGGGCCACTATGCCGGCGAAAATGATAATGCTTGTCCCGTTTCCAATACCCCTCTCAGTAATCTGCTCCCCCAACCACATCATAAATGCTGTACCGGCGCACAACGTTACGGCGGTGTTCAAACGGAACAGAAGCCCAGGATAAATCGCAAACCCTTGGTTCTCGAGACCCACCGAAATAAGATAACCCTGAAGCAAGGCCAGCATTATTGTGCCGACCCTAGTATACCGAGTTAGCACTCTACGACCAGCAGCCCCTTCCTTCCGTAGCGCCTCTAAAAAGGGGACAGCAGGCGAAAGAAGTTGAATGATAATGGAAACGGAAATGTAAGGGGAAATCCCAAGTGTAAAAATCGAGAAGTTCTCCAAGGCACCCCCGGAGAACATATTGACCAGGCCGAAAAGCCCTCCACCGCTCGCTGCGAACTGGCCCCGCAATCTTGCAACGTCTATTCCGGGAGAGGAAACGAAAACTCCAACCCTATACACAGCGAGCATCCCAAGAGTAAAAAGGACTCTCCTCCTTAGTTCAGGAATACGCGAGAAAACCGATAAAAGCTGCATGAAGCCCACCCAAATAAATTGCCCCTAACGGCCCAAGACAAACAGCACCTTACCAGTATAAAACCGCCCCGTCCAACACGAAGTACCTAATGCGTTTAGACTATTTCTACGGTTCCGCCCGCTGCGATGACAGACTGAATCGCCGATTGGGAAGCTGAATTAACGCGTACAACAACCCTCTTTACAACCTCGCCGTCGTTTAGAAGCTTGTACCCGGCCTTTTCACGGCTGCTTGGGATAATGCCAATAGCCTTAAGAGAGTCCGCATCGACAACAGCGCCATCCTCAAACAAATTAAGCGCCTCTACCGGGACTAAAGTGTGGAGGTTATCGCCCCTCAACCTGGTCACGGACCGAAAGCCGAACTTCCTCAGCCTTCTATATAGAGGCATCTGACCCCCTTCAAACCCTGGCCGTATTTTGCCTCCAGAGCGCGCAGTCTGACCTTTTCCGCCCTTACCGCAGGTCTTTCCTATTCCCGACGACTCACCACGACCAACCCTTTTCCTAGCCTTACGAGCTCCAGGGCTGTTCTTCAAGTTTTCAAGCCTCAATTCCATGACTCCCCCAATTGTGTTCTGATACCCGACCAAGAAGCGGCCTTTACTGAGCTAAAGGCTCTACAACAACAAGCTGACTTACTCTTCGTATCATCCCTCTTGTAGAAGAGTTTAGCTTTACTTCCCTCGAGGTACCGATCCCGTGAAGACCAAGGGCAGCCACAGTACGAACAACCTCCTTTGTCCGACCGGAAACACCTCTTACTTGCCGAATTTTAACGACCTTCGGCGTTGTCTCTAAGCTATCTTTTAAATTGCTCATAATATTGCTCCGATTGAATCAGAAGGGTGCATAACCCAATTCCTCGAGCGATTTGCCA
>JBIJBT010000143.1:0-3862 GCA_044345055.1 Bdellovibrionota bacterium
GAAAAGCCCCGGAATGCTCATGCCACCGGTTGCTTTCTTCATCGAATCCTCGATGTGATTGCTGATCTGCGTTGTTAGGCCATTAAGAGCAGTTAGCAGCAGATCTTGAAGCATCTCGACATCACCAGATGCGAGAACTTCCGGTGCAATCGTTACCGAGCGGGCTGTATAAGTTCCATCCATCGAGATCTTGATGGCACCTCCACCACTCTGTTCCTCAAATACCATCGTCTTAATGGTTTCCTGAGAGCGTTGGAGATCGCTCTGCATTTTTTCCATCTGTTTTAGCATCGCTCCCATATTTCCCATACCACCAGGAAATCCTCCAGACTGCGGTACTCCACGAAATTTTTTTGTCATAAAATCCTCATTTGCTGTTTACTGACAAAGTCCATTTATAACGTCACTTTTTATTCTCAGAAATATCGATCCTTTCAATCGTCGATCCGGGAAACGCCTCAAGAATCGCCTTTACTCCTGGTTCTTGTCGAATGATCTCTTCTTTTTTTTGTCGACTTTTCTGGCGAGTCGCTATCTCTTTGCCCTCTATACTTGCGCTGAGGGGAGCGGTGGTATTCTCCTCACTTCCACTCTTTGAAAGATTTACCCGCCACGGAGCCGTTCCAGAAAACGATTGAAGCGCCTGTTGCAACCGTTCAAGTCCAGCCCCGCGCGAAAGGGACGCCACCGTAAATTCAGCCCCACTTGCTTCGAGCACCCCGCGTTCAAATGTGTGTACAACCAATCGCCGCAAATGTTCTCCAAGGATGCGGCTCCCCGTCTGAGCTGTAGCATCAACAAAGTTCTCCCAGCGAAGCGGCTCTCCAGAGCGGCTCTGTGCGTGAGAAGTAGAGCTTGCTGGCTGATTCTCTTGATTGTTGCGAGCTGCAAGTGCTTGCTCGGCCGCTGTTGCAACCACTTTCTTCGGCGCCGCTACCGAGATCTCCCCAGCAGGTGGCAGAGCGGGAGCGACCCCTTGGCCTCGGCTCGTCTTCACTGAACTTCGCTCTAAAGGTACCGCGTTTGCCTTTCCTGATTTAAGCGAGGCAACAGCAGTTCCTACAAGCTTAACAAGATCGTGGGTCGGCTCGCGGGTCGACATTCGAACAATTAACGATTCGAGAGCGTAGCGGGGGTGAACACTCCGCAACGCTTCATCTGCTCCGCTTCGGGCTAGGTCTACAAGGTCTTGCAAATCAATAGCTGAAATTTGCCCTATCTGCCGCTTCGCTTCGTCTACCTCTTCAGGTGCCAAATGAAGCGCGGAGATCGCCGCTTGAGCACCAAACCGAATCAATAAAAGATCCCGCCAGTGGTGGGCGTATTCACGCAAAAGGACCCCCGGCTCTACCCCTTGAAGGAATGAATCATGAATATTCAAAAGTGCAGTTGCGCTATCCCGTTCGATAATCGCCGCCGAAAGCTTAAATAATCCCTGCTTTCCGACAACGCCAAGAACTCTACCTGTTTCTTCCTCGGTCAGCGTTGTATCGACGTACGCGCTAACCCGATCAAGCAACGATTGCGCATCCCTCATTGATCCATCGGAGAGTCTGGCAATAAGTCGCAAAGCTTCAGGCTCGCATTGAATAGACTCTGCGTTTGCGATTTTAGCCAACTCCTCTTCAACCAGATTAATCGGCAATGCTCTAAGAGTATGCCGCTGACACCGAGATAAAACCGTCTCAGGAATCTTGTGGAGTTCGGTCGTTGCAAGAATGAAGATCGTATTTGGAGGAGGCTCCTCCAAACTCTTTAAAAGAGCATTGAATGCTGAAGTGCTAAGCATATGCACTTCATCGATGATGTAAACTTTATACTGCGAGCCAGGAGGGGGAAGAGTCCGAAACGATTCAATCAGATCTCGAACATTATCGACACTGTTGTGGGATGCACCGTCGATTTCACGAACCGATAAACTAGTTCCTTGCGCAATATCACGGCAATTTGCACACGTTAAACACGGTGTGACAGTTGGGCCAGTTTCGCAGTTTAGACACTTTGAGAAGATGCGAGCTATTGAGGTCTTACCGACACCTCGGGGACCAGCAAAAAGATACGCATGGCCAACCCTTCCTCGAACTATCGCGTTCTGAAGTGCTTTGGTTACCTGAGCCTGCCCTGCTACCCCCTCGAATGCCGGTGGACGGTATTTTCGAGCAAGAACGAGGTAACTCATTTCTTAACCGAGACCAAAATTACAGAATGGAAGACAACGGACGATAAGGGAAGGATACAGAGAAAAACCCTTATCTCGAGAGCGAGCAATTTCACGGGAGCCAGCAAGTTCGCGAGAGCCAGCGAATATCGAGGAGGCGCAACACAAGGAGAATTCACTACGGTTGCTCCCTTCCGGGCCTAGCCGGGTTTGTGGTCTCCCTCGCGCGCCTCGGCGAAAGTATACACTGAACGGTTCGAACAGCAACAGCGAAGGACAGTTTCAAGGGTAACGAGGCAATCGGTGTAGCAAACAACAACATTGCTGATCGATTATGATACAGAGACGCAGGTCATCTTCTTTTTTCAGGCGAGGGCTGTTGCTAAGAAATATGAGTCCCGTATAAAATATTCTTTACTTTCAAATAGTTAGCTAGGCGAATTATCGAATCGATTGTTTGGCACACCGCTTGCTAGGACAATCGCCATGAATACACTAACACTCTCCCTACCCCTTATTGCTTCGTTGAAATCGCGAATTGATGCTGGCTATCATCTCCACGCATTATTCGCTATCAATGAGTATGTGCAAACCGACCCGATCATGGCTCGCACTCTGCTTCACTACCTTTCAGAAAATGCCGCGAAGCACGCGAATCATAAAGTAAGACTAATCGCTCAGTTTAAAGAATCGCCCCTCGCCGCACTCACCGATGAAGAGCGGCTCCAGATGAACCAGCTTTTTTCCTTTGAGAGAGAATCGGGTGAAAAGAGCGGTTGGGAAGGAAAGATGATTCCTTTAGAGGGTCGGGCTGCCTCTCGTAGACCTTTGCGGGGATCTTTGCGCGTTCGTGATAGACGCACAGATTACAGCGCAACGAGACAGTCCTACCTCAATCGACGAACAAGCTGCTCAGTCACCTCTATAACGAGAGCGCGCGACATGAGTGTAAGGGTTAACTTCAAGAGCATAAGCAATCATCAGAGAGGAGGCTTGATGGCGTTATCAGAGGGATAGGCTTGGCTCTTACTCATCAACGCTACTCATCAACGCGAGGAATCCCTCTTTTTCCAGCGACAGCTTCTGGAGAACTACCGACCGTGCGGAGCAACCCAGCAAAAAGGGGACTACTCTCAATCTCCTGAACCCTCTTGTAGGCCGCCTGGATCTTCATGAGCTCTTCAGTCGCTTTAAGATCTCGGCCCTTGTCGAGTAGAGAGCGAAACTCTCGAACCCCTTCTCTATAATTATGCTTGATCTCAGCTGGCGATGCCCCCGGACGTAGTTTAAGAATCTGAAGATTACGCACATATTCGGCGAGTAAAGGCGAGCTATGGTGCCAATATTGAACGAATGCTGGACGTTCTGAGCCTTTCGTCTCCTCCTTAAAGGCCGAATCAATTGCCTCAACACGGCTTGTATTGAGCCAACGAACATAAACATAAATCATCGCTACAAAGAGCAGGTAAACCGCCAAAAGCAAGAGATGCTTTGCCGATGCGCCAAGCAAAATTCGGAGCCAGAGATAACGTGGGTAATTGACAACGCCTACTCGACCTTGAATAGAGCTCAAAACCTGACGAGCCGCCTCAGCTGAGCCAGCTCGCGACAAAAGCGAAACGACATCAAGAGCCTGCCCGACAAGCTGCGGCGTCCAACCTCCAATCATGCTGGAAACATCCCGGATGATCTCCTGCGCAACTT
>JBIJBT010000075.1:0-13412 GCA_044345055.1 Bdellovibrionota bacterium
AAAGCCTTCCCTGAGAACTCGAGTTTCTTGTGAGACTGCGTGCGCGCTTCTTGGGGCTCATCCTGTAATCTTGCGCGGAGATGAACTCCACCTGCATCGGGGTGAAACGGCTGCCGACTGTGCTCAAGTTTTGTCAGGATATCTTGATCTTCTGATGGGCCGGGTGATTTTTCATCAACTTCTGGTCGATCTCGCCTCAGTCAACGCCCTTCCGGTTGTAAATGGACTCTGCAATTCCTTTCATCCGCTCCAGGCACTTGCTGATATGCTCACGATTTTTGATTCTTTCAACGGTCGAATGAGGCAGGTGCGAATTACTTATCTTGGGGATGGAAATAATGTCGCAACTTCTCTGATGATAGCAGGAGCGATGCTTGGGCTCTCTGTTACTATTGCATCACCAGAGGGGTACGAAGTTCCCGCAGCTCTGGTGGCGATGTCGCAGCGTTTTGCGGCGGAATCGGGTGGTAGTGTTAATATCGAGGGAGACCCGGCGCGTGCCGTTGCAAATGCGCAGCTGCTCTACACCGATGTGTGGACCTCAATGGGTGATGAAGGGGAAGAGGAATATCGGCGAGATGTATTTACACCTTATCAGATAAATCGGGAGCTTCTCAGTCGAGCACCATCTGATGCTCTTATTCTTCATTGTCTTCCTGCACATTTCGGTGAAGAGATAACCCGAGATGTATTCGACAGCCCGCAAAGCCGAGTCGTTTCTCAGGCTCACAATCGGCTCCCAACTGCCGCTGCGGTTTTTCTTTTTTTGCTACAGAGAGAGGGGTTTTATCAGCTTCGGAAACAGTATGGGGATTCGGGGTTAAGTTGAGTGGGGAGGTTTTTTTAAGTTTAGGGGCGATAGTTGGGGATTGGGGCCGAGGGGCAGAGTTTGATGGGTGTAGTGAGAGAAATAGGTGGGTGAAGAATGCAACAGGTTTCTGATAGCCCGTTAAGTGAGGAGCTAAGATATGGGTCTTCATTTCAACGCACCTACGAATCAAATTTACCCGCCGCTCCCACTCAATCAAACTGCGGTATCTCACTTCATCTTCATCGTGATGCCGGCATATCCGCGGAACGATTCCAAAAGGATACCCCGCCATTTTCGATCGCGCTGAATGGAGTCGTAAATAGTGGACCATTTTTTGGTGGTCGCGGGCCGCGCCAGATTTTTTCTAATGAAGTAGTAGATCCGATCTCTACCCGAACGAGCTCTTTCCAGGTCTGGGTTGCTATCAAAATGGGGCTTGCTGATGCCTTTAATAAAGATGGCGCTCCGCAAATGGAGATCTTTTTAAAGCAATGCGATCCATATACTGCCTTGTCAGTATGGCTATTGAGAAATTCCGAAAAGTGTATCGAGAAAAAAACAAGAGATCAGGTCGAACGTTTGGTTTATGCGCTTGATGAGCTTCGGTATGAGCGTGAAATCAACTCACTAAATACAAGCCCAAATATTCTAGAACAGATATATTCGATTTTTGAGCAGGCTGATTCTCCGTTATCCTCAAATGATAATTCTTCAGAAAAAAGAGACGAAGAGATTATCTCGAAGATTAATCAGATAGGGGAGGGAATTACGAGGTTTGTTGAAGGTTCGGGGGAGATCGGAGAAAAAGAGGATCGCCCAAAGTGTCTTGTCAGCGAATCAGTTAGTGAATTTTTAAGGTTTGGTCAGAACGGTAAAATCGAGCCGAACCTTTCGGTTAGTCTCTCTCAATATACACCGAATAGCCCCGATGAATTTGTTACACAGATCGCATCAGGTATCAATCTACATGTTAAACCACGGCATGTTTACCGGTTCGACGAATTTATAGAGCAAAGCCCTGCATACTCAGTGGGGTTAGATGGAACGGTTTACGGACCTTCCTGTAAGGATAAAATTGGATTACACCTAAATGTCAATCATCACGAAGAAGTAGACCGGTTCGCTACTCGAAGTACAGCTCAGCAGATCTTTCTCTTATCAAAGCTCGGACGTTTTCGTGAGTTCCCCGGTTCGAATGATCTTCAAATGCATTTTCATGTGAACGATCCGGACGAGGATGTGTGTCTTGCGGTTTGGTTACTTAAAAATCAGGACAAGATCGAGGATCCATGGCTCAAAGATAAAATTGAAATTCTTGTCCGTACCGCCGAACTTCTCGATGCAACCGCAGGAGCTTTTCCTTTTGATCCCGATTCAGAGATTATGCGCAAGATCTCATGGATATTTGAGCCTTATAATGAGGCACGAAAGGCAAGCAAAATTTCGGAAATGAAAGGCGAAGATATGGCGTCGCTGATCGAAAAGGTCGGAGAGAGGATTACTGAATACGTGTATGGTGAAGGAGAAAAAAAACAACTCCAAATGCATTATGAAACAGTCGATCAAGGTCAGGGATGGAGTCTACTGCAAGAGACACGCGATACAGGTTCAGCGGGTAGAATTGGATTCTTCAACCATGGTGGAAGGGCATTTTGCTCTTATCGAGAAGTCAACGTTGATGGTGGTGAAAAACGCTATGCCTATTCACTTTGTAGATTCTCCCCCTATATCACCGGCTTTCCGTTAGACGAATTTTATTATCTGCTGAACAGAGTAGAGGGGTCGGAACACAGCGCTAATGATTCATGGGGTGGAGGCGATAGCACTGGAGGTTCACCGAGAAAATCACTGAGTAAATTGGCACCCCAACAATTTAAGAGCATTATAGATAGCTACCTCGGCTTTAGAGATCGAGCCCTTGAATCCGGAGAAAGCGGGGAGGAAATTGTCGATCTCTACCTCGAGAAACACCAAAACTTTATCGAACAGGTAAAGTCGGGCAGTATACCGAAAGATCCACCCATCCTCGCTGATTAAGATCATCAAATATATTAAATTACCCCTCACCCTCAAGAAACCCGAGTCCTGTCGACAACCCAACGAAAAATTCGATCTACCCCCAACACCGAGAATAAAAATATGTCTGATAAAGCACATAAAATTGCGTGGATGACCACGATAGTAGCGGCTCTTGGATATTTTGTTGATGTTTATGATCTCGTTCTCTTTTCAGTTGTGCGAGTGGCGAGCCTTCAGGCGCTTGGTCTGACGGGTGAAGAGGTAAAGTCCGCCGGCATGATGCTGCTCAATATTCAGATGGCGGGGATGCTTGTGGGTGGGGTTTTTTGGGGGATTATGGGGGACAGAGTTGGTCGGTGTGCTGTGCTCTTTGGATCTATTGCGTGCTACTCGCTTGCAAATATCGCAAATGCGTTTGTTGGTGACCTGTTTACATACGGAGTAATTCGGTTTATCGCGGGGGTCGGTCTTGCGGGGGAGTTGGGGGCGGGTACTACTCTTGCTGTTGAGCTATTGCCGCCGCGAGTACGAGGATACGGCACGACTCTTATTGCCTCGGTTGGCGTTCTTGGGGCGATCCTTGCCTCGGTCGTTGCGGGTGTTGTTGATTGGCGTTTGTCTTATTGCATCGGTGGTGTGCTCGGGCTTCTTCTCCTTGCTGCGCGGATATCGACCCATGAATCAACGCTTCATCAACAAGTCGAGCTTGCTCATCGGCGAGTAGGAACCGTTGCGAGCCTAATGTTGAAACCGGGTCGATTTCGGAAAATGATGGGGTGTGTATTTGTTGGTGTTCCGATCTGGTTTGCCGTAGGAGTTCTCATCACTTTTGCTCCTGAGCTTGGTCAGGAGATATTTGGTGGAGAGGCAAAGGCGAGGTATTCAGTTCTTTTTGGGTATATCGGTTTTTTTTGTGGCGATGTTCTTTCCGGTCTGATGAGTCAGCTGTTGCGTAGCCGAAAGCGGGTAATATTTCTCTTCATGACCGCAGGATTTATTTTTTCGGCGGCTTATCTTTGGTTGCCCACCGGTGCAAATCAGCTTTATGGCTGGGCCTTGGCGGTTGGCTTCTCAATGGGTTACTGGGCAGTGCTTATAACGACCGCAGCGGAGCAGTTTGGAACAAATGTGCGGGCAACGGTCGCGACGGTAGTTCCCAATTTTATAAGAGGCGCCGTTATCCCACTCACGACAGCTGTGATGGTGTTACAACCCTTTTTCGGCGAGCGCCCACTGGTGTGGAGCAGTTCGATTGTTGGGGTTTTTTGTTATATCGCTGCGCTCTTTGGCTTGGCGAGTCTTCGGGAGACCTTTGGAGTATCCCTTGATTATGTTGAGGAGGAGGATCGTGGCTCGTAGCTGCTAACGATTCGGATGAATCTGACTTTCGAATTGAGGGCGGCCATCCATTGGTGATAGATCGCTTCTTCCGTTTCCAATCTGGATCAGTAATTCATGAAGATGTAACGCGAGGTGTTCGAGTACCTTGGGGAGATTGTATAGAGGAACCTCTACCATACCTGTTAGAGTAGGTCCTGCAGCGGGCGAAAGCTGTAAAGTACCTTGCAATAGCTCCAAAGCTGCCCACGTGCTCGCTATTGATCGTTGTGAAAGAAGGACACGTACCTCTTCGATAAGTGGGCCTAAAGTCTCTCGCAGTTGCACCAACATGAAGTAGTGCATAATCTTTGTAGTGGTGACTGAGCTGATAATCAAAGGGGGAAACTTCTGCTCGAGTTCGAGCAGGTAATCATCGAGAGCATTGTTATAGTGACTTAGCTCCTCGAGGACTTCTGAGAGATAGTCACTTACCTCAGCGATTCTTCTTCGATTGATTCCCCAAGAGATCGCAGTTCCCGCGGCGATTACAAGGGTGGCGGTCGCGAGGATGATTGATATTTCTGAGGCAGAGACCCCATCGTCGAGTTTAATGCCGATAGCGGGGAGCAGAATACCAACGAGAAATATAGCGCCGGTTAAATTTAACATGAGGCCAGTCGGGGAAACGCCGAGAGAGTCGAACCGAGAGAAGTGAACCTGGGTGAGGAGCGCGTCGTTGTTGGGGTCGATAGGCTCTTCGCAAATAGCTGAAAAATCACCCAAGAACCTAACTCTCTTTTCTGCAGGATTTTGCATGGCACGAGTTTAAATTTCCGAGAAGCTCCGCCAACTCCGGAAAGAGTCTACTAATCTCAATCCGTAAAAGGGGACCTCGGCACCGTTTAATGAGAACCTACTTCGAATCCTCTGAATCCGCCTTCGGCATTAGATAGGAAACACTTGAGAAAACTAATCATTAAAATTTTTGTTCGATGTAAATAATCAGATGATGTAGGAAGATTTGGGGTGTCAGAAACAGTAACTGCTGCGTTTACGTCGTTATTTTAGAAAGTTAGGTGTTTTACTGCCGCAGGACTTCATCGGTCACACCTGAGATGGGCTGTAGCAATTATTGAAGTTTAAGATGCTGAATAATTAGGATTAGATGTTATTTTGATGACCCAGCTACCCAAAAATGCGAGATTCTTTCGGTTGCGGTAACCGCTCCAAGATCGTCAGCCGTTTTTTGCTCAAAAGTTACGTTAGATGAAAAGAAAAACCGGATACACCTCTTCCAAAATTAAAGCTCCGGTATCTCCTGAGCTCGTTCTCCTTGCCGCGCTTATCCTTGGGATTGCGATATCTCTCGGAGATATTCATTTTTTCTCGCGGGGGGAGGGGCGAGAGGCGCTTAATGCTTTGAGTGCGCTTCGGGGAGAGTGGTTACTTCCTCGTGGGTATGGTGGGGTGGTGGCTTCGAAACCTCCGCTTCTGCACTGGATGATCGCTGCGTTTGGGTGGTGGAATGGCTCGATTTCAGAGATGGCAGCGCGGCTTCCTTCGTTTCTTGCCGCCGGGGGAGTTACCTGGTTTCTTCTTCGGAGAGTTCCGACATCCCGCCGTTGGTTTGTTGCCCTTGTGCTTGTTTCATCCTTTGAGTGGGTACGGGCAGCCGTTTCGTGTCGGGTTGATATGGTTCATGCGGCATTCCTTGGGGGCGCTCTACTACTATGGCCAACGCTTCGCACGTCCAAAAAAGGGACAACTCCGCTTCTGGTTTTGGGGGGACTCCTTACCGCAGCCTCAACCCTCGCGAAGGGGCCTGTAGCGCTTGCTCTTTCGTCGCTCGTTTTTCTCGGCTGGTTCTGGATTGAGGAGCGAAAGCTCGGAGTGTCGATCGCGCTCTTTTTGCGACGATTTAGTATCTGGCAGGGAGTTGCTTTTTCGGTGGCGGGTTTCTGGTACGGGGCCGCTTTTATTCTTGGGGGAGATGAGTTCCGGGATACTGTACTGAGCGAGAATGTGGGTCGATTTACCAGTACGATGAAGGTTGTTCCGCATCAACATGGTGTGTGGTACCTCGCAGCGACTCTGGCGGCTGGTCTACTTCCCTGGACAATTGTGATGTTAAGGGCCGCTCTCCGCCCGTTGCGGAGCGAATTTAGTGTGGGAGGTGAGGCTGCTAAACCCCGTGAGTGGCGGCTTGTTTCTCGGCTTCGGCGAGGGCGTGCGTTTTTGCAGGCACAGATCGCTGCTCTCCCAGCACTCGACCGATACGCACTTTTGGTTGGTGCGCTTGTGTTTGCGTTTTACTCGATCCCCGGGAGCAAGCGTGGGGTCTACCTTCTCGTGGGATATCCCTTTTATGCGATTATCATCGGCCGGCTAATCGAGCGAGGTCTTGCGGGTCGCGATGGAGTAGCGCTCCGACGATGGTTTTCTGGTGCGTTGCTTGGGCTGACCGGTATTCTCATAATCCTCTCGCTGCTTTCTGGGATTATCCTCATGGTTGAAGGGGTCTGGGTTACGAGTCCTTTTTTTGCGGGAATAACGGGAGGAGGTATTCCGCAATGGGTTCATCGTGTGCTTGTCCTCTTGTTTGAGATGGGAGTTGGTAGTGGGCGAATTTTGGGGTTAATGGCTTTGGCGGTAGGGGCGTTTTACGGCTGGTATCTCTGGAGAATGCCTGCTGATGCGGAGGCTGCGGGGAGCTATCAGGGCGTCGCGGGTTCTCTAGCTCCTCAATCGCGGGCGCTTGGGATAGAGGGTCTTCGGGCCTCCGTCTCGTCTCATCGAATTGGAGCGATGCGGAGCGTTATCTGCTGTCTTACGATCATCCTGATTGTACAGACTAATGTGCAGACTCCTTTGTCTATCTCCTGGTCGGAGCGGCTGATTGCGGAGCAAATACGGCTCGTTGTTCCACCCGAAGCGCCTCTCGTCTCTTGGCATCGGGACTTTTATGGGGCAAGCTTATACGCCGAACGTCGGATAACGGGGGCAGACCCGGTGCCCCGTGAAGGTGAGTATTGTGTGGTCAGGGGTGGAGATTTGGAGGAGTTGCGCAGCGAGCTTCCAAAACCGCTTCAGCCAAATTTTGTAGCTCAAATCGTTCGTGGTTTCGGCGGCAGCGATACGGTGCTTATTGTAAAAATTGAACCTCCGGGGGCTGGCCTCGGTTCGGTTTAAAGCCCAATTTATTGGGGCTCTGTTCGAAAAAATTTGGAAATTAATCAGCTATTCGGAAAGGCAAAAAAGCGTATGACTATCTCAGCGATCCCAACCCTCACCAAAGAGCAGTGCTCTCCCGCGTATTCAGTTACGGTTCGGATACAGATAACGAATGCTCCGGGTCGATTTGCTTCTGTATTACAGCTGATCGGCGAGGCGCACGGTTCGGTCGCCGAAATCACCCTGATTAAGGGCACCTTCTCGTACACACTGCGCGATGTGACAATTAACACCCGTAGCGAGGAACACGCAGCAGAGATCGTTTCTCTTCTTGCACGAACTCCCTTTTGCTCTCTTGTCGCATGGCAGGACGACACATTCGTGTTGCACCGCGGGGGCGTTTTAGAGGTTCAACCAAAGGTGCCGGTCAAAAATGCCGAAACTCTCGCTCGCCTCTACACTCCGGGTGTTGCTCGGGTGTGTACCGCTATCAAGAATGACCCCGAGAGTGTTTACGCCCACACCACCAAGGGTAACACCGTAGCGGTTATTACTGACGGTACCGCAGTGCTTGGGCTTGGTGATATCGGGCCAAAGGCTGCGCTCCCCGTTATGGAGGGAAAAGCTGCGCTCTTTAAGCAATTTGCGGGAGTTGATGCGGTGCCGATCTGCTTGTCGGTTACCGATGTTGATGAGGTGGTGAGCGTTGTAAAGGCGATGAGCACCAGTTTCGGCGGGATAAATCTTGAGGATATCTCCGCACCGCGATGCTTCGAAATTGAGGAGCGATTGCAGCGAGAGCTTGATATTCCGGTGTTTCATGATGACCAGCACGGCACAGCAGTTGTGGTGCTTGCGGCGCTGATGAATGCCGCAAAGCTCGTCGGCAAGCCCTTTGAGTCCCTTAAGGTTGTGGTGTGTGGGTTTGGCGCTGGCGGGGTTGCGTGCACTAAGATGCTGATTGAGGCTGGGGTGCGCCGAGTAGTGCCGTGTGATAGCAGGGGAATTGTCTACAAAGGGCGACCGTACGGCATGAATTCGATGAAGGAAGCACTCGTCGAACAGATTTTAGAGCAGCCGCAAGAGGGAACTATCGCTGATGCTCTTGTAGGGGCGGATGTCTTCGTCGGTGTTTCGCGACCTGGTTCGGTATCGCTCGATATGGTTAAGGCGATGGCACCCGATCCAATAGTATTTGTGCTCGCAAATCCGGTGCCCGAGCTTCTTCCGCACGAGTTGGTCGGGATTGCCCGGGTTGTGGCCACGGGTCGCTCCGATTACGCCAATCAGGTCAACAATGCCCTCTGTTTTCCGGGAATCTTCCGGGGAGCGCTTGCGTGTCACGCTCGCCAGATCACTTCGCAGATGAAGATATCGGCAGCAGAAGCAATTGCTGGTCTTATTGCCCCGAGTGAACTTCGGGAGGATTACATTATTCCGAGCATCTTTGATCCACTCGTGGCAGAGGCGGTCGAGAAGCGGGTCGTTGAGGCGGCGCATCGCGACGGAGTTGCACGTACCCGCGTCAGAGATGTCACGATGATTGAAAACGCTCATCGGCCGCTCTAGCGGCTACGGGGGACTTTAATGCTCACGATTGCAGTTATACTAGGGATCATCGAGGGGCTGACCGAATTTTTGCCCGTTTCGAGCACTGGTCACCTCATCATTGCGGGACATCTCCTCGGGTTCACCGATGAGACTGCTGATACGTTCGAGGTGTTCATTCAGCTTGGTGCGATCCTTGCGGTTGTGGTGCTGTATTGGCGGCGTTTTCTTGCATTGTTGCCTTACGAATCTTCCGGTGGCGTTGGGAGCAGACGGGAGAGCGCGATAACCGGGTGGAACGGTATCGTGAAGCTCGCAGCAGCTTGTGCTCCGGTGTTTGTCCTGGGGCTGCTCGCCCGAGATGCTATCAAGGCATATCTCTTTTCTCCGACCCCGGTTGCTTGGGCTCTTATTGTCGGTGGTATCGTGATGATTTTCGTTGATCGAGATCATCGCGCTGCTCGTGGAGAGCGGGTAGGCCTTGATGATATCTCCCTAAAACAGGCGGTCGGGATTGGGTGTCTTCAGTGTTTTGCGTTGTGGCCCGGCATATCTCGAAGTGGTGCAACGATTATCGGCGGGCTAGCGTGTGGGCTAGAGCGCCGCGCCGCCGCAGAGTTCTCCTTTCTTGTGGCGGTTCCGGTCATGGCTGTTGCCACCGTTTTTGATCTGTTAAAGAGCCTTTCCCACCTTTCGAGCGATGTATTCGTGCCGTTTTTGGTAGGATTTATCGTCTCTTTTATCGTTGCAATCGCGGCTATTCGCGCTTTTGTTGCATTCCTTGGCTCGTTTTCGATGCTGCCGTTCGGGGTGTATCGGGTGGTGCTAGGGGTAGGGTTGTTGGCTTTGGGGGTTGGATAGAAAAAAAGAACCCCGGCGCCTTGGCGCTTGGGGGGTTCCGTAGGGTGAGGCAGCTTAGGCCTCGGGGTTGGTTTTTACAACCCAATTCCAGTGCCTGCTCTCCTCGAGCGTGGCACGGGCTTGTTGGACCAATTCGTCAGGAATTTGGTCCGCAATCACAGCGATTGCTACAACGACCTGCCCATCCTCAAAAATGGCAGTTTCGCGGGTCAAAAGCGTTTTGGCGGCCTCTACGCAGGCCTTTCTTGTTTTTGGACTAAGCCCTTCAACCCATCGGCGGAAGCCTTCGGCTGAGGTAGTCCCGCACAAATTTCTCAGTTCATCAAGCAGCAAGGGCTGACTGATGTTGCAGGAAGGAAGCATAATTGCTCCAAAAAAGGCCCGTAGACCCTACCATTAACACACAGTTCCCACAACCCCCCCAAAAAAAACATTTCCCCTCTTCACCCCCCTAACCGAAACTCCACCGGAATCACAAATGCCACTCGGTCTTTGCGTAGATCTCTCGGAAATGCGGGGAAGGGGGAGGCGCGTTTGACCATGGCGAGGAGCTCGTCATCAAGGATGGGAGTATTGGTCGAGCGGAGAATCGTCATCTGCGAAACTGATCCATCGGCGCTAATCTCGAGCCGAATCGAGCCCTCGCCCGTCTTTCGTCGTTTGAGTGCCCGCTCGGGATACCTCTTGGACCGAGCGAGCTGCTTTGCGACCATATCCTGATAGCTGATGCGGGCCTGTTCGAGGCTGGTTGCATCCCCATTAGCGATGCCAAACGGTTGAGGGGCGCTCGGTTGTGAACTCGTTGCATCGAGGGGGGCGCTCGAGTTCGCTGCTGGGTTTGCTGATGAGTTCACGGTCGGGTTAATGCGTAAAGATTTCTCACGGGCGAGCGTATCGGAACGGGCCTGAGCCGAAGATGTCTCGTTATCAACCTTTAGTCGCACTCGTTTTTGGAGTTTTGGTAGCGAAGGAGCTACGCTCGATGCCACATTTTTTGGAGCATGCTCTGGAGCCGCCGCAACGGGCTTCGATTGAGGAGGAGTTGCTGCTTGAGGCTCCAGCGGAGTTTGCGGAGGGACTGGAACTCCGCGAGGGAGGTGGGTTTCGAGAGCAGAGAGAGGAATGAGCGAGATATCGAAAGAGTTTTCAATCTGCGGTTTTGTAGCCGTGTCTATGTGATGCTGATTAAATGAAGATGAAAAGATAAGCCCAATAATTGAGCTGTGCATCACGGCAGAGATCACTAATGAGCGGCTGAGCGCGAGGCGCGACGCGACAGCCGCACGATGCAGAGGAACTCCCCGCATCGAAGGCGGAGTGAGGCCATTGGGGGGAGCACAGGAATCTTCGAGAGCTGACACGACAGGTCTTCCAATCAAGCTCACCCGTAACAAAACGGGAAGCCGAACCGAGGGTTGTGAGTTATCGACTGTAGTTTATTCCGGTTTGGCCTGCTTGTAAAACCGCCGTTTGGTATTTTGCTCATTTACCCGAGAAGCTGAATCGTTTGGCGCATCAGATCAGAGGTACTGTTAAGTATTTTGCTATTTGCCTCGTAGCCTCGTTGCATCAGGATAAGGGTAGTAAACTCTTTGCCGATATCGGTTGTAGATTGTTCGAGGCTCTGTCCGACGATGAGCCCGGCTCTGTCATCACCTGGGCGCAAAAAGGTAGTGGTGCCTGATTTAGCTGTTTGCCCAAAATCATTGTCTCCAACACGCTCAAGCCCATCAACATTAGTGACATCGGCGAGGATGAGTGTGCCGAGTGGTGCGCGGGAACCGTTCGAGAGAATCGCCTGAATAGTTCCATTTTTCTCTATTTCATAGGACTCAACCCGACCTGCACCCTTGCCATCAACGTTAATCGACGTTGTGCTGCCGGGGCTGGCGAACTGGACGAAATTACCGAGGCCGATAGAAATAGCAGCGGGCGCAGAACCGTTTGCAAAGGTTGGTGCGATCGGGAGTGTGGCAGCTGCAAGATTGGCGGGATCGATTAAGCCGTTTGCGGTAAATGTTAAGTTCACGTTTGCCCCGAGCTGAGTCGGCACTCCTGCGGTACCTCCCTGAATGTCACTCCCATTGGAGTGTGCCTGAACGGTCCAGCTATTAGCTGCAGTCCGAAAAAACGAAAGTGTAACGGGATGGCTGGCGCCTAGTGAATCGTACACTTCGAGAGTAGTTTGATACGAAGCGCTGTCAGCGAGCGCACTAAAGGTTGCTGGATTCGCTGGTGGGGTAGTAATCGCGGCATTTGAGGGCAGATTTCCGGCGAGACTCGCTGCTGTGGTCGCCTGTCCAGCAATACCGGTCACTGTTCGCATGTTTATCGGTGCGAGCTCCTCGCTCCCAACCGCATATCCAAGGACCTGCTGGCCGGTGTTAGTGGTAAGAAACCCTTCAGCATCGAGGGTGAACGATCCATCGCGGGTCAGGAGGGGAGCCTCTGCGTCGCCAACGAGAAAAAATCCATTCCCATTAATAGCGGTGTCGAGCTCCCGGCCGGTTGGGTCGAGATTCCCCTCGATATGAATGGGGCGAACTGCCGCTATTGCTGTTCCATTGCCCACCGCTGGCCCGCCCCACGAATCACGCCCATCGTATCCATCGGCGACGAGATCCTGAAACTCTGCGCGAGACGCCTTAAAGCCGGTTGTGCTTGAGTTGGCAATATTATCCCCCACCACCCCAATCGCCATGCCGTGGGCATCGATACCGGATCTGCTGGAATAAAGAGCTGATTCAAGACGCATGGCGCTATTTCTCCGGGGCGGTTGGTAGGAAAAAATCTCCGAGTAGCGGAGGTTCCTTAGGTTAATGGGCAAGGAAGATGCCAAGGAGACGAGATAGGACGGCGTTATACGGTTCGGCGGGCGGGAATTTTTTTTAGGGAAATGGGTGTGATGAGGAAACTTTTTTCTCCTTGGGCCGTTAAGAGAGAGTCTTTACCGATTTTTTGCTCCTTTTTAAAAACTAATTTTGGGTGCCATGGCGTTTTGTATTCCCTCATTAGCTGATGATTACCTCGCAACCCCACCTCTTCAACCTCGGCTCTGCTCATCGTCGGAGACTACCGAGGTGCTTCGTCGTCGCTGCGCACGGTACCGAAGGGTGGTACGGAAACTCCGGCAACAGATCGCGCGGCGGGCGCTTTCTCAAGTTGCCGAGGTGATAGAAGCCCACGAGGCCACCGTTCGGGCAACTCTTGAGGATTTGCTCGTGGGATTGGTGCTTGAGGGGGCAACGCAGATAGTGGAACGAATGGGGAGTGGATTTCCTGATCTCATGGCCGAACGGCTGGCGCGGGAGGCGGAGAGATTTGCAACGACGGTGCTTCGGGGAGAGCGGGAGGTCGTGGTTCGGGCCCATCCCGAAGATAGGGCGATCATCGCGAATCGTTGCGGCGGTCTTATCGGATGGCGATGGGAGGACAATCCGAGGCAGCCTCGCGGCGAGATCTCTCTAAATCTAACCTCGGGGGTAATCACTATCCGATGGCGAAATCTCGTGCGGAGCTTTGCGGGGGCTCTGGGCGATGGTGAAAAGGAATTAGGGGGAGTGTTTGATGGCGAGCGATGAAAAGCTTCTGGTGGAGCGTATACGGCACCGCGTCACCGCCGCGATCTCTGGTCGGACCGCCATTTCAATCGAAGGAAGCGTCCGAGCAGTGCGTGATGACG